>CAYGYQ010000016.1:0-24861 GCA_964354035.1 uncultured Bordetella sp.
CCGCCGATGTCGACGACCATCGAGCCGGTCGCGTCCGAGATCGGCAGGTCGGCGCCGATCGCCGCGGCCATCGGCTCCTCGATCAGGTAGACCTTCGACGCGCCGGCGCCGAGGGCCGACTCGCGAATGGCGCGGCGCTCGACCTGCGTCGAGCCGCAGGGCACGCAGATGATGATCCGCGGGGACGGCGAAAAGAGCCGCGATTCGAGCACGCGCTTGATGAACTGCTTCAGCATCTGCTCGGTCACGGTGAAGTCGGCGATCACGCCGTCCTTCATCGGCCGGATGGCCGTGATGTTGCCCGGTGTGCGCCCCAGCATCTGCTTCGCGGCGAGACCGACTTCCTGGATCACCCGCTTGCCGTTGGGTCCGCCTTCCTGGCGGATCGCGACGACGGACGGCTCGTTCAGGACGATGCCCTTGCCGCGGACGTAGATCAGCGTGTTCGCGGTACCGAGGTCGATAGCGAGATCGCTGGAGAAATAGCCCTTGAAAGACGCGAACATGGAAACGGTGGCCTGAACTGGTTTGGCGCGCGCGGACGAGGCGACGGCCCGGAGGTCGACGAACCACGGCGGTGGCTCGAAAATATGACATTATGATAACCTATTGTGCATTGCTCCAGCACTGATTTTGCGCGGTAATTCGGGTGTTTTGGGGCGCGCCGCCGGTCCGCTCGTCACCGCCCGTTCGTCGGGGATTTGGCACCGCCCACCCGGACGGGAAGCGCCCCATCCCGATGCCTTTCCTCCACCATGACCATCTCGCTCACTGACGTTTACCGGATCGCGCACCTCGCGCGCGTGGAGATCGACGCCGCGCATGCTGAAGAGGTACGCACGAAGCTCACCGCGATCTTCGGCTTGATCGACGAGCTCGTCGCCGTGGACACGATGGGTGTCCTGCCGATGGCGCATGCGCAGGACGTGGCGCTCCCGCTGCGGCCCGACGCCGCCGTCGAGGCCGACCTCTCCGCGCGCTACCAGCGCGTCGCGCCGGCCGTGGAGGACGGGTTGTATCTGGTGCCGAAGGTGCTCGAATGAGTGCCGCCGGGCCGTCCCAAGGCACTCGCCCCCTGGGGGGAGCGGCGCGCAGCGCCGTTCGGGGGGAACATACAAGCGCTTGCATGAGGGCCCGGCCGTGATCGACGCCTCCATTGCCGAGCTTGCGTCCGCGCTCCACGCGAAGCGCGTGTCCAGCGTCGAGCTGACGCGGGCAGCGCTCGACCGGATCGCCGCGCTCAACCCGGCGCTCAATGCGTTCATCACCGTCGACCCGGCCCGGGCGCTCGCCGACGCGAACGCGGCCGACGCAGCCATTGCCGCTGGCACCGGCGGTCCGCTGACCGGCATCCCGATCGCGCACAAGGACATCCTGGTCACGGCGGGCATGCGCACAACCTGCGCGTCGCGGATGCTCGCGAACTACACGTCGCCCTTCGACGCGCACGTCGTCGAAGCGCTGGCGCGCGCCGGCACCGTGCTCGTCGGCAAGACCAACATGGACGAGTTCGCGATGGGGTCGTCGAGCGAGACGTCCCACTTCGGCCCGGTGAAGAACCCGTGGAACCTCGACTGCGTTCCCGGCGGCAGTTCCGGCGGCACCGCGGCCGCCGTCGCGGCGCGACTGGTGGCAGGGGGCACCGGCACCGACACCGGCGGGTCGATCCGGCAGCCGGCGGCCATGTCCGGCGTCTGCGGACTGAAGCCGACCTACGGCGTGTGCTCCCGCTACGGACTCGTCGCCTTTGCCTCCAGCCTCGACCAGGCCGGCCCGTTCGCCCGTACGGCGGAGGACCTCGGGCTGCTGCTGAACGCGATGGCGGGCCACGATCCACGCGACTCGACTTCGCTGCCCCGCCCCGCCGAGGACTACACGCGCCTGCTCGCGCGCGAGGGCGGCGCCAAGCCACTGACCGGCATCAGCATCGGGCTGCCTGCCGAATACTCCGGCGCCGGGATCGACCCGGACGTTTCCCGGGCGATCGACGCCGCACTCGTCGAGCTGCGCCAGCTCGGTGCCGCCACCGTCGATCTCGCGCTGCCGAACGTGAAGCTGTCCATTCCGGTGTACTACGTGATCGCGCCGGCGGAAGCATCGTCGAACCTGTCGCGTTTCGACGGCGTGCGTTACGGTCACCGTGCGGCCGCCTACGCCGACCTGACCGAGATGTACGAGAAGACGCGCGCCGAAGGCTTCGGCGCCGAGGTCAAGCGGCGGATCCTCGTCGGCACCTACGTGCTGTCGCATGGCTACTACGACGCCTATTACCTCAAGGCGCAGCAGGTGCGCCGGCTGATCGCCGACGATTTTGGCCGTGCCTATGAGAAATGCGACCTGATCGCCGGCCCGACCGCGCCGACCGCCGCGTTCCGGATCGGTGTCAACAGCGACGACCCGGTGAAGATGTATCTGAACGACATCTTCACGATTGCCGCGAACCTGACGGGAGCGCCGGCGCTGTCGATCCCCTGCGGCTTCGACCGCAACGGCCTGCCGATCGGGCTGCAACTCCAGGGGCCTGCCTTCAGCGAGGCGAAACTCATCGACGTCGCGCACCGGTTCCAGCAGGCGACGGACTGGCACAAACGCATTCCGGCGATGGCGGCAACATGAGCGCCTCCGGGCCAAGGCACGGGTGCTCCCCCTTGGGGGGCAACGCAGCGGCGCCAGCCGCAAGCGTGGGGGCACCAAAATGACCTGGGAAATCGTCATCGGGCTCGAAACCCACGCCCAGCTTTCCACCGCCTCGAAGATCTTCTCCGGCGCATCGACCGCCTTCGGCGCGGCGCCCAACACGCAGGCCTGCGCCGTGGACATCGCGCTGCCCGGTGTGCTGCCGGTTCTCAATCGCGGCGCCGTCGAGCGCGCGATACGGTTCGGGCTCGCTGTCGGCGCAACGATCAACCGCCGGAGCGTGTTCGCGCGCAAGAATTACTTCTACCCCGACTTGCCGAAGGGCTACCAGATCTCGCAGTACGAAATCCCCGTCGTGCAGGGCGGCTCGCTCGCCATCGCGACGCCCGCGGGCGAGAAAATCGTCCGGCTCACCCGCGCGCACCTCGAGGAAGACGCCGGCAAGAGCCTGCACGAGGACTACCACGGCATGACCGGCATCGATCTCAACCGCGCCGGGACGCCGCTGCTCGAGATCGTGTCCGAGCCCGACATGCGCAGCGCCGCCGAGGCCATCGCCTATGCCAAGGCGCTGCACGCGCTGGTCAAGTGGATCGGCATCTGCGACGGCAACATGCAGGAGGGCAGCTTCCGTTGCGACGCCAACGTCTCGGTAAGGCCGCTCGGCGAGGCGAAACTCGGCACGCGCTGTGAAATAAAGAACCTCAACAGCTTCCGCTTCATGCAGCAGGCGATTGACTTCGAGGTCCGCCGCCAGATCGAGCTGATCAGCGAGGGCGGCACCGTCGTCCAGGAGACGCGGCTGTTCGACCCGGACCGCGGCGAGACCCGGACGATGCGCAGCAAGGAAGATGCGCAGGATTACCGCTACTTTCCGGATCCCGACCTGCCACCGCTCGCGATCGACGAAGCGTGGATCGAGCGCGTGCGCGCCGGGATGCCCGAGCTGCCCGCGACGATGCGGGAGCACTTGGCCGCGCAGTACGCGCTGTCCGCGCAGGACGCGGCCGCGCTCACCGCGGACCGCGAGACTGCCGGCTATTTCGAGGCGGCCGTGACCGCGCTCCCGGGACCCGCAGACAAGACTGGCAAGCTGGTCGCCAACTGGATGCTCGGTGAACTCGCCGCAGCGCTCAACAGGAGCGAACAGGACATTGGCAAGGCGCCCGTCGGCGCGGACCAGCTCGCCGCATTGTTGCGCCGCATCGGCGACGGCACGATCTCCGGCAAGATCGCGAAGGGCGTCTTCGACGCGATGTGGGCCGGCGAGCACGGCGGGGACGCCGATGCGATCATCGCCGCCAAAGGGCTGGTGCAGATTTCCGATGCCGGCGCGATAGAAGAGATCGTCGACGACGTGCTGGCCGCCAACGCGGGAATCGTCGCGGAATTTCGCGCCGGCAAGGAGAAGGCCTTCAATTCGCTCGTCGGCAAAGCGATGGCCGCGACGAAAGGCAAGGCCGACCCGGCGCAGGTCAACGCGGCCTTGCGGCGGAAGCTTACGGGCTGAGCGAACGCGGCTGCGGTCGGCGCGGGCGCTGCCCCGTCATCGTTGCCTGGCCGGGCACTGGCGCCCGCGCGCGGCCCGCAGGGCGCGAGGGCGACACCAGCCCGCAAGCCGTTGAAATAAATGTGAAATAGGATTATCGTTCACAGCTTTGCGGCTACCCGCGCGCGCAGCAGCCACAAGCCGCTCGCGCCCCGCCAAGAGAGACCGCCATGCTCCGTTCGATGCTTGCCGCATTCGCCGCCATGATTTGCCTCATCGCGGGCCCAGCCGCGGCGCAACCACCGTCTGCCCCCGCAGCAACGACTGCCCCGGCCGCCGCCGCGGCGAAGGCCTCGGCGGCAGAGAAAGACGCCGCGGCCGCACGCGGCCTCTCGGTCGCCAACAAAAAATGGACCGGCGACTTCGACAAGATGCTCGAGCGCCGGATGATCCGCGTCTATGCGCCGTACAGCCGCTCACTCTACTTCAACGACAAGGGGCGCGAGCGCGGTCTTTCCGCCGAGCTTATCCGCGACTTCGAGCGCTGGCTCAACCAGAAGTACGCGAAGCAACTCGGCAAGCGACCGCTCACGATCTACATCGTCCCGGCCACCCGCGACAAGCTGCTGCCGGACGTGGTCGAGGGGCTCGCCGACCTCGCGTTCGGCAATCTCACGGTCACGCCCGAGCGACTGAAGACGGTCGACATGGTGTCACCGGCATCGCTGCGAACCGTGGACGAGGTCGTTGTCACCGGCCCCGTCTCGCCACCCATTGCCACGCTCGACGATCTCGCGGGCAAGACGGTGCACGTGCGCCGCGCGTCGAGCTACTACGACAGCCTGATCGCGCAGAACGATCGCCTGCGCGGCACCGGCAAGCCGGAGATCAACCTCGTCCTCGTTCCCGATGCGCTCGAGGACGAGGACATGATGGAGATGATGAACACCGGCCTCCTGGAAATCATCGTCGTCGACGACTGGAAGGCGAAGATGTGGGCACAGGCGCTGCCGAAGCTCAAGGTGCGCACCGACCTCGTGTTGCGCAACGACGGTCGCATCGGCTGGGCGATCCGCAAGGAGAGCCCGAAGCTCGCCGCCGAGATCGAGGACTTCATCAAGAACTGGGCGGCGAAGCAGGGTGTGATCGAGTACCGCCTCGCCCAGTACATGAAGCGGGTCAAGGAACTGAAGGACCCGACCGGAACCGGCGAGTGGAAGCGCTTCAAGGACACGCTGGCGCTGTTCGAGAAGTACGGCAGCAAGTACGGCTTCGACCCGCTGATGCTCGCCGCGCAGGGCTACCAGGAGTCCACGCTCGATCAGAATGCGAAAAGCCACGTTGGCGCGATCGGCGTCATGCAGATCATGCCGGCGACCGGTGCCGAGCTCAAGGTGGGCGACATCAAGCTCATCGAGCCCAACATCCACGGCGGGGCCAAGTACATGGACCAGCTGATGGCCAAGTACTTTCCCGACGCGAAATTCAGCGAGGCCAACCGCCCGCTGTTCGCGTTCGCGAGCTACAACTGCGGGCCGGGCAACGTCGCGAAGATGCGCCGCGAGGCGGCCAAGCGCGGCCTCGACCCCGACAAGTGGTTCAACAACGTGGAGATCGTCACGGCCGAGAAGATCGGCATCGAGACCACCACCTACGTGCGCAACATCTACAAGTACTACGTCGCCTACAAGCTGATGCTCGACGCGCACGGCGTCGCCGAGAAGGCGCGGCAGGAGGTAGCACCCGCCAAAGGCTGACTTGCGCCGGGGGTTGCCGGAACCCGCGCCGCGGTCAGGGCTTGATGTAGGCGAACTGCTCCCGTGCCTGCAGGTTGGCGATGCGCACGACACCCGAGGGCGTGAAGGTGGGGCCCAGAATGAACTGCTCCCTCTTCAGGCTGCGGTTCTTGAGCGTGATCTCGCAGATCTCGAACACCACGCCGCGCGCCGAAAGGTCGCTGACCAGCGCGGCAAATTCCTGGTTGTTGCCGGTCTTCGCGCCCTCCATGAGGAAGTCCACCCCCTCCGCATGGGCCACCGCGACGATCTTCGCCTTGGGGTCGACGTCGAGGTGGTTGCGGATGTTGCGCAGCCCTTTGGTGGCCTGGGCGATGCCGCTGTCGAAGTGATAGACGACCTTGTCCTGGGCCGAGGCGCCGACGGCGGCCATGGCAAACGCAACTTCGGTGATGATCCTGAGCAGGATTCTCATGCGTGTCTCCTTGATGTCGGGCTTGCTTTTGGGGCGGGAATTGCGCTCTGTCACTGCAGCAGCGCCTTGTACCTGATCCGATGCGGCCGCGCGCCCTCCTCGCCCAGGCGCCGCTTCTTGTCCGCCTCGTATTCCTGGTAGTTGCCCTCGAAGAACGACCACTGCGAGTCGCCCTCGGCGGCGAGGATGTGCGTCGCGATCCGGTCGAGGAACCAGCGGTCGTGCGAGATGACGAGCACGCTGCCGGCGAATTCGCCCAGCGCGTCCTCGAGCGCGCGCAGCGTCTCGACGTCGAGGTCGTTCGACGGCTCGTCGAGCAGCAGCACATTGCCGCCCTTGAGCAGCGTCGCCGCGAGATGCAGCCGGCCGCGCTCGCCGCCTGACAGCGTCCCGACGATCTTCCCCTGGTCCCCGCCCTTGAAGTTGAAGCGGCCGAGATAGGCACGTGAAGGCATCTCGAACCGGCCGACCGTGAGGATGTCCTGCCCGCCGGAGATCGCCTCCCACACCGTCTTGTCGTTGGGGAGCGATTCGCGCGTCTGGTCGACGACCGCGAGCCGCACCGTCGGTCCGATCACGATCGCACCCTGGTCGGGCTGCTCCTGCCCGGTGATCATCCGGAACAGCGTCGACTTGCCGGCGCCGTTCGGCCCGATGATGCCGACGATCGCCCCCGCCGGAACGCTGAACGACAGGTTGTCGATGAGCAGGCGGTCCCCGTAACCCTTGCTCACGCTCTCGAACGCGATGACCGCGTCGCCGAGGCGCTCGGCGACGGGAATGAAGATCTCCTGCGTCTCGTTCCTCTGCTGGTGCTCGTACGACGACAGCTCCTCGAAGCGGGCCATGCGCGCCTTGCCTTTGGCCTGTCGTCCTTTCGCGTTCTGTCGCACCCACTCCAGCTCCTTCTGCATCGCCTTGATGCGCGCGGCCTCCTGCTTCGACTCCGTCTGCAGGCGCGCTTCCTTCTGCTCCAGCCATGAGCTGTAGTTGCCCTTCCACGGGATGCCGTAGCCGCGGTCGAGCTCGAGGATCCACTCCGCCGCATTGTCGAGAAAATACCGGTCGTGGGTCACTGCGATCACGGTGCCCGGGAAGCGCAGCAGGAATTGCTCGAGCCATTCGACGCTCTCGGCGTCGAGGTGGTTGGTGGGCTCGTCGAGCAGCAGCATGTCGGGCTTCGACAGCAGCAGGCGGCACAGCGCAACGCGGCGCTTTTCTCCGCCCGACAGATTGGCGACTTTCGCCTCCCACGGGGGAAGACGCAGCGCATCGGCCGCGATTTCCATCTGCAGCTCCGTGTCCGCGCCGGAGGTCGCGATGATGGCTTCGTACCTGGCCTGCTCGGCCGCGAGCTGGTCGAAGTCGGCATCGGGCTCGGCGTACGCGGCGTAGATCTCGTCGAGTCGCGCCTTCGCGCCGAAAATCTCGGACAGCCCCTCCTCGACGGTTTCGCGCACGGTTTTCGCAGGATCGAGCTGCGGCTCCTGCGGCAGGAAACCGATGCGCATGTTCGGCATCGGCACCGCTTCGCCTTCGAACTCCCTGTCCTCGCCCGCCATGATGCGCAGCAGGGTCGACTTGCCCGAGCCGTTCAGTCCGAGCACGCCGATCTTGGCCCCGGGAAAGAACGAGAGGGAGATATCCTTGAGGATGACGCGCTTGGGGGGGACGATCTTCCCCACGCGATTCATCGTGTAAACGTATTGAGCCATGGGTTGCGGGTGCCGTCCGAGGAACTGGGGGCCGCATTATCGCAGGCCGGGAACCAGGGCGGTTCCATTTCGCACCCGTGGCACGCGCCCGGCCCGCGAATGCCGGTTCGGGGTCCGGGAAACGTCGCCGGGGCCGGCCCGCGGGCCGACGGCGCCGTTACCGGTAGCGCCCGACTACTTCTTGGCCGTGCCCGCCACCGGGATGACCGCGGTGCCGCCTGCGTTTGCAGTGGCGGCGGGCTTGGTGGAGGCTTTGGCCGCGACGAGCTCGCGCCAGCGTTGCTTGTCGGCATCGTACTTGGCGGTGATCGTTGTCGTCTCGCGCTGTTTCTGGGCGATCACGTCTGCCTGGCGCGCGAGCTCGAGGTCGATGCTCTCGAGCTCGCGGTCAAGCACGGCCACCACCGGCTTGCCCGCGGACTCGGCCTTCTTGGCCTCGACGTCGACCTTGCGCTTGCTGAGCTGCTCGCTGAACGCCTGCGCCGACAGGATGACGGTGTTGATCGTCTGCAGCGAGCGGTTGCGCGCGAGATCGATCTCGGCCTCGCTGGTGTACGAGGAGACGAGGGCACGATCGCGGCGGGCAATTTCCTCCCGCGCCCGCTCCGCGCTCCGCTGGCGCTCGGCTTCCTGTTCAATCGTGCGGCGCTGCTCCGGCGTCAGTGCCTGGTCGGTCTTCTTGACCGGGACACCCTGCTTGTTGAGTTCGACCCTGGCCTTGTCGACGGCCTCCGGCGGCAACTTGTCCGTGTAGTGAACCACGCCCTTGTCGTCGGTCCACTTGTACGTCGCGGCGCGCACCTCGCCCGCCCCGGCCAGGAACATCGCAACCGCCAAGAGAGCGGCGGCCAAGGCGAATCCGGCAGGGCATTCGTCGCCCCGCCCGTTCCTCTGCCGCACCGTCGCCACCTGCACTTCGCGCATTGTCAACATGGCCATCACCTTCCGTAGCTTCACCACCAACCTCGGTCGTGGGTACCGCGTGTCTCGGCCGCCGGGCCTGCCGGTGATCTTAGCTCACGCCATACCGCGCTCGGTAATCCGCCACGGCCGGCCGGGCGGCGGTCAACGCAGGCTGGCCCGCGATGAACCGCATCAGATCGTCGAGCGTCGCTATGGCAATCACCGGTATTCCATAAGTGTCGCGCACCTCCTGCACACCCGATTTGTCGCCCGTCCCGCGCTCCATCCGGTCCAGCGCGATGAGGACACCGGCCGGCTCGGCCCCCTGGGCGCGGATCAAATCCACCGCTTCGCGCACCGAGGTCCCGGCCGATATGACATCGTCGACGATCAGCACGCGCCCGGTCAACGCGGCGCCGATGACATTGCCACCTTCGCCGTGATCCTTGGTCTCCTTGCGGTTGAAGCTGAACGGCAAATTGTGCCCCTTTTCGGCAAGGGCGATCGCTGTCGCCGCCGCCAGCGTGATCCCCTTGTAAGCCGGTCCGAAAAGCTGGTCGAACGCCACCCCGGAGGCCAGCGCCGCTTCGGCGTAAAACTGTCCGAGCCGTTGCAGGCTCGCCCCGTCGTTGAAGAGGCCCGCGTTGAAAAAGTAGGGGGTCCGGCGCCCCGCCTTGGTAATGAAAGCACCGAACCGCAGCACGTCGCGTGCCAGCGCGAAGGCGAGAAATTCCTGGCGAAAATCGGTCAAGGCGGCCTCGAACGGCGCAATGCGCCCGATTATACGCCGGCCGCACCGCCCGCCGGAGGCCGGACTGCCTCTCCGCAAACAGTGCAAACGCTGCGCGGGCGGGACGATTGCACGGGGCGTGTAAACTCGCCGCTTTCGCAGGAGGCGGGGCCCGCCATTTGCTCCGGCCAGCGTGCGCATCGTCACCCTCAACGTCAACGGCATCCGCTCTTCCGAACGCCGCGGCCTCGGGCGCTGGCTCGCCCGCGCGGAGCCCTGGGACGTCGTGTGCCTGCAGGAGATCAAGGCGACGCACGACGACATTCCCCGGTCGCTCAAGGCGCCCCGCTCATCACATGCAGCGTTCCTGCCGGCCGAACGCAAGGGCTACAGCGGTGTCGCGATCTACGCCAAACGTCCGCCACGCATCGTCGCCGGGTTCGGCTGCGCCGAATTCGACGCCGAGGGGCGCTATCTCGAAGCCCATTTCGCCGAGCTGACGGTCGTCAGCGTCTACCTGCCGTCGGGCTCGAGCGGGCCGCACCGGCAGGCGTCGAAGTTCCGTTTCCTGGACGAGTTCCTTCCGCATCTCGCGAAGCTGCGCAAGCGCAAGCGCGAGATCGTGCTCTGCGGCGACTGGAACATCGCGCACAAGGAGATCGACCTCAAGAACTGGCGCGCCAACCGCAAGCACTCCGGCTTCCTGCCCGAGGAGCGCGAGTGGCTCACGCGCGTATTCGACGAGATGGGCTTCGTCGACGTGTTCCGCCGCATCGATCCCTCGCCCGACCGGTACACCTGGTGGTCGAACCGCGGCCAGGCGTGGGCGAAGAACGTCGGCTGGCGAATCGACTACCAGATCGCCACGCCCGGCATCGCGGCGAAGGCGACGGCGGCGGCGATCTACACGAACCGGCGCTTCTCCGATCACGCGCCCCTCGTGATCGATTACGACTGCGATCTCAAGTGAGAGCTGAGACCATGGCTCCATCGCGATCGAGCTGACCGCTCCATGCTTCGCATCACCGACCTCGTCCTCGCCCGCGGCGCCAAGCGCCTGCTCGACGGGGCGAACCTGACGGTCCACCCCGGGCACAAGGCGGGACTCGTCGGCCCGAACGGCTGCGGCAAGTCGAGCCTCTTCGCGCTGATCCTCGGGCACGCGCACCAGGATGCCGGCAGCGTCGAGTTGCCGTCGTCCTGGACGATCGCGCACGTCGCGCAGGAAACGCCCGCCGTCGCCACTCCCGCGATCGAGTTCGTGCAGGACGGCGACCGCGAGTTGCGGGAGATCGAGCAGAGGCTGGTGGCGGCCGAGGCGGCCGCCGCCAGCGATCCCGAACGCCAGGGCGAATTGCTCGCGCTGCTGCATCACCGCTTCGAGGACGTTGGCGGCTATTCGGCCCGCGCCCGCGCGGCGATGCTCCTCTCCGGCCTGGGTTTCCCGGCCGCGTCCCAAGGCGACTCCGTCGCGAGCTTTTCCGGCGGCTGGCGCATGCGCCTGAATCTCGCTCAGGCACTGATGTGCCGGTCGGACCTCCTGCTCCTCGACGAGCCGACCAACCACCTCGACCTCGACGCCGTGCTGTGGCTCGAGGACTGGCTCGCCCGCTATAGCGGCACGCTGCTGCTCATCACCCACGACCGCGATTTCCTCGATGGCGTCGTCACCGGCATCGTCCACTTCGACGCAAAAAAGCTCCGGTCCTACTCCGGAAACTACTCGCAGTTCGAGCGCGAGCGCGCGCTGCAGCTCGCGCTGCAGCAGGCGACCTACGCGAAGCAGCAGCGGCAGATCGCGCATCTGACGGCGTTCGTCGACCGCTTCCGCGCCAAGGCCACGAAGGCGAAGCAGGCGCAGAGCCGCATCAAGGCGCTCGAGCGAATGGAGCGAATCGCCGCGGCGCACGTCGACAGCCCGTTCGAGTTCACGTTCCCGCCCGTGACCGTTGCCGCGCAGCAGCTCGTGCAGCTCGAGCACGTGACGCTCGGTTACCACGGGCGGCCGCCGGTTCTCGCGGGGCTCGACTGGGGCATCCTCAACGGCGACCGCATAGGACTCCTGGGGCCCAACGGCGCCGGCAAGTCGACGCTGCTGAAGGCGATCGCCGGAACGCTCGCGCCGCTTGCCGGCGAGCGGCACACCGCGCAGGCGCTCGCTATCGGCTACTTCGCGCAACACCAGGTCGAGCAGCTGCGCGCCGGGGAGTCGCCGCTCTGGCACCTGGCGAAGATCGATCCGGCAGCGCGCGAGCAGGACCTCCGGGACTTCCTCGGCGGGTTCGACTTTCGCGGCGACATGGTTGCGCATCCGGTCGGGCAGTTCTCCGGCGGCGAAAAGGCCCGGCTGACGCTCGCGCTGCTCGTCCGCCAGAAACCCAACCTGCTGCTGCTCGACGAGCCGACCAACCACCTCGATATCGAAATGCGCGAGGCGCTCGCCGAAGCGCTGCAGGACTACGGCGGCGCGCTGGTCGTGGTCGCGCACGACCGCCATCTGCTCCGCGCCACGACGGATGCGTTGTGGCTGGTCGCCGACGGCCGCGTCGCGCTGTTCGACGGCGACCTCGACGACTACCGCGACTGGGTGCTCGCCCGGAGCCGGCGACCCGCGGACGCCGTTGACACGGGTGTCACAGGCAAGCGCAAGGCGCAAAAGCGTGCGGAGGCCGAAGCGCGGCAGCGCGAATACGCGCAGAAGAAGCCGCTCGCCGACCGGCAGGCGAAACTCGAGCGCGAGATGGCCGCGCTCGATGCCGAAAGGAGGGCCATCGAGGATTGGCTCGCCTCGCCTGCAGCCTATGCCGACGCCGACAAGGAGGCGCTGAAGGAACGCATCGCGCGCCAGGGCGAACTCGCGTGGCAACTCGCCCGGCTCGAGACGCAGTGGCTCGAAGTCTCCGAAGCGATCGAGAACCTGCGCTCGACTGCCTGACTATCGCCGCCCGGTCCTTTGTGATCGAGGCAGGCGCTGCCGTTTCATTCCCGGGAGTTCATGGCGCGGTCTTGTCCCCAGCACGATCGCCCCACGGCGCCACACGCAACAGTAACGCCATTCCCGGCAGCGCGAGCACCGCGCAGACCAGGAAGAACGTGAACCACCCGGTCTGCTCCACCACCCATCCGGTCGACGCGTTGACGACGGTGCGCGGCACCGCCGCGAGGCTCGTGAACAGCGCGAACTGGGTCGCCGTGTAACGCGGGTCGGTGGCGCGCGCGATGAAGGCGATGAAGGCTGCCGTGCCGAGCCCGACGCCCAGCGCCTCGAATGCGATCACGCCGGCGAGCAGCAGCTTGTCGGGACGGTTCTCGTAGGCGAGCCACGCGAAGCCGAGAATCGACACGAGCTGCACGACGCCGAAGAGCCACAGACCGCGGTTGATCCCCAGCCGCAGCATCCAGAGCCCGCCCAGCATTCCGCCCGCCACGCTCGCCCACAGGCCCGCATTCTTCGCGATGAGGCCGATCTCCGATTTGGTGAAACCCAGGTCGAGGTAGAACGGCGTGGCAAGGGCGGTGGCCATGCTGTCGCCGAGCTTGTAGAGAAAGATGAACAACAGCACGAGGAGAGCCTGGTTCCAGCCGTCGCGCCGGATGAATTCGCGGAATGGCTCGATCACCGCTTCCGCCAGCGTCCGCGGTCCCGGCCGGCGCAATTTCGGCTCGTCGACGGCGATCGTCATAACGATCCCGGGCAGCATGAACGCCGCGGTGATCCAGAACACGCTCGACCACGGCAAATGGTCCGCGAGGATCAGCGACAGCGCGCCCGGGATCAGGCTGGAGATCCGGTAGGCGTTGACGTGGATCGCGTTGCCGAGGCCGAGTTCGACATCGGGCAGAATCTCGCGACGATACGCGTCGAGCACGATGTCCTGGCTCGCGCTGAAGAACGCGACGGCGGCGGCCAGGTACGCGATCGTCCACAGATCGAGCGTCGGGTGGAGCTGACCGAACGCCGGTATCGACGCCAGCAGCAGGAGCTGGGTGACGAGCATCCAGCCGCGCCGCCGGCCGAGCGCCGGGAACGCGTACCGATCGAGCAGCGGCGACCACAGGAACTTCCACGTGTACGGCAGCTGGATCAGCGCGAAGAGCCCGATCGACTTGAGATCCACCTGCTCCGAGCGCAGCCACGCGGGCAGCAGGTTGATCAGCAGATAGAGCGGCAGGCCGGACGAGAATCCGGTGAAGACGCAGATCAGCATCCGCCGGTTGAAAAGCACCTCGCGCCATGTGGGCCCGGCAGGCGACGCCACGGCGGGGGTGCTCATCCGCGCCGGAACCGGTAGATCGCGAGCTCGCCCGTGAGGTTGGGCAGGAAGGTCACCGGCCGGCCGCCGGCAAGCACGACCCGGTTGATGACCGGCAATCCCCTTTCGGCGAGGAACGCGTCGAAGTCGGCGACGGTGCACAGGTGGATGTTGGGCGTGTCGTACCACTGGTAAGGCAGCGCCGTCGAGACCGGCATGCGGCCTTTGACGATCTGCCAGCGATGCGACCAGTGGCCGAAGTTCGGGAACGTGACGATCGCCTCGCGTCCGACGCGCAGCATTTCGACGACGATGTCCTCGGCGTGGCGCATCGCCTGCAGCGTCTGCGACAGGATCACGCAGTCGAACGACGCGTCATCGAAGCCCGCGAGGCCCGATTCGAGGTCGCTCTGCAGCACATTGATCCCGCCCGCAACGCTCGCCAGGACGCCGGCGTCGTCGATCTCGATGCCGTAACCCGTCGCGCCGCGCTCGCGCGCGAGGTACGCGAGCAGGCTGCCGTCGCCGCAGCCCAGGTCGAGCACATGCGATCCGGGCGCGATCCACGCGGCGATGGTCGCGAAATCCGCGCGGCCGGCGGCGGCGGCGGCGGAAGGGACGTAGGGTGCCGGCGGCGGCTCGCGGAAGGTGGCGGCGGCCCCGGCAGTTCCTGGCTCCGGATCGGGCGAAGCCATGGTCGAAACACTTGGCCTCTCCCCATTTTCCGCGGTGATGCGCTCGAAATACGCGCGCACGACCGCCAGGTACTGCGGATCGTCGAGCAGGAAGGCGTCGTGGCCATGCGCCGCCACGATCTCCGCATACGAGACTTCGTGGTCGTCGTCGACCAGCGCCTTGACGATCTCGCGCGAGCGCGCGGGAGCGAACCGCCAGTCGGTGGTGAAGGCAACCACCAGAAACCGGCACTTCGCCGGCGCGAGCGCCTGCGCCAGATCTCCGCCCGTCGCGAGCGCCGGATCGAAATAGTCGAGCGCCTTGGTGATGCGCAGGTAGGTGTTCGCGTCGAAATACTCGGCGAACTTCTGGCCCTGGTAGCGCAGGTACGACTCGATCTGGAACTCCGGCGCGAACGAGAACTTCAGCCCTTCGCGCAGCGTACGGCCGAATTTCTCGTCCATCTGCTCATCGGAGAGGTAGGTGATGTGGCCGAGCATCCGCGCCACGACGAGACCGCGCCGCGGCTTCGTGCCGTGCGCCTCGAACTGGCCGTCGTGAAAGTCGGGGTCCGTAAGGATGGCCTGCCGCGCGACTTCGTTGAACGCGATGTTCTGCGCGGAAAGGTTCGGCGCGGCGGCGATCACCAGCGCGTGCCGGATGCGCTCGGGGTAGCGCGTCGCCCACGCGAGCGCCTGCATGCCGCCAAGGCTCCCGCCCATGACGGCGGCCCACTGGCGAATGCCCAACAAGTCGGCGAGTCGCGCCTGCGCGTCCACCCAGTCCTCGACCGTGACGACCGGGAAATCGGCGCCCCACGGTTTGCCCGTCGCCGGATTCGGCGAGAGCGGCCCCGTCGAGCCGAAGCAGCTGCCGAGATTGTTGACCCCGACGACGAAGAAACGGTCGGTGTCAAGCGGCTTGCCCGGGCCGACCATGTTGTCCCACCAGCCGACGTTTTCGGGCTCCCCCGCGTAGTAGCCGGCCACGTGGTGCGATGCATTGAGCGCGTGGCAGACGAGCACCGCATTGGCGCCGTCGGCATCGAGCTTGCCGTAGGTCTCGTAGGCGAGCTCGAATTGCGGCAGCGTTCGGCCGCAGGCGAGCGGCAGCGGCTGGTCGAAGCGCGCGCGTTGCGTGACGACGGCGCCTGCCGACCGGCCCGGCCCCGCTCGCGCGGCACTGCCGCCGGTCGTCGCGGCAAACGAAGGCATCGGATTCCTACTCGTTGAGCTTGTCGAGCTGGGCAACGAGCTTCGCGGGATCGTCCAGGCGGCGCATGCGCGCAACGATCGGCGTCAACGCGGCGACGTCGGTCGCGAGGACCCGCTGCTTGATGGTCAGCAGCTGCGCCGGGTGCATCGACAGGTTGCGCAAGCCGAGGCCGAGCAGCAGCCGGGTCAGCTGCGGGTCGCCGGCCATCTCTCCGCACACGGCTATGGGGACCCGGGCCCGGGCAGCACCCGCGATCGCCATCGCGATCAGCTTCAGCACCGCGGGATGCAGCGGATCGTACAGGTGCGCCACGGCGTCGTCGGAGCGGTCCACGGCCAGCGTGTACTGGATGAGGTCGTTGGTGCCGATCGAAAGAAAGTCGAGCTTCTCCAGAAACGCGGAGATGGCGAGCACCGCCGCCGGAATCTCGATCATGCCGCCGACCTCGACGCCAGGGTCGAACGGGACGCCCCGCTCGGCGAGCGAGTCCTTCGCCTGCGCGATCAGCACCAGCGTCTGGTCGATCTCGCTGACGGAGGCCAGCATCGGCACCAGGATCTTCACGCAGCCGTAGTGCGACGCGCGCAGGATCGCCCGGAGCTGCGTCAGGAAAAGTCGCGGCTCGGCGAGGCAGAAGCGCACCGCGCGCAGGCCGAGCGCCGGATTGGGCGCGACGCGGGCGAGGCCATCGAGGCCCTCCTTCTGCTTGTCGGCGCCGAGGTCGAACGTGCGGATCGTCACCGGCTTGCCGTCCATGCCGGCAGCGACGCTGCGGTACGCCTCGAACTGCTCGTCCTCCGACGGCAGCCCCTCGCGGTTCAGGAACAGGAACTCGGAACGGAACAGCCCGATGCCGGTGGCGCCGTTGTCGAGCGCCTGCGCGAGGTCGTCCGGCAACTCGATGTTCGCCTGGAGTTCGATCGTGTGTCCGTCGCGGGTCGTGGCCGGCTTGGTCTTCAGCCGGCGCAGTTTCGTGCGCTCGACATCGAGCATGCCCTGTTTGGCCCGGTACTCGGCGAGCACTGCCTTGTCCGGGTTGACGATGACGACGTGGTTCGTCCCGTCGAGGATCAGCAGCTCGTTCTCGCGGATCAGCGCGCGCGCGTTGTGCGTGGCGGTGACCGCCGGCACCGCGAGACTCCGCGCGACGATCGTCGTGTGCGACGTCACCCCACCGAGGTCGGTGATGAATCCGGCGTAACGGTGGGTCTTGAACTGGATCACGTCGGCCGGCGAGAGGTCGTGCGCGACCAGGATCGTGTGCTGCTCCGCGCCGGCCGGCGCGAGCGCGCCCGGCTTGCCGAGGAGGCGCTTCAGCACCCGCTCGACCACTTGCACGACGTCGGCCTTGCGTTCGCGCAGGTAGGCGTCCTCGATCTCCTCGAACTGCTCGACCAGCACGTTCATCTGCTGCGTCAGCGCCCACTCGGCATTGCAGTGCTGCTCGGCAATGATCCGCTTCGGCACCTCCGCGATCGTCGGATCGGCAAGGATCATGGTGTGGACATCGAGAAAGGCGCCGAACTCGGCCGGGGCATCCCCTGCCGTCATGGCCCCGTGCAGGCCCAGCAGTTCGGCCCGGACCTCGGTCAGCGCGTGGTCCAGGCGCGCGATTTCCCCGTCGACGCGTCCCGCCGGAATCGAATAGTGGGCGACTTCGAAGGTCGCGTGCGAGACGAGCTGCGCCCGTCCGATGGCGATCCCGCCCGAGACACCGAGCCCCTGGAGCGCGAAACTCGGCACGGCGCTACTGGCCTTCGCCGAAGCAGTCGTTGATCAGCGCCACGATCGCGTCCATCGCCTCGGCCTCGTCCGGGCCGTTGATCTCCAGCGTCACCTTCGCCCCCTTGCCCGCAGCCAGCATCATGACGCCCATGATGCTCTTTGCGTTCACCTTCCGGTTATTGCGCGACAGCGCGACGTCGCTCTGGTATTTCGCCGCGAGCTGCGTGAGCTTCGCCGAGGCGCGCGCATGGAGCCCCAGCATGTTGACAATCTCAACCTCGCGTAGCGGCATAGACCGGATCCACGTTCATGTGCAGCACGCCTTCGCAGCCGCCGGACACCGCCCGCTTGACCATCGTCTCCAAGTCGCGCGTGCGATAAGTGAACGCACGCACCAGCATCGGCAGGTTGACCCCGGCAATTCCTTCGACGCGGTTCGCCTTCAGCAGGCGGCCCGCGAGATTGCACGGCGTCGCGCCGTAGATGTCGGAAAAGATCAGCACGCCGCTGCCGGTGTCGAGCTGCTTGACGAGTTCGCGCGCCGCGGGCAGCAGCGCGTGGGGGTCGTCGGTCGAGGCGACCGACAGCACCTCGAACTGCGGGGGCCGGCTGCCGAGCACATGCGTGACTGCACCCGCAAGGCCTTCGGCGAGGCTGGCGTGCGCAATGATCAGAATGCCGATCATCGTGGGTTCCGTGATGGCGCCATGGCATCGATCGGCGCGGGCGGCGGCGCGCTCGCGCTCATCGGAATGGCCGTCGATAATGTTAGCACGCGCAAGGCCCGCCGCCGGCGCGTCAGGCCGACGCCCGCAGGAGCGCGTCCGCAAACATCGCGCCGACGTCGAAACCCGTTTGCTGCGTGATCTCGACGAAGCACGTCGGGCTCGTCACGTTGACTTCGGTGAGGCAGTCGCCGATGACATCCAGCCCGACGACGAGCAGGCCCTCGGCCCAGAGCCCGGGCCCCAGCGCGGCCGCGATCTCGCGGTCGCGGGTGGTGAGCGGCCGCGCGACACCCCGGCCGCCCGCCGCGAGGTTGCCGCGCGTCTCGCCCGCCTTCGGAATGCGGGCCAGCGCGTAAGGGACCGGCTCGCCGGCGATCAGCAGCACGCGCTTGTCGCCGTCGGCGATTTCCGGAATGAAACGCTGTGCCATGACGGTCCGCGCTCCCAGCTGGCTCACGGTCTCGATGATCACGTTGCGATTCGGATCGTCGGCGCGCACGCGGAAGACGGAGGTGCCGCCCATCCCGTCGAGCGGCTTCACTATGGTGTCGCGATGGGCGTCGATGAAGGCGTCCATCCGGGTCGCATCGCGAGTCACCAGCGTGGGCGCGATGAACTCGCCGAAGCGGGCGATCGCGAACTTCTCGTTGTGGTCGCGGATCGCGCGCGGCCGGTTGTAAACGCGCGCGCCCTCGCGCCCGGCGGCCTCGAGCAGGTAGGTCGAGTACACGTACTCCATGTCGAACGGCGGATCCTTGCGCATCAGCACCGCCGCGAAATCCTTGAGCGCGCGGTCCTCCGGCTCGCCGGCCACATACCAGTCGTGATCGTCGGGCTTGAGTGCCAGCGGCACGACGCGCGCCTGCGTCCCGCGCGCATCCCAGAAGATGTCGGCCTGCTCCAGCGCGAACAGCGCGTGGCCGCGCGCCGCGAGCGAACGCATCATCGCGACGCTCGAGTCCTTGTAGGCCTTGAGGTCGGGCAGCGGATCGAGGATGAAGGCGTAGTCCATGGGCGCAGGCGAAGCCGGGGCGCCTCCATGCTACCGCATCCGCTGGCCTGCCGAGATACACGCCCGCGCCCCCCGATGCGCGGGCGCCGGCCGCGTAGGAGAGTGGGCGCCGGACGAGGGAACCTATAGAATCGCGTGCCGGCCTCATGGCCCAGGGCGGACGCGCATTACTCGCGCGGCAGTGCGCGCCCGTTCACGCCGTCTACCCAACTCCCGCATCCGCACGCTACCGAAGGCTGCCATTGATGACTCATGAAGCCCAATTCGCCGAGCTCAAGCAGCGCCTCCGGGAAATCAGCGATCTGCACGGGGCCGAGGCAGTCTTGGGCTGGGACCAGGCCACGTACCTGCCGCCTGGCGGAGCGGAAGCGCGCGGCCGCCAGCTGGCGCTCCTCGGCCGCCTGGGGCACGAGCGGCTCGTGGAGCCCGCCATCGGCCGACTCCTCGACGCCCTCGCACCGTGGGCCGACGCACAGGGCGCCGACTCCGACGTTGCGGCGCTCGTGCGCGTCACGCGCCGGGACTTCGATCGCGCAACCCGGGTGCCCTCCGCCTTCATCCAGCGCCTCAGCGAGCACGCGGCAGCGAGCTACCACGCGTGGGAGCGCGCCCGGCCGGCTGACGACTTCGCCGCGATGCGACCGCTGCTCGAGAAGACAGTCGAATTGAGCCGGGAGCTCGCGGCCTTCCACCCCGGCTACGCGAACCCGTACGACGCGCTCATCGACCTGGCCGAGGACGGCATGACGGTGGCGACGGTGCGCGCGCTTTTCACCGAGCTGCGCGCCGGATTGGTGCCGCTGATCGCGGCCATACGCGCCTGCCCGGAAATCGACGACCGCTGCCTCGAGGGCGCTTTCCCGGAAGCTGCGCAGCAGGCATTCGGCGAGCAGGCGATCCGCGCCTTCGGCTACGACTATGGGCGCGGGCGCCAGGACAAGACCGCCCACCCGTTCATGACCAAGCTCGGTCGCGGCGACGTGCGGATCACCACCCGGTACCGCTCGGACAACCTGTCCGACGGTTTGTTCTCCACGCTGCACGAAGCCGGGCACGCGATGTACGAGCAGGGGATCGACGACGGCCTCGATGGCACGCCGTTGTTCACCGGCACGACGTCGGGGGTCCACGAAAGCCAGTCGCGGCTGTGGGAAAACCTCGTGGGCCGCAGCCTGCCGTTCTGGCGCCATTGGTTCGGCGTGCTTCAGGCCGCGTTCCCCGGTGCGCTGGACGACGTGGACGTCGACACCTTCTATCGCGCGATCAACAGGGTGCGCCCGTCGCTCATCCGCACCGAAGCCGACGAAGTGACCTACAACCTGCACGTGATGCTGCGCTTCGACCTCGAGCTCGCGCTGCTGGAGGGAACGCTGGCAGTCGCCGATCTGCCGGAAGCCTGGCACGCCCGCATGCAGAGTGACCTCGGCGTGAGCCCTCCCGACGACCGCGACGGCGCGCTGCAGGACGTGCACTGGTACGGCGGCATCGTCGGCGGAGCGTTCCAGAGCTACACGCTCGGCAACATCATGAGTGCGCAGTTCTTCGCCGCGGCGCGGCGCGACCTCGGCGATCTCGACGGCCAGATCGGCGCCGGCCGATACGCGCCGCTGCGCGCCTGGCTGACGGACCGGATCTACCGCCACGGCCGCAAGTTCACCGCACCCGAAATCGTACAGCGCGCGACCGGACAGCCGCTGTCGATCGCGCCGTACCTCGCGTACCTCAACACGAAATACGGCGCGCTCTACAGGCTGTAGGGCGGGTGGGCGAGGGTGAACAACTCCTGCGGCTCACGGATGCCGCGCAGCGCGTGAACGCCCACCGAGACGAGGCGCCCGCCGCAGCTCACCGCCGCCTCGTGGAAGGCCTGTGACACCAGCACCTTGCGCTGCAGCGGCCGGCACATCCCTTCGATGCGACTCGCCTCGTTCACCGCCGATCCCACCACCGTGAAGTCGAGTCGCTCGCTCGCTCCGATGTTCCCGTAGAGCACCTCGCCCAGGTGCAGCGCGACACCGAATTCCAGCGTCTTCTTCCCGGCGGCGCGGCGCTCCGCATTGAAGCGCGGAAAGTACTCGAGCAGCTGCGACGCGGCGGCGAGTGCATCGACGCACACGGACTCGCGGCGGCGCTGCGCAAGGTCAAAGGTCGCGAGGAAGCCATCGCCGAGGAACTTCAGGATCTGGCCGCGATGGTCGAGTACCGGACGGGCCATCGCCTCGAGGTACGCATCGAGAATCTCGACCAGCTCTTCCTGGGGTACCCGGCTCGCCACGCTCGAGAAGCCGCGCAAATCGCAGAACCAGATGACCGCGGGGATGCGCTGCACCGAGTGCCGGTCGATCCTGCCGGTGAGCACTTGCCCGCCGGCATCGGCGCCGAGATACGTTTCCAGCAGCGTGCGGGCGACATCGAGGGTCGAGCGCGACTTCACGGCCAGCGCAAGATAGGGCAGCGCATCGGCCACTTGTTTCAGATGACCGTCGTCGAAGCCTCCCGGCACGTCGGTCGCGGCGGAGAAGAAGATGCCTTGCAGCGGGTCCGGGCGCGCCGGATCCTCGACGCGAACCTCGCCGCGCGGCAGCCGCGTGTCGCCGCCGTCGAAGCGGATCAGGCGCGCGACGTAATCGGTCATCCCGGCCTCGCGCAAGTCCGTGAGCACCGGGAAGTCATCCGGAGCGCCGGTGTCGAGGCGGCGACGCAACCTCACCTCGCCGCTCCGGCGGAGCAGGTAGATCGGACTGCGCAGGTACGCCTCGCTTTCGTCGTCGCTGCGCCGGCGGGGGAATTCGCCGGTCGTGAGCCCCTCGGGGCGCCACGTGTAGCTGCGCGCGCCGTGCCGAGGGTGCAGCGTCCCCATTAGCATGTTGAAACGGCGCGCCGGAAATCCGGCCTCCGTCACGCGCCGGCAAAATCCGTCGACCTGTTCTTCGAGCGGCAGGCCGCGCAAGCCGCGGTCGACGAGCCACTCGGCAAAACCGGCGAGATCAAGGGCCGTTCCCGGACGCGACGCCGTCATGGTCGCAACGTCCAGGCAGCGGAGAGCTCGTCGATGGCCACGAGCGGGTGATAGCGCGCCTCCGTCAAAGCCGTCTCCAGTGTGCGGACACAAGTCCGGGCCGGCTAACCCCATGAACGAAGATGGTCGCGACCATGTCCGATGCCGCAGACGATCCGGATCAGGTTCCGCAGAACGTGCGGTAACAGGCGGTGACGTCGGCCGGCGCCGGATCAGCATATTGCGACCGCTCGCTCGCCTCGTCGTACGGCCGCCGGAGCGCATCGAGCAACCGCGCGAAGGGCGCGAGGTCGCCCTCGTCCGACGCAGCAGCCAGCGCCTCCTCCACGCGGTGGTTGCGCGGGATCACTGCCGGATTGACGCTGCACATCGCCCTGGCGCGCTCGATGCCGGACATCCCCGCACCACGTCCTGCGTCGCCGTCCTCGCTGGCGCAGCGGGCCCGCCAGCGTGTGAGCCATGCGTCGGGCGCGCGCGTCGCGCCGAGCAGCGCGCGCAACGGCGCTTCGTCACCGGCGGCGGCGGCGGCCAGCCGCCGCCACCCGAGGGTGAAATCCACCCGCTCGGCATGAAGCAGGGTCAGCCAGTCCCCGGCGAGCGCGGCATCGGCGCTGTCGTCATCCGGTTCGCCGCGACGCAGTCCGAGCTTGGCCCGCTGTCCGCGGAGCAGGTGCCGGCGGTACAGCGCCGGGAACGCAGCGATGACCTCGGTGGCCATCGCCACCGCTTGATCGGTATCCTCGGACAGCAGCGGCAGCAGCGTTTCGGCCAGGCGGGTCAGGTTCCACCCCGCGATGTCGGGCTGGTTGCCGAAGGCGTAGCGCCCATGATGGTCGATGGAGCTGAACACCGTGGCGGGGTCGTAGGCCTCCATGAACGCGCACGGCCCGTAATCGATTGTCTCGCCCGATATCGCCATGTTGTCGGTGTTCATAACGCCATGGATGAAACCGACGTTCATCCACTGCGCGATCAGCGCCGCCTGCCGCTCGGCCACCGCCTGCAGCAGCGCCAGGAAGGGTTGCGGTGCGGTCACGAGCTCGCGGTCGTGTCGCGCGATCGTGTACTCGGCCAGTTTGCGCAGGCGTTCCAGGTCGCCGCGCGAGGCGAAGAACTCGAAGGTCCCCACCCGGAGGTGGCTTGCCGCCACGCGTGTGAGCACTGCGCCGGGCAGCGCCTGTTCACGATAGACGGATTCGCCCGTCGCGACGACCGCAAGCGCGCGCGTGGTGGGGATGCCCAGCGCGTACATGGCTTCCCCGAGCAGCACCTCGCGCAGCATCGGCCCGACAGCGGCCTTGCCGTCGCCCCCGCGGGCGAACGGCGTGCGACCCGAACCCTTGAAAGCGATGTCGCGACGGCGTCCCTGCCGGTCGATCACCTCGCCGAGAAGCAGCGCCCGACCATCGCCGAGTTGCGGCGAGAACCCGCCGAACTGGTGGCCGGCGTAGGCCTGCGCCAGCGGTTCGGCGCCATCGGGCAACGTGTTCCCGGCGAATGTCGCTGCCCCGGCAGGGCCGTCGAGCGCCGCGACGTCGAGGCCGAGCTCTTCGGCCAGCGAGTGGTTGAGGAACAGCAGTCGTGGCGCGGCCACGGCGGCAGGTCGCCAGGCCACGTAGCACCCCTCAAGTTCGCGCGCGAACGAATTGTCGAAGCGGAATGCGGCGCTCGAAGCCATCATCAAGTTTGCCACACCGCACCCGCCTGCAGGTTCCTTGCTGCGCGCGAGCGCTTTGGTTACGATCCGGCGGACCCGATGCCTTCACCCGATGCGGCCGGCCTTCGACGGGTGACATCGAGGCAAAGCTCGAGGAGAAGTCGTTCATGGCAGGCCTGGAAACGCACTATGCGGCGCGCGACATCGAGGTGCGTATCCTGGCCGCTATCCGCGCCGCCGGATTGAATCCGGACGAACGCCTGTCGCCCCAGGCGCTGGGGGCGCTCGACCATTTCCACACGGGCGGGCTCCGTGCTTCGCGCGAGTTGCTGGAGCTGGCACGGATTCGGGCCGAAGATCGCGTGCTCGACATCGGCGCCGGCCTGGCCGGTCCCGCCCGGCTGCTCGCTTCCGCGCTCGGCTGCCGCGTCGACTGCCTCGAGTTGTCCCCCGATTACTGCGCCGGCGCGGCCTTGCTCAATCGGCTGACCGGCCTCGACGAGCGCATCGAAGTGCACCGGGGCAGCGCTCTGGACCTGCCCTTCCCCGATGACTCGTTCGACGTCGTCTGGATGCAGAACGTCGGCATGAACATCGCGGACAAGCGGAAGCTCTACGGGGAGATCTGCCGGGTCCTCAAGCCGGGCGGCCGGTTCGCCTTCCAGGAAATGGCCGCCGGGAATGCGGCTACATCCTATTTCCCGCTGCCGTGGGCCACGGACCCCGCCGACAGCTTCCTGGTCTCCGCCGACGAGACCTGCTCGGTCCTCGGCGAGAGCGGATTCATCGTCGAGCACTTCGAGGATACCAGCGACGCTCATTTGAGCAGGACTGCCGCCGACGCCGCACCGAGTCCGCTGACCCTGGGGGTGTACGTCGACAATCTCGCGCA
>CAYGYQ010000017.1:0-24762 GCA_964354035.1 uncultured Bordetella sp.
CGAACAGGTCCAGCAGCTGGTGCATCTGGCCGGCGTGGATGCCGCCGCTCGCCACCGGCATGATCTTCTTGAGGTCGGCCCAGTCCTGGTCGAAGAACAGCCCGCGCGGCAGGTCCTGTTTCGTGTAGCTGTCGCGGCAGACGTTGTAGTAACCCTGCACCGTGAGCGGATCGCCTTCCAGCTTGCCGACGGCCGTGCCGGTGTGCAGGTGGTCGCAACCCGCGAGGCGCAGCCACTTCGCGATCACGCGGAAACTGACGCCGTGGTTCTTCTGCCGTGTGTACGTACCGTGGCCCGCGCGATGCATGTGCATGAGCATGTCGTTCCTGCGGCACCAGTTCGCCATGCTCTGGATCGCCGTCCAGCCGATCACCAGGTCGACCATGACGATGATCGAGCCGAGGTCCTTGGCGAACTCGGCCCGCTCGTACATGTCCTCCATCGTCGCGGCGGTCACGTTGAGGTAGGTGCCCTTGACCTCGCCGGTGGCGGCCGAGGCCTTCGCCACGGCCTCCATGCAATAGAGGAAGCGCTCGCGCCAGTGCATGAACGGCTGCGAATTGATGTTTTCGTCGTCCTTGAGGAAGTCGAGGCCGCCCTTGAGACCCTCGTAGACGACGCGGCCGTAGTTCTTGCCGGACAGGCCCAGCTTGGGCTTCACGGTGGCGCCCAACAGCGGGCGGCCGAACTTGTCGAGTCGTTCGCGTTCGACGACGATCCCCGTCGCCGGTCCCTGGAAGGTCTTCAGGTAGGCGACCGGGATGCGCATGTCCTCGAGGCGCAGTGCCTTCAACGGCTTGAAGCCGAACACGTTGCCGATGATCGAGGCGGTCAGGTTGGCGATCGAGCCCTCCTCGAACAGCGCGAGGTCGTAGGCGATGTACGCGAAGTACTGCTGCTCCGTGTTCGTGCCGGGCCCGGTGTTGGGCACCAGGTCGACGCGGTACGCCTTGGCGCGATAGTTGTCGCAGGCGGTCAGCCGGTCGGTCCAGACCACGGTCCAGGTCGCGGTCGAGGATTCGCCGGCCACCGCCGCCGCCGCCTCGTCCGCATCGACGCCCTCCTGCGGCGTGATCCGGAACAGCGCAATCAGATCGGTCTCCGAGGGCTCGTAATCCGGCCGCCAGTAGCCCATGTCCTTGTACTTCATCACGCCGGCCTTGTAGCGCTCCTTGCCGGTCAGCGCGGCCTTGCTCGCGGTGTCGTTCATCGGGGTTCCTTTCGGTCGCGGCGGTCTGCCATGAGGCACCTCATCGTAGCCCCGGCTATTGACAATGAAAAGTTAATTGTTTTAACTGGTAGCTTAAGTAATTTATTAAGTTAAAATCACGGTATCCCGATGCGCGGCGTCACCATCCGGCAGTTGCAGATATTCGTCACCGCGGCGGGGCACCTGAGCTTCGTGCGCACGTCCGAGCAGCTGCATCTGACCCAGGCAGCGGTGTCGCTGCAGGTCAAGCGGCTGGAGGAGATCGCCGGGATCGCGCTGTTCGAGCGCCGGGGCAAGAAGCGGGTCCTGACCGAGGCCGGCGGCGAGTTGCTGCGTTACGCGCGGCAGATCCTCGATGCGCTGAAGGACGCGGACGCCGCGATCTCGGCGCTGAAGGGGCTCACCGGCGGGCGCATCAGCGTCGGCGTCGTCAGCACGGCCAAGTACTTCGCGCCCGCGCTGATCGCGCAGTTCCAGCGGTGCTATCCCGGCGTTCGCGCGTCCCTGTCGGTGAACAACCGCGAAGTCATCGTGCGCGAGCTCGAGAAAAACGAGATCGATGTCGCGATCATGGGATTGCCCCCACAGCGGATCGAGACGACGGCGATGCCGTTCGCCGACCACCCGCTGGTCGTGATCGCACCGCCAGCGCACCCGCTGGCCGCAGCCCGCCGGATTCCGCTCGCGTCGCTGGCGGAGGAAACGTTCCTCGTCCGCGAGCAGGGCTCGGGCACGCGCTCGTCGATGGAGCGCTTGTTCGCGGAACGCGGCTTCGTGCCGAAGATCGGCAACGTGATGAGCAGCAACGAAACCATCAAGCAGGCAGTGATGGCGGACATGGGGCTCGCCTTCATCTCGCGCCACACGATCGGGTTCGAGCTGCAGATGGGCCGGCTGGTCGAGCTCGACATCGTCGGCCTGCCCCTGATGCGCCGCTGGTATGTCGTGCACCGCGCGGGCCGGTTCATGAGCCGGGCCACCTTGGCGTTCGTCGACTTCGTCGTCGAAGCGGCACCGGGGCTCCTCGCGGAGCTGCATCCGCCCGCCAAGGACCCGCAATCCGCGGCGCCATCGCCGGCACGCGCGGCGGCGCGCCCGCGCGGTACCCGGCGGTGAGTCGACGGGCGCGCCCCATCGTACGCAGGCACGCATTGAGATTCAGGCAATCGGCATTTCAGGGTATCCTCGGCCCATGCCCGGTTCCCGGTGGCGGGATCGATCCCTCCGGGAACCCCCCGCTCCGCCTTGTCGCGGGGCCGCGCAACTCCGCGAACCGATGGCCGTTGCAGCTACCCGCGTGATTTCGTCCTGCAGCAAAGGACATCGCCAGGCAGAACTCCAGTGAGTCGCCGGCAACGATTTGCGCTCGTGCCGATGCTGGTGATGCCCGCCTTGGCGGCGATCGTCATCTATCTGCCGGCGCTGCCCGGGGGATTCCTCTCCGACGATTACAGCCTGCTCCACACGTTCTACGGCGCGGACGCGCGTGAGGTCGCCGCGCGGGTGGGCAAGACCTTCGTCTCGGGCGTCGGCCCGCCGTCCAACCAGTACCGGCCGCTGACGATGGCTTCGTTCGCGCTCAACACGTATTTTTCGGGCGCGAACGCCGCGGCGTGGCGCCTCGTCAACGTGCTGCTGCACGGGGCCAACGCGGCGCTGGTCGCGCTGCTCGCGTGGCAGCTTGCGGGCGTGGCCGCGCGTGGCGCACGCTCGGCGGCGCTCGCGGCGGGATTGGCGTTCGCGTGGTTCGCACCGAGCGTGGAGGCCGTCGCCTGGGTTGCGGCGCGCTTCGACGGGATGTCCCTGTTCTGGACGCTCGTCGCCGCCTGCACGTTCCTGGCGAGCGACCGCTGGCGCGATCGCTACAGCCTCGCGAGTCTCGTGGCCACGGTGCTCGCCTTCATGAGCAAGGAATCGGCGGCGATCGCCCCGGTACTGATCGTCGCGCTGGCCTGGGTCAAACGACCCGAGGACGAGGGGCTGCTGCGCGGGACGGTGCGCGCCATGGTTCGTGCGCTGCCCTGGATCGCGATCGCCAGCGCCTATTTCGTGTTTCGCATGTCGATCTTCGGCGACCCGTTTCGCTTCTATCCCGGAACCTCGCCGGGGACGGCGCTGCTGTCCGGAAAGTGGCTTGCCGCGTTGCCGGCGAGCCGCGACTGGTGGCCGTTGGCGCTCCCGGAAGCGGGTTTGCGCACGGCCTTCGCCTGGGCCAGCCTGCTGCTCGGCATTGCCGCCGTGTCCGCGAGTCTGCGCCACCGGGCAGAGCGCCGCGTGCTCGTCGCTCTCGTGCTGACGTTCCTCGCGGCGCTGGCGATGCTGTTCTCGCATACGGGCTGGTCGTTGACCGGGGAGGGCGGCCGTGTGCTCTACGCCATCGCCGCGATTGCCGCGCTTGCCTTGGCGATACCACTGCGCACACCGGACCGCCGGCTGCGGATCGCCGCGTGGATCGTCGCCGTCGTGCTGCTGGCGAGCGGGTTCGCGCTGACGCAGGCGGCCGTCGAGCGCCGGACCCAGGCCGGCGCCGAGGTGCGCGCGCTGATCGCCGCGCTGCGCGAGACCGCGGATGCGGTGCCCGCCAGCTCCTACGCGTTCGTCATCGTGCCCGACCACCTCGGTTCGATCCCGTTCGCGCGGAATGCTCAGGGTGGCCTGATGCTGCCCCCGGTACAGCCGCGTTCGTTGTCGCCGCAGCTCGTCGTCCAGCTCGCGAATGATCTGCCGGCGTGGCCGGCCCAGCTGGAGAAGAACATCGTCGGGCGGCTGAAGGTCGATGCGCTGGCGGAGGTGGCCGCCGATCGGGGGGCCTCGGCGACGCAGCTGCCGCCGGCCGTGCCGGATCGCTTCTACTGCTGGAGTCCGCGCCGCCATGCGCTGGTCGCGCTGCCGCTGGTGTTCCAGCCGGGCTTTGGCGACTGGAACGAAGTGTGGTCCCAGGCCCTGGATGCCGCCGGCTGCCGCTCGTGATCAAACTCAACGACCTGACGCGCCATCACGCGCCGCTGCGCTCCGAGCTCGACGCCGCGATGGGCCGCGTCCACGATCGCGGCTGGTACATTCTCGGGCCCGAGGTCGACGCCTTCGAGCGCGAGTTCGCCGCCTACTGCGGCGCCGGCCATTGCATCGCGGTCGGCAATGGCACCGATGCGCTCGAGCTCTCGCTGCGGGCACTGGCAATCGGCCCGGGCGACGAGGTCGTGACCGTGGCGAACGCCGGGATGTATGCGACGACGGCGATCCGGGCCGCCGGCGCGGTGCCTGCCTATGTCGAGATCGACGAATCGGCGCAGCTGATGGACCCGGTGGCGCTCGTTGCCGGCCTCGGCGCGCGCACGCGGGCGGTCATCGTGACGCATCTGTACGGACGCCTCGCCGATGTCGCGAGCATCGCGCGCATCGCCGGGGAGCGGGGCGTCGCCGTGATCGAGGATTGCGCGCAGGCGCACGGCGCGCGGACGGCCGGCGCGATGGCGGGGACCCACGGCGCGCTCGGCTGCTTCAGCTTCTACCCGACGAAGAATCTCGGCGCCATCGGCGACGCCGGCGCCGTCGTCACCGGCGACCGGGAGCTCGCAGCGAAATTGCGCGCACTGCGCACCTACGGCTGGGGCGCGAAATACCATTGCACGATGGCAGGCGGGATGAACTCACGGATGGACGAGCTGCAGGCGGCGGTGTTGCGCGTCAAGCTCCCGCATCTGGACGGATGGAACCGCCGGCGGTGCGACATCGCGGCGCGCTACGGCCGGGCACTCAATCACCCCGATATCGCGCTGCCATCGCCGGCGAGCGCCGGGAGCGATGTCGCGCACCTGTTCGTGGTCCGCACGAGCCGGCGGGACTCGCTGCGCGCGCATCTCGCCGCCGCCGGCGTGGCGACCGACATCCACTATCCGATTCCGGACCACCGGCAGCCGGGCGCCGGGGCAGCGCCGCCCTCGGGACTCCCGCGCACGGAGCGGGCCTGCGCCGAAGTCCTGAGCCTGCCGTGCTACCCTGAACTCACCGACGCCGAAATCGATGCCGTCGCGGCGGCATGCAATCAATGGCGACCCGTTACTCCCTCGTAGTGCCCGTCTATCGCAACGAGGAGACGATTCCCGATCTCCTCGACGCGCTGGCGGGCATCGACCGGAAGCTCGGCGGCGCGCTCGAGGTGGTCTTCGTCATCGACGGCAGCCCGGACCGGTCGCTGGCCTTGCTGGTCGATGCGCTGCCGCGAACGGGTCTCACCGCGCAGGTGCTCGAGATGTCGCGCAACTTCGGCGCGTTCGCGGCGATTCGCGCCGGGCTGATCGAGGCGACGGGTCCGCACTTCGCGGTCATGGCGGCGGACCTGCAGGAGCCGCCGGAACTCGCGGTCGAGTTCTTCCGCCGGCTGGAGCAGGGCGCCTGTGACGTCGTCTGCGGCGTGCGCGCGGGGCGCGACGATCCGTTGCCGGCGCGGGTGGCCTCGGCGCTGTTCTGGGCAGCCTATCGCCGGCTGGTGCAGCCCGAAATGCCGCCGGGCGGCGTCGACGTGTTCGGGTGCAACGTCCGGGCCCGCGACGCGCTGGTCAGCTTGACCGAGGCGCATTCGAGCCTGATCGGCCAGCTGCTCTGGATCGGGATGCGGCGCGACGAGGTTCCGTACCACCGTCGCGCGCGGCAGCGCGGCAAGAGCGCGTGGACGCTGCGCAAGAAGCTCGCGTACCTGTTCGACAGCAGCCTCGCGTTTTCCGATCTGCCGATCCGGCTGCTGTTCGGCGTCGGCATGCTCGCGCTCGCGGTGGCCGTCGTCTACGGCGGAATCGTGCTCGCCGCCCGTCTGACCGGCCTGATCGCCGAGCCCGGCTACGCGCCCACGGTGCTCCTGATCTCGGGCTTTGGCGCGCTGAACGCCCTCGGTCTGGCGGTGGTCGGCGCGTACGCGTGGCGCGCGTTCGAGAATACCAAGGGCCGTCCGTTGGCGATCGTGCAGCGACGGACCACATTCGGGGAGAGCGGACAACACAAATGAGCGTTTTCAAGCATCCGCAGGCGATCTGCGAGACAAAGCGGGTCGGGCCGCGCACGCGGATCTGGGCGTTCGCGCACGTATTGCCCGGCGCGCGCATCGGCGCGGACTGCAACATCTGCGATCACACGTTCATCGAGAACGACGTCACGGTCGGCGATCGGGTCACGGTGAAATGCGGCGTCCAGCTCTGGGACGGCGCGCGGATCGGGAACGACGTCTTCATCGGCCCCAACGCGACGTTCTCGAATGACCGCTTTCCGCGCAGCAGGCGGCGGCCGAAGGCGTACCTGCCGACCGTTGTAATGGAGGGTGCGTCGATCGGCGCCAACGCGACCATTCTCCCGGGGGTCACCATCGGCCGCGGCGCGATGGTGGGCGCCGGCGCGGTGGTCATCGCCTCGGTGCCGCCGTTTGCGGTCGTCGCCGGCAATCCGGCGCGCATCGTGAGCTACTGCGATGCCGGGCCGGCCGCGGCCGCGCCGGCGACCCGCACCGAGGCTGCGCGTGGCGGGAAAAGCCGCGTGCGCGGGGTCTTTGTCGAGCATCTCGCGGCGGTGGAAGACCTGCGTGGCAAGCTGGTGGCGGGCGAGATCGACGCGTTCCTGCCGTTCAAGGTCAAGCGCTTCTTCATGGTCCACGGCGTGCCTGGACGCGAGGTGCGCGGCCAGCACGCGCACCGCAAGTGCCACCAGTTCCTCGTATGCCTGCGCGGCAGTTGCCGCGTGATCGCCGACGACGGTAGCAGCCGGCAGGAGTTCCTGCTTGACCAGCCGGCCATCGGCGTCTACCTGCCGCCGAAGACCTGGGGCGTCCAGTACGACTACAGTCCCGACGCCGCATTGCTCGTGTTCGCGTCGCATGCCTACGACGCGCGCGACTATGTCCGCGATTACGAGGCGTTCCTGAAGCTCGTGCAGCGCTAAGCGCCCGGGCCTCCCGCGCGCCATCGTGCAGTTCGCCCGCTTCGTCTTCGTTGGCGCCGCCAATACGGCGGCCAGCTACGTGATCTATCTGCTCCTGCTGGCCGTTGCCGATTACCGCGTTGCCTACACAATCGCCTACAGCGCCGGCCTTGTCGGCGGTTACCTGGCGCACGCGCGTTTCGTGTTCGGCGCAAGCCCTGGAGCGCGCTCGGCGGCCGGTTACCTCGCGACCTACGGCGCGATGTACCTCGCGTCGCTGCTCGTGCTCTACGTCGTGGTCGACCGGCTGGCAGTGCCGAAGGCGCTCGGCATGCTCGCGGCGCTCGCATTCACCGTGCCGGCCTCCTTCGTCCTGCTGCGGCGGGGCTTTCGCCCACCGCCGTCTGCCGACAGCGAGGCGGACCGCCGATGACCAGGCCCGCAGAGCGCGCAGCGCGATTTACGCCCGGGAAGGCCGCACGACGATTTTGCCGCGCCCATGCCCTGTTGCCATTGCACGCTGCGCGTCCGCGACGTCCTCCAGCGCGATCGTGCGCTCGATGTGGGCGTGCAGCACGCCCTCCTGCGTGAGCGACGCGAGCCGCTCCCAGCACGCCGATCCGCTGGCCAGCATGATCGGAACCGCGCGCTGGCGGGAGCTCAACCGGGCGAGGAATGCATTCACCGCCGTGCCGACGGCGGCGGTGGCATCGCCACCGGTGTTGAGGTAGCAACCGGCAGCGGTGAGCACTCGCCGCGCCGCGGTGAACGACGACACGCACGCGGCGTCGAACACGACGTCGAAGCGATCGGCGCGCCGCGTGAAATCCGCGCGCGCGTAGTCGACGATCTCATCGGCGCCCAGTCCGCGGACGAAGTCGGCATTGGCCGCGCCGCAGACAGCGACCACGTTCGCACCGAGGTGCTTCGCGATCTGCACGGCGAAGTGGCCGACCCCACCCGCGGCGCCGGTGATCAGGATGCGCCGGCCTGCGCCAAGGTGTGCCTCGTCCACGACCGCCTGCAATGCCGTTCCCGCCGCGACCGGCAGTGCGGCGGCCTGATCGAAGCCGAGGTCGTCCGGCATCGTCGCCAACCGATCCACGCCCGCGACGAGATACTCCGCCAGCGCCCCGTCGCGCCCGAAGGGCAGCAGCGAGCCGAACACGCGCTCGCCGACGTAATGCGACCGCGCGCCGGCGCCCACGCCGACGATCTCGCCCGCGAAATCGCAACCGAGAGTGCGTGGCGGCCGGCGGAACATCGGCAGCCAGCGCAGGTGACCGGCGCGTATCTTCCAGTCGAGCGGATTGAGGCTCGCCGCCCGGACGCGCACCTTCACCTCACCTGCTTGCGGCACCGGCTCGGGCACGTCGACGACGTGCAGGACCTCGGGTGGGCCGAAACGGTCGTAGCGAAGCGCGCGCATCGAGGCGATCAGTGGAGGTCGAGCGCGTGCCGGCGCAGGTCGGCGAGCGGAATCACGGCGAGCGTCTCCTCGTGCGTTGCCGCCAGGATCACCGGCGGCGCGACACCCGCGTCGAAGGCCTGGCGCCAGGTCGCGGCGCACACGCACCAGCGATCGCCGGGAACGAGGCCGGGAAAGCCGAACTCGGGCACGGGCGTGATCAGGTCGTTGCCCTGCGTGCGCGCAAAGGCGAGAAATGCGGCCGTCACCTGCGCGCAGACGACGTGCAGACCAAGGTCCTCCGGGCCTGTATTGCAGCAGCCGTCGCGGTAGAAACCGGTGCGCGGGGCGGTCGAGCACGGGACGAGCGGGCCGCCGAGCACGTTCTTGTCGTCAGCGGGCATCGGCGGTCGGGGCCGGAATGGGGATCGCGCGCATACGATCATGATAACGCGCATGGTCGCGCAACATGCGCCGATGCTGGGAACCCGTTGATGCAGCACTCGCCAATGCTCATCCCCGAGTTCGATCACGGCGAGCCAAGGGCCGCCGCGGTCGCGCCGGCCGCGCGCCCCAGCGTGACCGCAGTGAGCAGGCCGTTGCCCGACAGGTAGCCCCAGACCTGCGCGCCGGACACGCCGCGCGCGGCACCGCCGCCGGCGAAGAGATTGGGCAGCGGGGATCCGTCGCGGCGCAGCACGCGCGCCTGCGCGTCGACCTCGAGCCCCCCCTGCGTGTGAAACAGCGCGCCCGTGACCCGCGCCGCCCGAAACGGCGCGGCCAGCGCCGGCCTGGTCGTGAAGTCGCGCCCCTGGGGATCCACGGCTGTGCCCGCGGCATACCGCGCGACGTCGTCGAGCGTGCGCGAGAGGGCGGCGCCGGGCAGATTGCAGGTCGCAGCCAGGGTGGCAACGTCCGGCGCGCTGCGAATCGCGCCGGCCGCGAGCGCCGCGCGATAGTCGTCGAATTCCATTCCCAGTCGATGCAGGCGCTCGTCGAACACGTTCCATACGCAGCCTCCGGGCTGCTGCAATACCGGCAGGCACTGCTCCGAATAACCGCCGTGCTCGTTGGCAAAACGTTCGCCGCGCGCGTTTACCTGGATGCCTCCTTCCATCATCAGCGCCCAGGTGAGCAGCAGGCCATGCGGCGTTGCGACCGAGCCGTGGCCCTGATAGGAGGACAGGTCGCGCACGGCGGCGCCCAGCGCTTCGCCCCAGCGGATCGCGTCGCCCTGATTGCCTGCGTGGCCGAAATAGGGCGCCTCGGCGATCGCCGGCAGCTGTGCGCGCACCATCGCCGCATTGCCGCCGAAACCCGAGGTGGCGAGAACCAGCGCGTCGCAACCCACCGTTTCGCACGAACCGTCGGGACGCGTGAAGCCGACGCCGAGAACGCGACCGCCCGGCGTGGCGATGATCTGCGTCACCTGCGCCGAGGGGAGCATCTCGACGCCGGCGGATGCGCATGCGCGCAGCAGCTCGGTCATCAATGCGCTCCCGGTCCTGGCGGGTACCGCATGCATGCGCGGAGCGGTGTGGCCCGGATACAGGAAGCCTTCGACCAGAACGAACGGAACGCCGTGCCTGTCGGCGAGCCATTCGAGCGTTTCCCCCGCTGTCGCGCAGACGGCAGCGACGATGCGCGGATTCGCTCCGTCGCGATTCTTGCGCCGGATGTCGGCGGCCATGCACGCCGGGGAGTCGGCGACGCCGGCCGCACGCTGCCAGCGCGTGCCCGCCGCGGGAATGAATCCCGACGACAGCGCCGTCGAGCCCGAAGGCGCCGCATCGCGCTCGAGCACCAGCACCTCCGCGCCGGTGTCGCGTGCGGCGAGGGCAGCGACGAGACCGCACGCACCCGCGCCGGCGACGACCACCGGAAAGCGCGCATCGAATTCGCGCGCGGCCGTGAAGACGACACTCATCCCCACGCCGCCTGCCGCGTCAGGCCGTCGGCCGGTGCAGATACCGGCCGCGCGCCCGGCCCACGATGTTGCTGCCGTCGTAGACCTGCTCGCCGCGCAGGTACGTGCTCTTCACGCGCCCGGTGAGCTCCTGTCCCTCGAACGGCGTATAACCCTGCTGCGACGGCGAGTCGGCGGCGCGCACGACAAACGATTCGGCCGGGTCGACGAGTGCGAAATCGGCATCGAAGCCCACCGCGATGTCGCCCTTGCTCCGGAGCCCGTAGCGCTGCGCCGGATTCCAGCAGAGGAGCTCGGCCACGTGCGCAAGGGACATGCCGCGCTTCGTCCCTTCGGAAAGGACGCCCGAGAGCAGGTACTCGGTGCCGCCGAAGCCGGCCTTCGCGAGCCAGATGTCGGTCGGGTCGGCGGCCGACCACTTCTTTTCGGACGAGCAGCACGCGTGATCGCTGACGATCCAGTCGACTTTCCGGTCGAGCACGGCCTGCCATAGCGCCTCGACGTCCTCGCGCGGCCGGATCGGCGGGTTCACCTTGGCGTGGACGGCGCACTTGCTGTCCACGTCGAGGAGCAGGTGGCCCACCGTCACTTCGCGCTTGAAGCGGATGTGCGGAAAGACGTCCTGCATCATCAGCGCGGCTTCGATCGCCTTGCGGGAACTCAGATGCAGCAGGTTGATGTTGAGGCACTCAGTCTCGTAGGCGAGGTACGACGCGATCCAGATCGCGAGCCCTTCGGAATGCGGCGGGCGCGCGGCGCTGTACGCGCGCAGCCCCGTCAGGCTGGCATCGCGCTCGACGAGCTTGGTATAGGCAGTGAGGATGTCGGCCAGCTCGCAATGCAGGCTGACGCTGATCGAGTCCGCCAGCTCGGGATGCGCGTTCATCAGCCGGCGCGCGCCGCGCATGACGAACTCGAAATGCGCGATGTCGTAGCGATCGTCGGGACCGATCATCAGGAACTCGTTTTGCGACGACGACCTTCCGTGTAGCCCGTAGCCGCCGTAGAACATGAAGATCTTGAACGACGGCACGCCCCACCGGGTGAGCAACGAGTCCATCTCGTCGATGTGCGATGCCGCGATCGGCGCGATGTGGAAGCCGTAGTCGACCCAGAAGTTGCCGTCGGCCAGGCGCATCGCCTCCGGCATGAACTCGGCGTACGGTCCGCCGCGATTGAGGTAGTACTGGCCCGTGCGCAGGTAGTTGAGGCTGCTGGTGACCCCGCCCATGGCTGCGGCCTTGCTCTCCGTGACGGCATCGGCGGCCAGCGGCTGATAGATGCCGACGTGCATGTGGGCATCGACCACGCCGGGAAAGGCAAGACGGTTCCGTCCGTCGACGGTCGCCTTGCCTTCCTCTGCGCCGATCTCGGGCGCGACGCAGGCGAACCGGCCATCCCGGATGCCGATGTCCTGGCGTTCCACGGTGGTCTGGTTCGGCCGCACGACGCGGACGTTCTTGACGACGAGATCGTAGGTCGGGGGCATGAGAGTTTCACTCCGTTGGGTTGCGTCGGGGTTCGCGTTGCGCGGCGAGGTGGCGTTCGAGCCAGGGGACGAGGCCACCGGCCTCGACCAGTGCGAGCAGGTGGGCGGGAATCGGCTCGCAGCGGTGGACCGTGCCGGTGTCCGCGTCGATGAGTTGTGCCGCCTCGCGATCGATCCTCACCCGGGCCCCCGCGCGAAGCCGCCCCGCGCTCGGACACACCAGCGCCAGCAGGCCGAGGTTGAGTGCGTTGCGGTAGAAGATGCCGGCAAACGATGGCGCCACCACCGCCGCCACGCCCAGGTGCCGCAATGCCTCCGCCGCCTGTTCGCGCGACGAGCCGGCGCCGAAGTTGCGTCCCCCGACGATGACGTCGCCGGGCCGCACGTTGGTGGCGAAGGCCGGGTCGATGCTCTCGAGGCAGTGCCGGGCGATCTCGTCGATCCCGTACTTGACGTAAGCGCCCGGCGCCAGCGCATCGGTATCGACGTTGTCGCCGAACACCCACGCGCGCCCGGATTCCTGGCTCACAGCAACTCCCGGGGGTCGACGATCGTCCCCGCGACTGCGCTGGCGGCAACGGTGAACGGGGAAGCGAGGTAGACCCTCGCGGACGCGTCGCCCATGCGTCCCCTGAAATTGCGCGCCGTGGTCGAGATCACGACGTCGTCCGCACCGAAGCGGTGGCTGCCGTAGCCGGCGCAGGCGCCGCAGGCGCTGGGCAGCAGCTCGGCCCCGGCGTCGATGAGTACCTGCAGCGTCCCATCGGCGCGTGCGGCCGCCGCATCCCGCGTCGACGCCGGCGCCACCTGCAGGCGAACGTGGGATGCCTTGTGCCGATGGCGCAGCACGCGGGCCGCCATCCGCAGGTCGGCAAGCTTCGCGCCGGTGCACGCGCCGATGTAGGCCGCGGTGATGTGCGTGCCTGCTTGCTCGCGCACCGGCGCCGCGTTCGCCGGACTGTGCGGCGCTGCGACCTGCGGCGCCAGCATCCCCGCGTCGAAGCGATGCCGTGCGCGCAACGGCGCCCCCGCATCGGTCTGCCAACGGGCGAGCTCGACGTCGGTGACGCCCACGTCGGCGAGCCAGGCGCGCGTGGTGGCATCCGGAGCGATGAGACCTGTCTGTCCGCCGATTTCCGCGGTCATGTTGGCGAGCGTCATTCGTTCCTGCATCGGCAAGGCGACAATCGCCTCGCCGGCGTATTCCACGGCCCGGTACTCGCCGCCGTCCATCCCTAGCCTGGCGCAAAGGAAGAGCATGACGTCCTTGGCGACGACGCCGTCGGCGAGTGCCCCCGTCCACTCGATACGGATCGTGTCCGGCACCTTCAGCCAGATGGTTCCCGTCACCAGAACGCCGAGCATGTCGGTGGAACCCACGCCGAACATGAAGGCGCCGAACGCGCCACCGGTCGGCGAGTGGCTGTCGCCGCCGACGACGAACATGCCGGGTCGCAGATGGCCCTGTTCCGGCAGCACGACGTGACAGATGCCGAGGCCGTCGTGAAACTTGCGCACGCCGTTCGCGGCCACCCATTCCCGCGCGATGCGGACGATCCGGCGCGATTCGTCGTCGTGTTCGGGCAGGTAGTGATCGGTCACGACGACCACCCGTTCGGGATCCCACACTTTCGCACCCAGGCGCTCGAGCAACGGCTGCACGCGTCGCGGCCCGCCGGAGTCGTGCATCATGGCGAGATCGACCTGGCAGGTGACGATCTCTCCCGGCGTCACGTGGTCGCGGCCCGCGGCCTGCGCCACCAGCTTCTGGGCGAGCGTCTGCGGAGCGGGCGGCGGCCGATGGTCGATCATAGACCGAGAAAGGCGCGCTTCAGGTCGCCATTGGCCAGCAGCTCCGCCGGCGTGCCGTGAAAGCGGACCGCGCCGTTCTCGAGCACATACGCGCGATCGGCCACGGCCAGCGACTCGCCGACGTTCTGCTCGACCAGGAGCACGGCCAGACCATCGTCGTTGAGGCGGCGGATCAGCGCGAACATCTCTTCGACGAGCAACGGCGACAGACCCAGTGACGGCTCGTCGAGGATCAGCAGCCGCGGCTCCCCCATCAGTCCCCGGCCGATCGCCAGCATCTGCTGTTCGCCGCCGGACAGCGTTCCCGCGGACTGCCCTTGCCTCTCCGCGAGGCGCGGAAAGACCGCGAAGACACGTTCGAGCGTCGTCGCGCGGCGCTCGCGCCCGCGGCGGTAGCTGCCAAGCTCGAGATTCTCCAGCACCGACAGGTTCGGGAAGACGCGACGACCCTCGGGGACTTGAATCAGCCCGGCCGCGACGATATCCGCCGTGCCGGCCCGGGTGATATCGCGGCCGGCGAAGCGCACGCTGCCGGCAAACGCGGGAAACAGTCCGCACACCGTGTTGTTCAGCGTGGACTTGCCGACGCCGTTGGACCCCAGCACGGCGACGACCTCCCGGGAATGGATGACGAGATCCACGCCCCGCAGGACCTCGACGGGACCGTAACCCCCGCGCAAGCCGGCGATCTCCAGCAGGGGCGCGTCAGCCATGCGCGACTCCGGCGGCCAGGCGCAGCTTGTCCGCGGTGCCGCGCCCGAGATAGGCCTCGATCACCGCCGGATCCTCGGCGATGGCCGCGGGCGAACCCGAAGCGATCATCCGGCCGTTGGCGAGCACGTGGATGTCGTCGGCGAGGCTCATCACCGCCTGCATCACGTGCTCGATCATGACGATGGTCACACCCTCCGCGCGGATCGCGCGCACGACCGGGATCATGTCGGCGATCTCCTGCGGATTGAGCCCTGCCAGCACTTCGTCCAGCAGCAGCAGTTGCGGCTGCGTTGCCAGCGCGCGCGCCAGCTCGAGCCGCTTGCGGCCGGCGATCGTCAGATTGGCGGCGAGCTGGTCGAGCTCGGCGGCGAGCCCGACGCGCGCAGCGACGTCCTCTGCGGCGCGGAGCGCAACTGCCCGGCGGCGGTGATGCAGATGTGCGCCGACGGCGATGTTGTCGCGCACCGTCTGGCCGGCGAAAGGCTGCACGATCTGGAACGTGCGCGTCATGCCGAGACGGCAAATGGCGTGCGGCGGCATGCCGGTGACGTCGCGCGACCGGAACGCGATTGATCCGGACTCCGGACGCAGGAAGCCCGACAGCAGCGCGAACAGCGTGGTCTTGCCGGCGCCGTTGGGGCCGATCAGGCCGACGATCCGGCGCGCTTCCACGGTCAGCGAAACCTGCTGCAGGGCAGCCACACCTCCGAAACGGATCGACAGCTCGCGCGCGACCAGCATTTCAGCGCCTACGGTTAGCGAAGACGCCGATCAGCCCGCGCGGCATGTACCGCACCATGACAATCAGCACGATGCCGTAGAGCGCGAGACTGATGCCGGGCGCATCGCCGAACAGGTTGCGCATGCCCTCGGACAGCGCGTGCAGCGCCACCGCGCCCAGCAGCGGCCCGAACAGCGTTCCCATGCCGCCGACGATAGGAACGAGCAGCGCCTCCACCGAGACCGCCGGCCCGTAGGCGATCGCCGGATCGAGGTAGTGCAGGTACTGGATGTAGAACACGCCACCCGCCGCCATCAGCGCGCCGGAAATCATGATCGCGCCGAGCTTGACGCGGAACACGTTGACGCCCAGCGCCGATGCCGACGCCTCGTTGTCGCGCACCGCCGTGAGGCGCGCGCCGAAGCGGGAATGACCGAGCCAGAGGTGCACGGCGAAGCCGGCGAGGACGAACCCGAGAATGAGGTACAGATATCCCGCCCGGCTGCCGAACTGCAGCTGCGCCGGCGCATCGGCCAGCGGCAGCATGAGCCCAACACCCGCGCCGGTGAAGGCGAACGTGTTGGCGAGAATCCGGAACACCTCGGCGAACGCGAGCGTCACCAGCGCGAAGTAGGAGCCGCGAAGACCGTATCGGAACGTCAGCGCCCCCACGAGCGCCCCCACGGCGGCCCCCGCCCCGATCGCCGCCGGCATCGCCAGCCACGCGTTGAGCCCGTAGCGGATCTGCAGCACCGCCATCACGTACCCGCCAGTGCCGAAGAACACGGCGTGGCCGAACGAGAATTGCCCACCGTATCCGCCGAGGACGTTCCACGCCTGGCCGAGCAGCACCGCGTAAAGCGTGAGGATGACCGCATTGAGCACCGCGCCTGACGTCACGAAGGCCGGCACCAGCGCCGTGGCCACCGTGAATGCCGTCACACCCGCGAGTTTGCGCATTTCTTCAGGTCTTCAGGTCCGCGCGCCGAACAGGCCCTGCGGACGGAAGAGCAGCACCGCGATGAAGATCGTGAAGATCGCGAGCTGGCCCATGTTCTCGCCGGCCCCGAGCGCGATGCCGGCCAGGCCGCCGAACGACTCGGCGATGCCGACGACGAATCCGCCGGCCAGCGCGCCCCCGAAGCTGCCCATTCCTCCAAGGACGACCGTCGTGAATGCGATCAGCACGAAGCCGCCGCCGACGGTGGGATTCACGTAGTACGCGGGCATCAGGAAGCACGCCGCGGCGCCGAGGCAGGCGAAGCCGATGCCGAAGCTCATGGCGAACACGTGATCGACGTCGATGCCGACGAGGCGCGCGCCCTGTCGCTCCTTCGCCACGGCGCGAATGGCGCGGCCGAGGTCGGTCCTGGTGATCAGGAGGAACAGCGCCGCGGCCATCGCCAGGGCTCCGCCCAGGGCGGCGAGCTTGGGGATCGCGACCAGGGCCCCGAGGATGTCGACGGTGGCGAATGCGTATGCGGTCTCGATCGTCCGGGTGTCGGCGCGAAAGACGTACAACGCGACATTCTCCATCACGATGGCCAGTCCGAGCGTGACCAGCAGAATGTTCTCGTCCCGGCCGTGGCTCGCCCGGCCGATCACGAATCGCTGCAACGCGTAGCCCAGCGCGAACATGGCGCCCATCATGACGGGCAGGGCGAGAAACGGATCGATGCCGAGCCCGGTGAACAGGAAATAGACACCGTAGAGCGCGACCATCAACGCCGCACCATGCGCGAAGTTGATGATGTGCAGGACCCCGTAGATGAGAGTCAGGCCGAGCGCGATCAGCGCATAGACGGCGCCCTGGGTCAGGCCGTTCAGGAAGGCGGCGAGGAGGATCGTGGGGTCGGCCACGCGACGACTGCTCCGGGCGCGCTCTACCGCCGCACCCTTGCCGGACCCGCCGCGCGTCGTTCGGCCGCGACAGGCTCGACGCGCGGACAGGCGGTCAGCTCTTCCAAGGGAATACCGGTGCGGTCTCCGCGTACAGGCTCGGCAGCACGACCCGGATGTTCTTGTCGCGCACCTGCAACGTCATCGGTTGCGCCCCCGTATTCTGGCCGTTGACGAACCGGGTCGGCCCGTAGGGCATGAAATGCCGGTCCCAGGTCGAGGCCGCGAGCGCCTCGATGATCGCCTCGCGCTTGGCCGATTTCGCGCGTTCGATCGCGTCGGCGAGCAGATAGACGGCCTGGTAGTTCAGGAACACCTCGTAGGTGAAAAACTGGTCCTTGATCGCGTCGACCTTCTTGCGCAGCGCGAGCGCGGCCGGGTTCTTCGGGTTGAACCAGTGATTGACGTCGATGATGCCGTTGGCGATGTCCGGGAATTCGGCGACGAACTTGTACGAGGAGGCGGCGCCGCCCAGCACCGAGAAGATCGCCATCGCCCTCACGCCCTGCTGCTTCATCGTCCGCACGAACAGCGCATACTCGTTGTAGTAGTTGGCCGGGATGATGATGTCGGGGTTGACGGTCTTGACGCGCAACACGATGTTGCCGAAATCTCGCGTCGGATTCGCGTGCTTGATCACCTCCTTGACGTCGAATCCGAGCTTGGGCAGCTCCTGCGCGAGCAGGTTGGCGGTGCCGGTGCCGAACAGCGACTCCTCGTGGATGATCATCACGGTCTTCGCCGGATTGCCCGCGAGCAGGTTCATCGTGTGCAGGTACTTGACGGCGTCCTCGGTGGTCTTCCGGTAGCCCGGGCCGAACCGGAATACGTTCTTCAGCCCCCGCTCGACGATCTGGTCGGCCACGCCGACATCGACCAGATGCGGCAGGTTGTACTTGGCGGCAGCCTGCGTGGTCGCCAGGCAGATCGCGCTGGCGTACGCGCCGACGATCGCCGCCGCGCCCTGTTCGTTCACCCGCTCGACCTCGGACGTGCCGGCCTGGGGGCTCGGCGCGTCGGCGTAGATCGGGTCGAAGCGGGCGCCGCCCAGCGCCTTGATGCCACCGGCCGCGTTGATCTCGTCGATGGCGAGCTTCGCTCCCAACCGGCACAGCTGTCCCGAATACGAGAGCGGGCCCGTCACCGGATGCAGCACCCCCAGCTTGATCGAGGCCGGCTGCGCGCCGCCGATCAGCGGAAAGCCGAGCGCTCCGGTCATGGCAGTCGACAATGCGGCGGAATGCTTGATGAACGTACGACGCGACGTGCGGGCGGGACGGGTCATGGCGCGGGCTCCGGAAGGGAACGGGGGTTCAGCGACTGCTGGGGCGAATCCTTTGCCCCACGAAAGACGACCATCTTAACTCGGAACCCGGCCTGGCCGGCAACGCGGCGGCGTTTGTCGAAATCCGGCAATCGCCCCACAATGTCAGCCAGTTCGGAGGCCACGAGCGAGCCGCGCCCCCGGTTTCCGCAGAGGAGAACATGAAGCACTACATCCGTCTTCCGCGTGCCGATGGCACGCACAGCCGCCAGGCGCACGCCGACCTGCCGGCCGGCACGTTCGAGCGCGAGATGGGCAAGGAGGGCTTCTTCGGCCCGGCTGCGCATTTCCATCACCGGCATCCGCCGACGGCCTGGGTGCGGTTCTCGGGTACGCTCAATCCGCACGCCTATGATCTCAACCGGCTGCCGGAGGCGGGAGCCTCGCCGTGGGACGCGACGCCGTTCATGCACAACGGCGACGTGAAGATCCGCCACTGGAAGACGAGCCAGGCGATGGATCACCTGGTCCGCAACCAGGACGGCGACGATCTGCTGTTCATCCACGACGGCGCCGGCGAATTCTTCTGCGACTGGGGCCGCCTTGCGTATCGCGACGGCGACTACATCGTGATCCCGCGCGGCGGGATGTGGCGCATCGCGCCGTCGGCGCCGACGACGCTGCTGCTGATCGAATGCACCGAGGGCACCTACACGCTGCCCGAGAAGGGGATCCTCGGTCCGCACGCGATCTTCGATCCGGCGATCCTCGACGTGCCGGCGATGGATGCCGGGTTTCGCGCGCAGCAGACCGACGACCCGTGGCGGGTCGTGGTCAAGCGCGTCGGCAAGCTGTCGACGATCGAGTACCCGTTCAATCCGCTGGATGCGGTGGGCTGGCACGGCGACCTCGCCGTCGTGCGCGTCAACGTCCGCGACATCCGGCCGCTGATGAGCCACCGCTATCACCTGCCACCATCGGCGCACACGACGTTCGTCGGCCACAATTTCATCGTCTGCACCTTCGCGCCGCGGCCGATCGAGTCGGATCCCGGCGCGCTCAAGGTGCCGTTCTATCACAACAACGACGATTACGACGAGCTGATCTTCTATCACCGCGGGGAGTTCTTCAGCCGCGACAACATCAAGCCCGGCATGGCCACCTTCCATCCCTGCGGCTTCACGCACGGCCCGCATCCGAAGGCGTTTCAGGTTGGCGCGGCGCACGCGCGCAAGGAGACCGACGAGTACGCCGTCATGGTCGACACGCGCTTTCCGCTGGACGTGGCGCCGCTGCCCGAGGGCGTCGAGAACCGCGCGTACGTCGACAGCTGGAAGGTGAAGCCGGCGTAGCGCGAGCGCAAACCAGGCACACCCCGGCGCCACTCCAGCGTGGCCGGCACACACAGGAGCACCGCATGACCTACCAGCACATCGTCGTCGAGACCCGCGATCGCGTCGGTCTCATCCGTCTTAACCGCCCGCAGCGGATGAACGCGCTGAACGACGCGCTCGCGGTGGAGTTGAAGGACGCGCTGGAGCGGTTCGACGCCGACGACGCGATCGCGGCCATCGTCATCACCGGCAACGACAAGGCGTTCGCCGCGGGCGCCGACATCGGCGCGATGGCCGAGTGGGACTACCAGAAGGTCTACCACGACAACTACATCACCCGCGACTGGGAGCACGTGCGCCACGTGCGCAAGCCCGTGATCGCCGCCGTCGCGGGCTACGCGCTCGGCGGCGGCTGCGAGCTGGCGATGGCCTGCGACCTGATCATCGCCGCCGACACCGCGAAGTTCGGCCAGCCTGAGATCACCATCGGCACGATGCCCGGGATGGGCGGCACGCAGCGGCTGCCGCGCGCTGTGGGCAAGGCCAAGGCGATGGACTGGTGCCTGACCGGCCGGATGGTCGACGCCGCCGAGGCCGAGCGCAGCGGCCTCGTCGCGCGCGTCGTGGCGGCCGACCAGGTGGAGACGGAAGCCCTCGCCGTGGCGGCGAAGATCGCGAGCTTCTCGCTGCCGGTCGTGCTGAAGATCAAGGAGGCGGTCAACCGCGCGTACGAATCGTCGCTGGCCGAGGGCCTGCTGTTCGAGCGGCGGGAGTTTCATTCGACGTTCGCGCTCGACGACCAGAAGGAAGGAATGCGCGCCTTTGTCGAAAAGCGCAAACCCGCGTTCAAGCATCGTTGAGAAACGAACACGCCCATGAACGATTCGACAGAGCTCGGCCTGCCGCAGGATATTCTCGTCGACCGTCCGGCGCCGGGGGTCGTCCGCATCACGCTCAACCGTCCCGATGCGCGCAACGCGCTGCGCACGCAGATGCTCGCCGAGATCGCCGGCGTGCTCGCGGCCGTGGCCGCGGATGACGACACGCGCGCCGTCGTCATCACCGGCGGTCTGCGGTTTTTTGCCGCGGGCGCCGATCTGCGCGAGCTGGCCCCGCTCGGACCGGTCGCGGTGCTCACACACCCGCGCCAGCAGCACTGGCGGGAGATCGCGGCGTTTCCGAAACCGCTGATCGCGGCGGTCAACGGCTACGCGCTGGGCGGCGGCTGCGAGTTGGCGCTGTGCGCCGACATCATCGTCGCGGGCTCCAATGCCCAGTTCGGCCAGCCGGAGATCAATCTCGGGATGATCCCGGGCGCCGGAGGCGCGCAGCGGCTCGCGCGGGTCACCGGCAAAGCGCTGGCGATGCTGATGGTGCTGACCGGCCAGCCGATCGACGCGCAGGCGGCGGTCGCCGCCGGCATCGCGATCGAAGCGGACGAGCCGGAGAGCGCCCTCGCGCGAGCCGTCGAGATCGCGTCGATCATCGCCGCCAAGCCGGCGCTGGCGGTTCGCCTCGCCAAGGAGGCAATCCTGCGCGCGTACGAAGCTCCATTGTCCGAGGCGCTGGCCGCCGAACGGCAGGCGTTCGCGCTGCTCGCGGCGAGCCACGATCGCAACGAAGGCATCGCCGCCTTCCTGGAAAAGAGGCCGCCCCGGTTCACTGGCCGCTGAGGGAGTGGCAGCTCCCATGGCCGCGGTTGCAGTCCGCGCGCACGCCAACGTTGTCGCCGGGCTGCGGTACGATGGTTCCCTAAACCGATGTGATCGCCCACGTGACTTCACCCGACACCCCACGCCCGCCGCTGCGGCTGCGCTGGGTGGTGCCCGTACTCGGCATCGCGCAGATCATTTCCTGGGGCAGCCTCTACTACCCGATCGCGGTGCTCGCGGCGGCGATTCGCACGGAGCTCGGCATCGGCGACATCGCGGTGTTCGGAAGCTTCACCGTCGGCCTCTTCGTTTCGGGATTGGCGGCACCGGCCGCGGGCCGGCTGGTCGACGTGCGCGGAGGACGTTTCACGCTGACGGGCGGCTCGGCGTTCGGCGCGCTCGCGCTCGCGGTGCTCGCGCTGGCACAGGGCACCGCCACGCTGATGCTTGGCTTCGCGCTGGCCGGCCTGGCGATGGCCGGCTGTCTCTACGATCCGGCGTTCGCGACGCTGCACGGCATCTCCGGCCCGGCGTACCGGAAGGCGGTCACCGCGCTGACCTTGTTCGGCGGGTTCGCCAGCACCGTGTTCTGGCCGCTGTCGCAATTCCTGCTCGATGCCTATGGCTGGCGCGTGACCTTCGGGGTCTATGCGGCGCTGAACCTCCTGGTCTGCGTGCCGTTGCATCTTTGGGCGCTGCCGCCGGGGCCGGGAACCACGCCGCAGGTCGCGACGGCGCAGGGCGCCCGCGCCGAAAGTCGGCCACCACGGCCCGCCGTGTTTCTCTGGCTGGCCACAGCCCTGGCTCTGGCATCGTTGATGTCGTCGGCGCTCTCGGCGCACGTGATCGGGCTGCTCACGTCGTCGGGACTGACCGCGCGCGACGCCGTGCTCGCCTCGTCACTCATCGGGCCGATGCAGGTGGCGGGGCGGGTCGCCGAGTTCACGTTCGGTCGCCGCCTGCGTCCGCTCACCGTGGGCACGCTGGCGTTCGGGCTGTTTGCGCTCGCGCTGCTGGTCCTGACGCAGGTGCGCGGCGTCTGGATCGCCGCGCTCGCGTTCGCCGTGCTGTACGGCTGGAGCAACGGCGTGATGACGATCGTTCGCGGCACGGTGCCCGGCGAGCTGTTCGGGCATCGCCACTTCGGCGCGCTGCTCGGCCGCCTCGCTCGGCCACAGTTCGCCGCCAAGGCCATCGCGCCACTCGCGCTGACGCTCGTATTTGCGGTGGACCCGGCGCGCACGTTTTCGACGTACGCGCTGGCGCTCATCGGATTGGCGGCGCTCGGCGCCTATCGGCTGGCGCTGCGGGCGGATTCGCGCCGCCCATAGCGCGATCAGTCACAGCACGCCGCAGATGCCTTGCGGGTGGCGGGTGCGCAGCACGAGTCGTCCGCATTCGTCACCGCCGGGACGCAGCACGCACTGGCGGCCCCCGGTGGCGCCGCCACCGGCGAACAGCACGCGCCCGGTATCGAGGCTTTCCACACCGAGATGCACGTGAAAACGCTTCATGCGAGTCTCTCCAGTCGGGTCCGCGCGACGATGCGCGGTTTCGGGGTGATGGGACCGCAGCACGCCGCCTTGGCCTGCGCGCGGCAGCAGTTTTCGGTCAGGTAGGCGACGAGGCCGTTCATCGTCGCGAGGTTGGCGCGATACCAGATGAAGCGGCCGTCGGGCTGGGCTGTGACGAGGCCCGTGCGCGCCAACTCCTTCAGGTGGAACGAGAGAGTGGCCGGCGCGAGGCCCAGCCGTTCGCCGACGGCCCCGGCCGGCAGGCCCTCCGGCGCGTACTCCAGCAGCAGCCGGACCACCTCCATCCGTTTCCCGTGAGCCAAGGCTCCAAACGCCGTTACTGCAAGCTCATGTTCCATATTTCAAATAATATCGAAATGATTAAATATGTCAAGGGGTGGGGACACTACGCCGAGATCAAGCGATCGGGCAGACTCCTACGTCAGAGAACGCCGATTCCGCCACCGTCGCCACCGGCGGTACAGGAATATGGGGATGCCCACGACTAGCAGGACACCCCAGATCATGGCGGCATAGGAGGAGGCCGGGCGCCGGTCCGGGAGAAGGTCCGGATCGCGCAACGTAGCCGGAAAGGGGCGGGGCGGCACCGGGACGATCTGCAGCAACCCTGGCTCGGCGGGCACGCGCGAGTGGAATTCCCGCACCGTGACGGCGGGCGCGTCGCCGAACTTCCGGCTCGACGGAAACTGCGGAAACCTGACCAAGGCGACGGCGTCGAGATCCGTGGCGAGCATCCGCGCCAGCGTGCCGGTCGGCGGGGCCTTCAATGCGCCTTCGGCCACAAGCGACAGGAGGCTCGCGCCGGCTTCCTCGAAGGCGGCGGCCGGCATCAGGCGCGTCTGGTCCGCAGTCAGGTAGTCGAAGCCGACGCAGGCCTTGGCGATCGAGCGCTCCCGTACCGCAAAGTACGGAAAGCCCAGGGCCGCAACGATGCGGCTCGCGGGGCCCCGTGCCGGGACCTCCCAGCCGAGCGTGCGCAGAACGTCCACGCTGATGCCGGTGCAATTCATGGTGGCGTGCCGGTAGACGAGCTGGTGGCGCCAGAGCTGGTTGTAGACGCGGTTCAGCGCCGCCTGCACCAGCGCGCTCGCGCGGTCATCGGCGAGCACGGCGACCAGCATGTGCGTGGGCCGGTACCAGCCCTGGCCGCTGTTGAGGTCGGCGAGATAGTTGTCGAGCGGAACCGGTGCCGCGAGGATGCCTTTCTCGCTTTCGCTGTCAAGCGTGTAGAAATTGTTGACCAGCCAGTCGCCGATCGCGCCGTCCTCGCGGGTGCGACCGGTGACGAGCGCGAAGTGGCCCGCATGGGCTTCGTCGTCGTCCCCCTGCGCACCGTTCACCATGAGGCCCAGCACCGGGCAGCCCGGCGGCACCGGGTCGTGGACCGCATCGCGCTGCCACAGCGTCGACGCGGCGAAGGCGCTCCTCGCCCCGCCGGCCGGCTCGGAGCGCATCAGCACACGCAGCGCTAGCGGTGGCGGCAGATCCGGGGCGAGCCGCAGCGACGGTGGCGCGCGGTCGAGCCGGAAGTCCTCCGGCCAGAGCGTGCGGATCACGATTCCGCCGTCGGTGATCCGGCCGCGCACCTTGACGGTCCGGCCGTGGAAGAATGCGGAGGACGTGCCATCGAAATACGAGCGATTGAGCGGAATCCTTGGCGTCAGCGCCGCCGGCATCGCGCCGGTGGCGTGCTCGAGCGTCGTCGCGTCCGCGGATATCCGCGCGCCCGCGACCACGTCCGCGGCCGCCACCCAGACGAGAGGCGGATACTCGGCCGGCGAATCCGGAGCGCGGCCGTCGAGCCATCCACGCAGATCGTCAACCGCGGATACGCCGGTGGCGAACGAGGCGACCGGAAGGCCCGCGCGCGGGACGGCGATGGTCTCCTGCCGG
>CAYGYQ010000018.1:0-22364 GCA_964354035.1 uncultured Bordetella sp.
CTCGGCACCGTGTTTACGATCGTTCTCTTGTGGTCCAGGCCAGTCGCGATTCCGCGAGCAATCGCGCCACATGAACGCGACACCTAACCTGCCTCAACCGGACGGACCGGTACGCAGCTTCAACTTGGCGAGCATCGGCGCGGCCCGCCGGTCACCTTGATACGTTGGGCGTCTGCTTTCTGAAGACCGTTGCGATTCCCAGTCATTGGTCATTCGACTGGGTTGCGGACGTCAACCCGGCCCCGGCGTGCGAGAATGGAACCGCGAAGATCCCATGGTCTTCGGTGACCCATCTTCAGAGGAATTGCATGAAACCCTTCTCTCGCACGGCGGTCATTGCCGCCGCCGCAGTGCTCTCGGCGAACGCCGTCGGCCAGCAGGTGATCAAGCCGCCGGTGTCCCAGTACGCAGTCGACATCGGCACGCGCACCATGTCGATCCCAGGAATGCCGACCGGCGGCATGGCCGCGGCGATGATGCCGTCCGGCATGGGCGGCGGCCCGACCAAGGAACTCTGGCTCGGCCTGCGCTCGACGCAGAAGGCTGCTGCTCCCGCGGCCGATCACGACGTTCCACCCGGGATGAACATGGGCAAGGCGCTCCAGCTGCTTGGCACCGCGCCGGTGGTCGGCGGGCGCGAAGCTCCCGATGAGCAGCGACCGCCTGAAAAGCCGAAGGCGCGGATGCTGGTGTACTGGGGTTGCGGCGATGCCATCCGTCCCGGGCAGCCGAAGGTGGCCGATACCGAAAAGATGACGCTGCAGCAGTTCGGCGAAGCGCTACGCGGGCGCTCGCCGCCTGATTCCGGATGGGCGATGCGCAACGCGCAACTGCGCTGGCCGAACGACCGCGAGCCCAAGACGGTGCCGGCCAGTGCATCTATCAGGGGCGAGCAGTTCGTCCATGGCAGCGCGACGCCGGACATCCGTTTCACGATCGGCGACAAGCAGGACTTCCTCGTGCCGTTCGAAGCCACGGCGAAGGGATCGTTTCCCGGCCCGTTCGCGCTCGGCTGGCCTGCGATCGCCAATGCGCAGGGTTACTTCCTGCAGGCAATGGGACATCGCGAATCCACGGGCGAAATGATCATCTGGACGTCGAGCGAAGTACAGGACACCGGTTGGGGGCTGATGACCTGGCTGCCCAACGACTTCCTGCGCCGGATGATCGCAGAGAAGGTGGTGCTGCCACCCGACGTGACCAATTGCACGGTGCCGAAGGACGTCTTCGCCGGCGTGCAGGGTGCCATGGTGCAGACCATTGCCTACGGCGAGGAGCTGAACCTCGTCCATCCGCCGCGGCCGGCCGATCCGAAGATTGCCTGGGAACAGATCTGGGCCGTGAAGGTGCGCGTGAAATCGACTGGCATGGTGCCGCTCGGCATGGGCGACGGCGATACGGATGCGGGACGCAATCGGGGGCGCGCGCAGTCGCAGCAGCGGACACCCACGCAAGCGCTGCCCGAGAGCAAGCCGCCAAATCCGCTCGATGACGCCGCGGATGCCGTCAACAAGCTGAAGGGGATCTTCAAGTTCTGACGCGGAAGCCGCCGCGCACCACGGCGGATTTTCCCGCGCCATGAACGCGTTCTCCCCGTGCTCCCTTCATCCCTGACCGTCAGCATCGTGACCTACCGGCCCGATGCCGTGCTGCTCGAGCGCTGTCTCGCCAGCCTTGCGCTCGCGGTCGGCGCCGCGAGAGAGGATCGCGTCCTGACGCAGGTGGCGGTGGCCCTGATCGACAACAGCGAGGACCGGGAAATCGCGGCCGAAGGCATGCGCCTCGCCCGGCAGCGCTTCGTCGATTCGGGCGTCCAGCTTCACTTCCTGCACGGACACGCGAACGTGGGCTACGGCGTCGCGCACAACCTGATGCTGAACGGCACCGGCAGCGATTATCAGCTGGTGCTCAATCCCGACGTCGAACTCGCGGGCGATGCGCTCGCCAACGCGATTGGGTGGCTCGATGCGAATCCGGACGTGGTGGCGCTGGCGCCCGCGGTGACGAAGCCCGACGGCACGCCCGATTTCCTCTGCAAACGATATCCGGCGGTGCTCGATCTCTTCCTGCGGGGCTTCGCGCCGCGCGTCGTGGGGCGCCTCTTCAGGCATCGCCTCGATCGCTACGAGCTGCGCGACGTCATCGATCCCGCGAGCGACAAGCCGGTGCCCGACGTGTCCTTGCTGTCCGGTTGCTGCATGCTGGTGCGCCGGAAGGCGATCGATGCGACCGGCGGCTTCGACCCGCAGTTCTTCCTCTACTTCGAGGATTACGACTGGAGCGTGCGTCTCGCCAAGTTCGGGAAAACGGCCTACCTCCCGACATTTCGCGTCGTCCACCATGGTGGCGGCGCAGCGCGCAAGGGATGGAAGCACATCGGCTGGTTCGTGCGCAGCGCCTGCCGTTTCTACAACAAGCACGGCTGGCGGTTGGTCTGATGACGCCGGGCCCTATCGTCGTCACCGGTGCCGACGGGTTCGTCGGCAGCGCGCTGATTGCGCAGTTCGTCGCGACCGGCCGGCCGTTCGTCGCCGCGATTCGCCAGCATCTTCCCGGCGCCGCTGCGAAGTCGCAACATCGTGCGGTGGGCGACCTCGCGACGGCAACCGAAGCCGCTCTCGATGCGCTCGTCGCCGGCGCCGCGGCGATCGTGCATCTCGCGGGCCGGGCGCACCTGCTTGCCGATACCGCGCCCGATCCAGGCGCCCTCTATCAGGCGGCGAACGTCGTCGCCACGGAGCGCCTCGCGGCGGCCGCGGTGCGGGCGGGCGTGCGGCGGTTCGTGCTCGCGAGCACGATCAAGGTCCACGGCGAGGCGACAATGCCGGGCCGCCCGTTCCGGGCCGACGACCCGTTCGCGCCCCACGATGCCTATGCGCGCAGCAAGGTGGAGGCCGAGCGTGCGCTGGCGGGGATCGCGGCGGGAACCCCGCTCGAAGCCGTCGTGCTGCGACTCCCGCTCGTCTACGGGCCGCGCGTCAAGGGCAATTTCCTGACCCTGCTCGACGCCGTCGCGCGCGAAGCGTGGCTGCCGTTCGGCGGTGTCGCTAACCGGCGCGATTTTCTCTACGTGGGCAACCTCGTGCATGTGATCGCAGCGCTGGTCGACGCGCCGGATCCCATCGGGGGCGCGTGGCTCGTGTCCGACGGCGAAGCGCTCGCCACGCCCGAGCTCGTGCGGCGCATCGCGGCTGCGCTCGGGGTCGCGCCGCGCATGCCGAAGATGCCGCCATCGCTGCTGAGGCTGGCCGCTGCGGCGACCGGCCGGGGCGCGCTGCTGCGGCGCACGGTTTCATCGCTCGAAGTCGACGCCTCGCCCCTCTTGCGGCGCATCGGCGCGCTCCCCTTCACGCTCGACCAGGGGCTCGCCGCGACCGCCGCCTGGTGGCGTCTGCGGCACGCGATCTGACCGGGCCTCTATAATCGCGGTCTTTCCACTCGAAAGCACGCGATGACCGTCCGCGCTTCGGGCCGGCGCGCCGACGAGCTGCGCCCGCTCCGCATCACCCGCCATTACACCCGGCACGCTGAAGGGTCGGTGCTGATCGAGGCCGGCGACACCAAGGTGCTTTGCACCGCCAGCGTCGAGGAGGGCGTGCCGCCGTTCCTCAAGGGAAAAGGGCAGGGCTGGCTCACCGCCGAGTACGGCATGCTGCCGCGGGCGACGAACACGCGCGTCCGGCGCGAGGCCGCCGACGGCAAGCAATCGGGGCGCACGCAGGAAATCCAGCGACTGATCGGGCGCAGCCTGCGCGCGGTCGCCGATCTGGGGGCGCTCGGCGAGCGCACGATCAGGATCGACTGCGATGTGCTGCAGGCCGACGGGGGCACGCGCTGCGCGTCGATCACCGGCGCCTGCGTCGCTTTTGCCGATGCGATCGCGTGGTGCCGCGAGCACGGCCTCGTCGCGGGTGAACCGCTGCGGGAATTCGTCGCGGCGGTATCGGTGGGTGTGGTCGACGGCGCGCCGGTGCTCGATCTCGACTACGCCGAGGACTCGGCCTGCGACACCGACATGAACGTCGTGATGACCGCGGCCGGCGGCTTCGTCGAGCTGCAGGGCACAGCCGAGGGCGCGCCGTTCACGCGCGCCGAGATGGATGCGCTGGTCGGACTGGCCGAGCAGGGCATCCGTGCGCTGATCGCGGCACAAAAGGCGGCGCTCGGGAGTATGAGGACAGCGTGATCGTTCTTCCCCGCCTCGTCCTCGCCTCCGGCAATCTCGGCAAGCTGCGGGAATTCCACCGGCTGCTCGCCCCGCTCGGGATCGACGTCGTCGCGCAGTCGGCGCTCGGGATCGCCGAAGCGGACGAGCCGCACGTGACGTTCGTCGAGAACGCGCTGGCGAAGGCGCGGCACGCGAGCGCGCAGGCGAAGCTCCCCGCGCTCGCCGACGACTCCGGCATCTGCGTGCGCGCGCTGGCGGGCGCTCCCGGCGTGCAAAGCGCGCGCTATGCCGGAGAGCCGAAGTCCGACGCGCGCAACAACGCCAGGCTGGTCGCCGCGCTTGCCGGTGTGGCCGACCGCAGAGCCCATTACGCGTGCGTGCTGACGCTCGTGCGCCACGAGCGCGATCCGGAGCCGATCATCGCCGAAGGCGCATGGCACGGGACGGTCATCGATGCGCCGAGAGGCGCCGGCGGCTTCGGCTACGACCCGCACTTCCTCGATGCGGCCACCGGCCTCACCGCCGCCGAGCTATCGCTCGAGCGGAAGAACGAGTTTTCTCACCGCGGCCAGGCGATGCGGGCGTTGATCGCGCGGCTGATGACCGAGTCCGGAAGCGAGGCACCGGAGCGAGAGGGCGATGCCGTCCGCTGACGCCGCCGTCGCGCCGGCGCCGGTCTTGGTCGGCGCCGCGACGCTCTCGGGCCCGCGGTTCGTCGCGCTGCCGCCGCTGGCGCTCTACGTCCACATCCCGTGGTGCCTGCGGAAGTGTCCGTACTGCGACTTCAACTCGCACGAGGCGAAGGGCGACGCGCCGGAGGCGGCGTACGTCGAGGCGCTCCTTGCCGACCTCGAGTTCGCGTTGCCGTCGATCTGGGGCCGCCGCGTCCTCTCGGTGTTCATCGGCGGCGGTACGCCGAGCCTGTTCTCCGCCGGGTCCATCGACACTCTGCTCGCGGGCATCCGCGCGCGCGTGCCGCTGGCGCCAGACGCCGAGATCACGCTGGAGGCGAATCCGGGGACGTTCGAGCGCGCGAAGTTCGCGGGTTATCGCGGCGCGGGAATCAACCGGCTCTCGCTCGGCGTCCAGAGTTTCGATCCGCAGCACCTCCTGGCGCTCGGTCGTGTGCACGATGCCGACGAGGCGCGGCGTGCAGCCGAGGCGGCGCTTGCGATCTTCGGCAACGTCAACTTCGACCTGATGTACGCACTGCCGCGCCAGACCGTGGCCGAGGCGGAGGCCGACCTTGCGGCGGCCCTGACGTTTTCGCCGCCACACCTTTCCTTCTATCACCTGACCATCGAGTCCAACACGCTGTTCCACCGTTATCCGCCGCCGCTGCCGGATGACGAGACGGCCGCCGATATCGAGGACGCGGTCGAAGCGAAGCTCGATGCGGCGGGATACCGGCACTACGAAACATCCGCGCATGCGCAGAGCGGGCGCGAATGCCGGCACAATCTCAACTACTGGCAGTTCGGCGATTACCTCGGCATCGGCGCCGGCGCGCATTCGAAGCTGTCGTTCGCGGACCGCATCGTGCGTCAGGTTCGCCACAAGCAGCCGAAGCAGTATCTCGAGCAGGTGGCAGCGGGCGCGCCGCTGCAGGAGGACGCCGCCGTGACGCGCGCGGATGTCGGATTCGAGTTCATGCTGAACGCGCTGCGGCTGACGGACGGCGTTCCGGCATCGTCATTCGCCGAACGCACGGGGTATCCGCTGGCCCTGGTGCGGCAGGGGCTCGAGGCCGCCGCCGTGCGCGGGCTGATCGAGCCCGATCCGGCGCTGCTGCGGCCGACGGTGCTGGGACGGCGCTTTCTCAATGACTTGCAGGCGCTGTTTCTCGCCGACCCGCCGGGCAAGGCAAAATGACATCCATGAGCGAATCCACGTTGCACGCGATGACGCTGACGGCGGCTGCGGACGCACTCGCACAGGGCGCGCTTACGGCGCGGGCGCTCGCCGACGCCCAGCTCGCGCGCATCGGCGCGACCGACGCCACGATCGAGGCGTGGGCGTATCTCGATCCCGGGCATGTTCGCGCGGAAGCCGATCGCTGCGATGCCGCGCCGCGCGCGGGCCGCGGGCCGCTGCACGGCATCGGCATAGGAGTGAAGGACATCATCGCCACCGCGGACCAGCCCACGCAGATGGGCTCGCCGGTCTATGCCGGACACCAACCGCAAGAGGACGCGCAGTGCATCGAGCGGCTGAAGCGTGCAGGCGGCTACGTGTTCGGCAAGGCGGCGACGACGGCGTTCGCGTTCCTCGATCCTGCTAAGACGCGAAACCCGTGGAACCCGCACCACACGCCGGGTGGTTCATCGGCAGGGCCGGCGGCGGCGGTCGCGGCGGGGCAGGTCGCGGGCGCGATCGGCACGCAGACCAACGGGTCGGTCATCCGGCCCGCTGCGTACTGCGGGGTCGTCGGATTCAAACCGACGAAGGATGCGATCCCGTTTGCCGGCGTTCATCTCTTCAGCGAGACGCTCGACCAGCTCGGCACGTTCGCCCGCACCGTTGCCGACGCCGCGCGGTTGGCGGGCGCATTGGCCGATGCCGGGGCGATTGCGCTGGCGCCCGGGGCGATGGCGCGACCGCCGCGATTCGCGTATCTCGACGGCTTTCCCTGGACGCAGACCGTCGATTGCGATGCCGACGACACGCTCGACGCGGCGGCGACGACGCTGCGCATGCATGGCGCCGAGGTCGTCGCGATCGGCTTTCCGGCACCGTGGCGCGAGGCGCATCTCGCGCATCGCACGATCATGCTGTTCGAGGCGGCGACGCACCTCGCGGCGCTGCAGGACCGCGAGCGGGCGCGGCTGTCGCCGAAGCTCAACGCGGCGCTCGACGAAGGCCGCGCGATCGCGCGCGCCGATTACGAGGTCGCGATGGCGCGGCGCGAAGCCGCGATCGGATTTTTCTCCGACTGGTTCGCGGACTGGGACGCGGTGATTGCGCCGCCGGCGCCCGGCCCGGCGCCGGAAGGTCTCGGCTCGACCGGCGATCCGTCTTGTTGCACGCTCTGGTCGCTGACCGGATTCCCGGCCATTACACTTCCGATCGGCCTCGCCGGCAACGGCTTGCCGCTCGGCATGCAGCTCGCCTCGCCCGCCGGCCAGGACGATCGCCTGCTCGCGGTCGCGGCGTGGTGCGAGGCGCGGCTGTCCTTCAAGGGTCTCATCTGAGGTGAAGCGCGCCAAGAAACACCATTCGTTGTCGCCGCCGAAGGTGCGCAACCCGGTCGCGCGCTCGCCGCTGCTCGGCAAGGGCGGCGCGCATGGCAGGACGACGGCGGCGAAGCGGCGTGCCGCCAAGGTTGCCCTCGCGCAAGAGGCGCGCGATCCGGAGGCATTCGAATGACCCGCGGGCCGCACCCTCCGGACACGCTGTGCCGCCGCGATCTGGAAGAGCACCGGATGCGCGACCTCTATGCCGCGGCCGTCGATCCGTCCCTCGCGTTTTCCGACGAGCAGCGGACGGCGTCGCTGGCCGCGACCCTCGCTGCGAAACCGAAGGGCGCCGGCTGGTGGGTGTTCGCGTATGGATCGCTGCTGTGGAATCCGCTGTTTCCCGTCGCGGAAATGCGTCCGGCGCTGCTTGGCGGCCTGCATCGCCGGTTCTGCCTGTGGTCGCTCGCCTCGCGCGGCACGCGCGACTGCCCGGGTCTGGTGCTGGGTCTCGATCGCGGCGGCGCCTGCCGCGGCGTCGCGCTGCGCCTGCCCGCGAGGCTCGCTGTCGCCGAGCTGGACCTCCTGTGGCGGCGCGAGATGGTCGTGGGTTCCTACCACCCACGCTGGGTGAAGGTCGATGCCGGAGGCCGCGAGATCGTCGCGCTGACCTTCGTCGTCCGGCGCGACCATCCGCAGTACGCGGGCCGGCTGGCACTGGCGGATCAGGTCGAGGTGCTCGTCAGCGCCTGCGGCGCATTCGGCTCGTCGCTGGACTATCTCGAGCGCACGCGGGTCGCGCTGGTCGCCCACGGCATCGTCGACCCGTACCTCGAACGGCTGGCGGCCCAGGTTGCGGCGCGACAGGAGCCCACGGCGGCGGATTCGTAACGACCTGTCACCGTCGCGCGGACCGGCAATGTGGCGGCGAATGGTTGCGGATCCGGCCTCTAGATGGCCACGTGCCGGCCGCCGTCGACGTTGATCGTCTCGCCGGTCACGTATCCGGCATCGGCGAGCAGGAAATGCACCGCCTTCGCGATGTCGTCGGGCTCGCCTTCGCGCTTGAGCGGCGTGTGCGAGATGATCCGCTGCCGCGACAGTTCGTCGAACGAGGCGTCGTCCGGCCACAGGATGGGGCCGGGGGCCACGGCATTCACGCGCACTTCCGGCGCGAGCTCGCGCGCCAGCGAGCGGGTCAGGCCGATCAGCCCGGCTTTCGCGATCGAGTAGACGACGAAATTCTTGAGTGGCCGCTCGGCGTGGATGTCGGCGATGTTGACGATCGCGCCCTGCGCCTTCTTCAATGCCGGTGCCGCGGCCTGCGCGAGGAACAGCGGCGCGCGCAGGTTGGTGCCGATCAGGTCGTCCCAGGCCTCCGCGGTGATGGCCCCTACCGGCGTCGGGAAGAACGAGGACGCATTGTTGACGAGGGCATCGAGACGGCCGAACGTCTGCACCGTCTGCTCGACCATCGCCGGCAGCTTGTGCAGGTCGAGCAGGTCCGCCTGGATCAGCGCCACCGAATCGGGACGCACGCCATTGAGCTCGGATTGGAGGAGCCTCGCCTCGCCCGCGGATGCGCGGTAATGGAGCATGAGGCTCGCACCCGCTCCGTGCAGGCGGCGGCAGATCGCCGCGCCGACGCGCTTGCCTCCTCCGGTGATCAGCACGATCCTGCCTTGCACGCCGCGCTCCCGGATTACACGATAGACTTGTTTCAATTTAACACACCCACCGCCCTGCCGCACCGTGGCGGCATCCGGCGGCGCGCGTTCCGTTCCACCGTGACCGACCTCCCCGAACCCGACGCCGCCGCGCGCGCCCACAGCGAGCGCGTCGCGGCGCACCTGCGCGCCGCCATCGCGGACGGCGGGGGCCATATCCCGTTCTCGCGTTACATGGAGCTCGCGCTCTATGCCCCCGGCCTGGGCTACTACGCGGCCGGGGCGCAAAAGCTCGGCGCTGCCGGCGATTTCGTCACCGCGCCCGAAATGACGCCGCTGTTCGCGACGGCGCTCGCGACGCAGGTGGCGGCTGTCCTCGCGGCGAGCGAACGCCGGGAGATCGTCGAGCTCGGCGGCGGCAGCGGCCGGCTTGCCGCCGATCTGCTGGTCGCGCTGGCCGCGCACGACGCGCTCCCGTCGCGCTACGCGATACTCGAAGTCAGCCCGGACCTTGCGCAACGTCAGCGGGCAACGCTCGCCCGCGACGTTCCGGCGTATCTCGGTCGCGTCGCATGGATAACCTCGCTGCCGGAGACAATCGACGGTGCTCTGATCGCCAACGAAGTGCTGGATGCGGTGCCGTTCGAGCTCGTGGCCCGGCGCGGCGGCAGATGGTTCGAGCAGGGCGTGACCTGGGACGACGCGCGGGGCGGCTTCGCGTGGGACGAACGCCCGGCCGACGCGCGCAGCGAGGCCATGGCCGCGGCCCGCTTCCCGCCCGCTGGCGATTTCCTGAGCGAGATCAATCCGGCCGCCGAGGCGCTGGTCGAGGATGTCGGCAGGCGGCTCATCGGTGGCGCGACGCTCTGGATCGACTATGGCTTTCCCGCCGCGGAGTACTACCACCCGCAACGCAGCGAGGGAACGCTGATGTGCCATTATCGACATCGCGCGCACGCCGATCCGTTCGCGTGGCCCGGCCTGACCGACATCACCGCGCACGTCGACTTCACGGCGATGGCGGAGGCGGCCGAGCGTGCGGGGCTTCAGGTTGCGGGCTTCACTGCGCTCGCGCCGTTCCTGCTGGGCTGCAGGATGCTCGATTTACTGGCGGCGACCGGCGCGCCGGAGTCGCCGGTCTATCTCCGGGCGGCCGCGGCGGTGCAGAAGCTGCTCGCGCCCTCCGAGATGGGGGAGTTGTTCAAGGTCCTGGCCGTGGCAAGGTCGGAGGCGATCGCCTGGCCAGGGTTCGACGTCGCCGATCGCCGGCACCGACTGTAACGATACGAGCCAGCGCGAACCATTCACGGAGCCGCCATGGAAACGCCGATCGCCACGGACAGCCTGGTCATGGGCTCCCTGCCCGTGCGCCATGCGCGCTACCGGCCCCACCATACGGCGGTGGTCATCGCGTCACGCGGGCCGGACGAGCGCGAGGTCCGGCTCAACTGGCGCGAGTTCAACGTGTACGTGAACCGCTGCGCGAATGCGCTGGCCGCGCTTGGCGCCACCCGCGGCGAGCGCGTCGCGACCGTGCTCGCCAATTCGCTCGAGCTCGTCGCCACCTATTGGGCGTGCGCGAAGCTCGGCGCCGTCGTGGTTCCGCTGTCGCCGCTGCTCACCGCGCCCGGGCTCGCGTCGCTGGTGGCCGACGCGTCGCCTCGCGTCATCATCGGCTCCGGCGATCAGCGCGCGATGCTGGACGAAGTGCGCGGCCGGACGCCTGCCGGTGCCGCGCCGGTGTGGGCGCTCCAGGACGCCGCTCCCGACGACGAAGCGGCCGGCTACCGGGCCTACGGCACGTTGATCGCGGACGCGAGCGAGGCCGAGCCGGGCGTGCGCGTCGACCCCGGCGATCTCTGGACGCTGATGTACACGTCCGGCACCACCGGAGCGCCGAAGGGCATCCAGCACACGCACTTCATCCGGGCGATGTACGCGGCGCGCGCGAGCTCCTGGCGAATGGCCCCGGAATCGGTCGTCCTGCACTCGGGCTCGATCGTGTTCAACGGTGCGATGACGACGATGCTGCCGGCGTTCATGCTGGGCGCGACGTTCGTGGTGGAACGGGCATTCGATCCCGACGCCGTCATCGCGACGATCGAGCGCGAGCGCGTCACCCACACGATGCTCGTCCCGTCGCAGATCATCGCGATCCTCAACGCGCAGCGCTTCGACCCGGCGCGACTCGTCTCGCTCGAGATGATCCTGTCGCTCGGCGCGCCTCTGCACCAGGAAGTCAAGGATCGGCTGAATGAGCTCCTGCCGGGACGCTTCTACGAGCTCTACGGGTTGACCGAAGGCTTTATCACCGTGCTCGACCGTGACGATGCGCTGCGCAAGTCCGGCAGCGTCGGCGTCCCGCCGCCTTTCTACGAGATGCGGATCGTCGGCGACGATGGCCGCGACCTGCCGGCGGGAGCGGTCGGCGAGATCGTCGGTCGCGGCCCGATCACGATGCCCGGCTATTACAACCGGCCGGAGGAGACGGAGCAGGCACTGCGCGACGGGTGGCTCCACACCGGCGACCTCGGGTATGTCGACGACGACGGTTTCCTCTACCTCGTCGACCGCAAGAAGGACATGATCGACAGCGGCGGCGTCAAGGTCTATCCGAAGGACATCGAGGAAGTCGCCGCCCGTCATCCGGCGATCCTCGAGGTCGCCGTGTTCGGGATTCCGCACGACAAGTGGGGCGAGACGCCGGTGGCCGCCGTCGTGCTGCGGAAGCGGGACAGTGCCGGGCCCGACGAGCTGCGGGACTGGATCAACGCGCGCGTCGCGGCGAAATACCAGCGGGTCGATCGCGTGCTGGTGCTGGATTCGTTTCCGCGCAACGCCGCGGGGAAGACGCTGAAGCGCGAGCTGCGCGCGCCGTTCTGGGCGGGGCGCGCGACCGGCATTCATGCCCTCAAACAATCAGGCCCCTGGTGATTGAAACGGCGGTCCTCAGTCCCGGGACCGAAAAATATGGATCCCCGCATGAAGAGTCCGTGCGCCCATCCGCATATTCTGGCCTGCCTGGCGCTCACGCTGCTCGCCCTGCCGCTCGGCCGGCTCGCCGCCCACGAGACGGACCACTACACCATTCCTCCCGGCCGACACTTTGCCGATCTGAGCCCGTACTTCACCGCCTATTTCCATGACGGCATCGAGCACGGCCTCAGCCGGCTCAACAAGGCCATCGACGAAGCGCCCGACGCCGACACGCGCGCACGCCTGCAATCCCCCCGCGCCGTGGCAGACGCGGTCTATGACGCCCTGCCAAACGGCTACTTCGCCATTGAAGACGTGGAGAGAACCGTCCAATCCAGCGGCATGGCGGAGCAATACCCGGGCTACGCCGTCGGCTACAAGAATCAATTCAAGGCGTCCTACACGCACCTGCCCTTCGATCCCCGCGCGCTGTTCAAATTCTGGTTCGCCTCCCACTTCAAGGTCTTCGACACTTACATGGGCGGCGACAAGATCGGCCACTTCAACGACATGGGCTATCGCTACTACACCCGGTACGCCGATGCCCTGGCCGACGGTCACACTGGAGACCAGGCGCATGCCGCCGTGATCGAGTTCGCCACCCACGACCCCATCTTTTCCGAAGCGGGCGTCCTGGGTTACCTGTCCGCGGGCGCCTATTCCAATGGCGACCAGGCGGCCAACTACGCCGGCTTTCTCTTCTATCGCAATCTCACCGAGCCGGTGGCGCTCAAGGGCCGACTGCGCTCGCCCTTGGTGGTGCGTGACGGCCCGCATTGGCGGCTTGCCGAGCACGTGCGCCCGGATTCCGACTTCTTCGCCTGGTTTGTTTCCGATCACTGGGACGAGGCGCTCAACCCCAGCGACTACGATGGCCTCATGCGCGGCGGCATGGAGCGCAACATCCGCGAGCGAACGGCTCTCATCCTCTGGCGCTATCGCGATGAGCATGACCGTCCGCGCCCGCGCGAGTTCTTTGTCCGGCGTGCGCAGGAATTGCGCACCTACTTCGGTGCCGACTACGGTCACGGGGGCGAGGCGGACGAACTGCTGACCATTGCGGACGTCTGCTTTCCCGGCATCGTCAAAGACGATGGGCCCCTCGATGCCGTCGACCCGCTGGGTTACCTGCCGCTCCATCAGGCCGTCCTGCGCGGGGACCCGGCCACCGTCGCCCGTTTGCTCGACCGCGGTGCGCGGATCGACGCCGGCGTCGCCGAGGTGAAGCCTTTCGCGCTGGACCTGGGCGCCACGCCGCTCCAGCTCGCTGCTGCCGCCGGCCGCGTGGACCTGGTCCGCGTGCTGCTCGACCGCGGCGCCGATGTCCGTGCCCGCGACGCGCGCGGCGCCACGGCCCTTCATCGCGCCGCCGGCGCTCCCGAGGTTGCCCGCCTGCTGCTCGAACACGGTGCGGACGTGACCGTCATCGACGAGGCCGGGCAGACACCTCTGCACTGGGCGGCCGTCGATGCCGACGGGGCGGCCACCGTAACGCTGCTCCGCGCGCAGCATGCGGTCATGACCACCGATCACCTGGGACGTACGCCATTGCACCTGGCCGCCCGCTTCGGCCGCGCCGAGGCCGTGCGCGCGCTGGCGTCGGCCGAACGCGGGATCCACGCCGTCGATCGTTACGGTGCGACCCCGCTGCACGTGGCGGCACGACACGGACACGACGCCGTCGTCACTGCCCTCGCCGGTGCCGGCGCGGCGCCCGATGCCGCAGACGCCTTCACCTACACACCGCTGCACCTGGCGGCGACCCAGGGTGGCATTGCCGCGGTGCGCGCACTGCTGGCTGCGGGGGCCGCGCCCGGTGTCATGGACGATCAGGGCGTCACGCCGCTGCATCTGGCGGCGCGGCAACGGCGCCTCGCGACTGCTGCCGCCTTGCTGCGCGCGGGCGCGAATCCCAACGCCCGCACTGGCATCGCCCTGTCCGCCGTGCCATCCCCCCCTCAACCCTCCGCCGGGTGGACGCCTCTCCACGAGGCCGCGTGGGCAGGCGACCTGGCAATGGCCGAAATTCTGCTCGCCCACGGCGCGTTGCCGGATGCCAGGAACGCCGCCGGCCAGACGCCCCGACAGTTGGCACGCGCCCGCGGACACCCCGACCTGGAAGCTCTGCTCAACCGCTGAAACAACCGGGCAGATACCGCGCCGCGCTGATCGTCACCCTCACCCCACAAGATCCGGACCATGAACTTCTTCAACGTGACGCTGGCCGGACTGCTGGCGTCGACACTGCTCGCGGGCGGCTGTGCCAGTCCGTCCGGGCGCGCCGACCTCGCGACCTGGCAAACACGCCTCGAGGAGCATGTCGCACGCACCGGTCACGGTGACCTCAACGTGCTGCGTGTCGCCGACCCCGCTTCGCCCGTCCCCATGTTCAACGTCCTGGGCGGCGCAGAGCCGGAAGATTCCATCGACCACGCCGGCCTCCTGCTGGGCAAACGCACCGCCGCGGATCACACCTGGTATTTCTTCCTCGTCGCCACCATCGAAGCCCGGCAGATCAACGCGATCCGCCTCGTTGCCGTCTCCGCGCGGCCCGCCTTTGACTCCGGTGCTTCAACCCCTGGAGACGACGGCCGCGCCAGAGACCGGGGGCTCGACTGGCGCGTCGGCCCGGCCGATCCGCATGCCTTCGCGCTGTATCGGCAGAGCATTGCCCGCTTCGTCGTGTCACCCGATCCGCTGGCACGCTGGACCTCGGGCGTTGATCGCTTCGACCTGGCCGGCACCGGTCCCCAGTGGCGCGCCACGCACACGCCTTCCGGCGCGGTGTGGGCCGTGGACGCCGCCGCGGCAACGGCAGCCGCCGGCGCGGCGCGCGATCCGTCGGCGGGGCGACCGTGAATTCGCGCCCAGGGCTCCGCTTGCGCCCGGTACACTCAGCCGCTACTGGGGGCAGCGCCCTGCCATCGAAGATCGACGCTTGACCCATGCCACCGGCTTCCACGCACTCCGCCTCGCGCGATTGAAATTTACACTCCCTGGTCCCCGCCTGTCATCACCGTTGGCAAGGGCGACCCCGCCCCGCATCGCGCGCCCGACTGCGTACCGATCCAGGTCAGGGCCTGAGCACGATCTTGGCTGATGCGCTCTTGCCTTGGTCCAGGTCCACGAACGCCTGCGGCCCTTGGGCCAGCGTGCGCTCTTCCACCCAATCCAGTTGGCCGAATACGCCCCGGTGCAGCGCGTCCACGGTGACACGCAGATCGGCCGTGGTGTAGGTGTAGGTGCCCAGCAGCGTGATCTCGGCCAGCGTGAGCTTGCGCATGTCGATCTCGCTGGCCCAGTCCTGCAGCCCGATGTGCATGATCACGCCACCGGGCCGGATGCTGGCAAAGGCCTGCTGGCGCGTGACCTTGCTGCCCACCGCGTCCATCACATAGTCGAAGGCCGATTCGGCCAGGGGATGCTGGCGCGGGTCCACGGCATCACAACCCACGGCCGCCTGCAGCGCCTGGCGACGCAGCGGGTTCGGTTCGGTCACGGTCAGGCGCTGCACCCCCAGGTGTTTGAGCAGCAGCGACGCCAGCATGCCGATGGCGCCACCACCGATGACCAGCACACGGCACTCGTGCAGCGGCCGCGCCAGCGCGCGCATGGACAGGTTGACGGCGTGCCAGGCGGTGGCCGCGGGTTCGGTCAAGGCAGCGGCGGCAGCGGGCATGTCCTGAGGCATGGCCACCAGGCTGGCGGCGGGGATGCTCATGTACTCGGCGTAAGCCCCGGGTCGGGTCATGCCCACCATGGTGCGATTGCTGCACAGGTTGTTGCGGCCCTGCACGCAGTAATCGCAGACACCGCAGGTGATCAAGGGGTTGCCAGTCCAGCGGGTGCCCGGCTCGAAGCCCTGCGCTGCCGTCTGGGTGATGGCGCCGACAAACTCATGGCCCAGCACCAGGCCCGGTTGGCGGCGCGGGTCGTGGCCATGCCAGGCGTGCATGTCCGACCCGCAGATGCCTACGGCCTCGATCTTCAGCACCACGTCGCCCGGCACCAGCTCGGGCATGGGCCGTTCCTGCAGCTGCAGCTCGCCGGGCTGGGTGTAGACAAGGGCTTTCATGCGGGGGCTCCTTGGGTGTCCTGGATGGCCGCAGGCAACAGGTCCATGCGGTCGGCGGTGCGGTAGCTCAAGCCCTGCGCCTACTTGGCGGTGAAGCCGCCGTCCACCATCAAGGTCTGGCCGGTGATGTAGGCCGAGGCCTCGCTGGCCAGGAAGACGGTGGCGCCAAACAGGTCTTGCAGCGTGCCGTTGCGGCCGGCGCAGGTCTGCGCGGCGTTGCGGGCGGCAAGTTCGGGGTTGTCGAAGACGGCGGCCGTCAGCGGCGTGGGGAAGAAGCCCGGGCCGATGGCGTTGCAGGTCACACCGCGAGCCGACCACTCCTGCGCGATGGCACGCGTGAGCTGCACCACGCCCCCCTTGCCGGCGCCGTAGGGTGCGCAGTTGGGGAAGGCCCGATAGCTCTGCAGCGACGCGATGTTGATGATGCGACCCCAGCCGCGCGCCGCCATGCCGGGGGCCAGCGCCTGCGTCAGGAAGAAGGGCGCTGTGAGGTGCAGCGCAATCTGCGTCTGCCAGGCCCCGGGCGTGACCTCGCCGAAGGGCTGCCGCAGGTTCACGCCTGCGGCGTTGACGAGGATGTCGATGCCGCCCAGGCGCCGTTCGGCCTGCTGCGCCGCGGCGCGCAAGGTCTCCACGTCGCACAGGTCGGCGGCCAGGCCCTCGGCGCGGATGCCGTCGGTGGACAGGCGCTGTGCGGCGGCCGCCAGCTCGGCCTGGCGGCGCGCCACCAGCAGCACCTGCGCACCGGCCAGCCCCAGCGCACGCGCCATGGCTTCGCCGATGCCGGAATTGCCACCGGTGACGAGCGCGCGGCGGCCGGTCAGGTCGAAAAGGGTGGCGATGTTCATGCGTGGGGATGCAGGCGCAGGACCTCAGCCCACCGTCAAACCGTCACCGGCGAGCCCAGCTCGAAAGCCTGCCCCGGGTAGTACTTGGCCAACCGGTCGTCGGCGGTACGCGCGTGGGCTTCCATGCCCTCGAGCCGCGAGATGCGCGCGGTGACCTCGCCGATGTCGCGCGCGGCTTCGCGGGTCATGCGCTGCCAGGTGAGCGTCTTCATGAACTTGTGCACCGACAGGCCACCCGAGTAGCGCGCCGCGCCCTTGGTTGGCAGCACGTGGTTCGGTCCACTGGCCTTGTCGCCATAGGCCACTGTCGTCTCCTCGCCCAGGAAGAGCGAGCCATAACAGGTGAGGTTCGCCAGCCACCAATCGAGGTCGCGGGCATGCACCTCGAGGTGCTCGCTCGCGTAGCGGTCGGAGACTGCGGCCACCTCTTCGCGCGTGTCGCACACGATCAGCTCGCCGTAGTCGCGCCACGCGGCGCCCGCGGCGTCGCGCGCGGTCGGTGGCAGCGCGTCGATCAAGGGCCCCATGCGGCGCATGACGTCCTCTGCCAGCGCACGCGAGGTGGTGAAGAGCCAGGCGGGCGACTCGTGCCCATGCTCGGCCTGTCCCACCAGGTCGCTGGCCACGATGGCCGGGTCGGCCGAGTCGTCGGCGATCACCGCCACCTCCGAGGGGCCGGCGAAGACATCGATGCCCACCTTGCCGAACAGTGCGCGCTTGGCCTCGGCCACGAACTTGTTGCCAGGGCCCACGATCACGTCGGCGGGCTTGCCGGTGAACAGGCCATCGGCCATCGTGGCGATAGCCTGCACCCCACCGAGCGTCATGATCACGTCGGCATCGGCCTTGTCGAAGGCATAGAGCAGGTAGGGATGCATCGGCCCGCCGCGGAAGGGCCCCGAGCAGGCGACCACGGTCTTGACCCCGGCCGCCTTGGCAGTGGCCACGCCCATGTAGGCCGAGGCGATGTGCGCATAGCGCCCGGCAGGTGCGTAACACCCGGCGACGTTGACCGGGATCACACGCTGGCCGGCCGTGACGCCGGGGTGCAACTCCACCGAGAACTCGACCAGCGAGCGGCGCTGCGCATGCGCGAACTCGCTCACCTGGCGAACGGCGAAGTCGATGTCGCGGCGTACGTCGGCGGGCACCTCGGCAGCGCGCGCGTCGATCTGCGCGCGCGTCAGCACGATCTCACCCTCCCAGCCGTCGAGTTGCCTGGCGTAGGCACGCACCGCAGCCTCGCCCCTGGCGCCGATCTCCGTCAGCATCTCGCTCACTACCTTCTGCGCCGTGGCGGTTTCGGTCTCGGGCGTCTTGGCCGCCTTCTTCAGGTAGGTGGTGCTCATGCGCAACTCACTTGGTGTTGTTGGCGAAGGCGCGCAGCTTGGGATCGGCGGCCACGCGCTTCATGTAGGCGTCGGTGATGTACTCGCTGGAAGCCGGCACGGCAGGAATGGCGCCGGTGCCCTTCATGAACTCGCCGATGCTGCCAAACCATTTATCGACCATCGACCCCGCGCCAGCGCGGTTCATGTTCGCGATCTGCTGATCCAGGCTGAAGGTGGGCCGGGTGTCGAACTCCTTGCGCATCGATGCATCGCTGATCGACACGCCGCCTTCCTCGTAGAACTTCTTCATCATCGCGACGGCCTCGGTCTTGTTGGCGTTGGCCCAGGCCCAGCCGCGCAGGTACACCGCCAGGAACTTGGCGACGTTCTCCGGGTTCTGCTCGGCGTAATCGCCGCGCGCAATCAGCGCACCCGGCACGACAGCCCCACCCTCCTTGCCCGAGCACAGCACCTTGGCGCCGACCTTCTCTTCGAGCGTGTAGATGTTAGGCGCCCACAGGCCACCGAGGTCGGCGTTGTTGGACGACATGGCCGAAATGATCTCGGCCTGCCCCATGTTCTTGATCGTCACGTCGGCCTTGGCGATGCCCCACTTCTTCAGGCAGGACTGCACCGCGTAGTCACCGGTCGAGTTGGCGGTCAGCACGATGGTCTGCCCCTTGATCGAGGAGGGATCCTTCGTGAACTTGTCGACCAGGTCCTTGCGCGCCAGCAACGCATTGCCGGCGGACTCGTCGTTGGTGATGCCGATGGTCTTGATGCCGAAGCGCACGTGCCCCAGCACGGCCGGTACCGAGCCCGTGCCACCCACGTCCCAGGACTTGGAAGCCGACGCCGCGATCTGCGGCACGCCCGCGGGGAAGGTGCTGAACACGGGCTTCAGGCCCACCTCGGCCCACCAGCCCTTCTCGGTGGCGATGTGGAAGGGCAGCGCCCAGTACAGCGCAGGCTGGTAGCTGACCTTGATCTCGGCGAGCGTCTGGGCCTGCGCCGTCAGGGCGGCTGCGCCCAGCAGCGTGACGGCCAGGGCGCGGATGGATTGCATGGTGTTCATGGGGTGTCTCCAGAGGTTGGGGTGTCGGATGCAGGTTGCGGACGATGAATCTCGAGTGCGCGCATCGGCTCGTCCCGGTCAGTGCGCAGCGTTGCCTCGCTGCTCGCGCAGCAGTTTCCAGATGTGGGTGCGCAGGTGCACGAAGCTCGCCTGGTCCATCACGTCCTCGATGCGCGCGATGGCGTCCCAGCGTTCGCGCTCGCGCACGCTGCGCACGTCGATCACCTCGCGGATCGTGCCGGGGCGGCGCGACATCACGACGACGCGGTCGGCCAGGTACACCGCCTCCTCGACTGCGTGGGTGATGAACAGCACCGTGCGCGGGTGCTGGCGCGCCAGGCGCACCAGTTCCTCCTGCATCACCACGCGTGTTTGCGCGTCCAGGGCGCCGAAGGGCTCGTCCATCAGCAACACCTTCGGATCGAGCACGTACGCGCGGGCGATGGCCACGCGCTGCTGCATGCCGCCGGAGAGCTGGTGCGGGAAGGCTCGCTCGTAGCTCGTCAGGCCCATCAGGCCGATGTAGTGCTCGATGCGCCGACGGCGCTCGTCGGCTGCCACGCCCAGCGACAACAGGCCGAACTCGATGTTGTCCCACACCGTCTTCCACGGAAAAAGCGCGAACTGCTGGAACACCACGGCACGATCCGGCCCGGGCGAGGTGACGGTCACGCCGTCGACGCTGACGCTGCCGCTGCTGGGGTGCTCCAGCCCCGCGGCCATGCGCATGCAGGTGGTCTTGCCGCACCCCGACGGCCCGACGATGGCGACGAACTCACGATCCTGCACTTCCAGGTTGATGCCGTCCAGCGCGACGAAGGCCTGGCCGCCCTGATGAAAGACCCGTCCGACGCCCTTGAATTGAATGATGGCCATCGCGTGGGTTTCCTCAAAGGCCTCGCCGTTGTTCGATGTACCGCTGCAATCGACGCAGCGCGATGTCAATGAGCATGCCCACCAAGCCGATGGCGATCATTCCGCTCATCACGGTGGTGGTGGACACTGCGGCCTGGCCCTTCACCATCATGTAACCCACGCCACTGGATGCCACGATGAGCTCGGCGCCCACCAGCGACTGCCAGCCCAATCCGGCCGAGATGCGCAGGCCCGCGACGATGGACGGCATCGCCGCCGGCAGCAGCACCTGAGACATCGCCCGCAGCGGGCCGGCACCCAGCATGCGCGCAGCCTCGATGTACTTGCGGTCGACGAACTTCGCGCCGCGGTAGGTGTTGATGAGCACCGGCGGGAACGCACCCATGAAGATGATCAGCACCGGCCCGCCGATACCGGTGCCGAACCAAAGCGCCGCGAAAGGCACCCACGCGATGGGCGCAACGAAGCGCACCGCCTCGAACAGCGGCGACACCAGCCGGTCCACCCAGCGGAAGTAGGCCATCACCAGGCCCAGTGGGATGCCCACCGCCACCGCCAGCGCGAAACCCATGGCAAAGCGCTGCATGCTCGACACCAGATGCGCCAGCAGCGTGTAGCCCGCGAAGGGTTCGGCGAGGAGTTGCGCGAATCGCGTCATCACCTCCCAGGGCGCCGGCAGGAACTGCCGCGACGTGATGCCCGACAGCGCCGCCACGGACCACAGCAGCAGGAAGGCGGACGCGCCCCATGCCGTGAGCCTCATCAGCTCGCGTCCAGGCAGCGGTGCGGCGATCACGCGGGCGCCTTCCAGGGCATCACCAGCCGCTCGATCCAGCCCAGGCCCAAAGTCATCAGCCACCCGCACAACGCCACGCTGATCATGCCCACGAGGATCATGGCGGGAAAGATGTCCTGCGCCGCCTGGTTGAGGATCGAACCGAGGCCTGCCACGGCGCCCACCAGTTCAGCTGCGACGAGCGTTGTCCAGGAGGCCTGCAGGGACAGCCTCAGGCCGGTGAAGATGCTGGGCAGCGCGCCGGGCACGAGCACCTCCTTCCAGTAGCGCCAGCCGCGCACGTCGAGCATGGCGGCGGCCTCGAACATGGGCGTATCGATCTGGCGTACGCCCGAGTAGCTGTTGATGACCGACGGCACGAAGGCCGACACGAAAATCACCATCAGCTTGGCCGCATCTCCCAGGCCCAGCCAGACGATGGCCAGCGGGATCCACGCCAGCGGCGGAATGGGGCGCAGCACCAGGAAGATCGGGTTGACGAAGGCTTCGGTGCGGCGGCTGGCCCCCATCGCGAGGCCCAGCACGACGCCAAGGCTGGACGCCACGACAAACCCCATCGTGACGAGCAGCACGCTGCGCGCCACATGCTCGAGCCAGCGCGCGTTGCCGTAACCCTGGATCGCGATCTGCGTGAAGGCGGCCCATACCTCGGCCGGTGTGGCAAAGCGCGCCGGCGAGATCAGGCCCCACCATACCGTCGCGCCTTGCCACAACAGCATCACCATGACCACGGCCAACGCCAACCAGCCGAACTGGGCGGGCCGCCCCGAGAGGGCCGCTGGTTGCGCGGAGGCGGTGTCCATGCTGCGTGGTGGCGAATGGGTCGATTTCTGTAAGCGCTACAGTGTCTGGGGCTGTGCGTCGCGTGTCAATGGTGGGTGCCCGCATAGCGATCAGGGATGGCCCGCGGTTCCAGCCGAGCGGGCCCCTGTTTCTGCCTCTGGCGGCCGCTTTGTCGGTAAGCGCGTACAGGTCCACCATGGCCCGATCCTTCGTGACTGCACGCCCTGCCGGCACCGCGCGGCCGTGCATCGAGGAAGTGGCCGTCGCCGCCAGCGTGTCCGGCGCCTAGCGTCAGCCGGGACCCGCGCTCGCAGCGCATACGTTTCTGCCGAAAGGACCGACCATGCGCATCACCCGCCTCGGTTGCCTCGCCGCCGGCCTCAGGACGGCGCGCGAGCGCGACTATGTCGACGCGGGGGTCGTCCTCGTGCGCGACCACGCGAGCAGCCCGCACGCCCAGCGCATGCAGGCCTACGATGCCGCGATGGCGCAGGTCGCCGCGCGCAATCCCGACGACAAGGAGGCGGCGATTCTGTCCGCCCTCATCGCCCTGCGCGACGCGGCGACAGAGTTGAAGCTGACGTATTGGGTGGGAC
>CAYGYQ010000018.1:22464-24755 GCA_964354035.1 uncultured Bordetella sp.
CTCATCGCCCTGCGCGACGCGGCGACAGAGTTGAAGCTGACGTATTGGGTGGGACAGATCGACATTCAGGCTGCCGTGGTCGGCGCGCTGGCGCTGTGCGCGGAAGGCAAGTCGGTCGAATGCATCGAGGGGCTGCGCGCAGCATCGCTGCGTGAGGACGCGACCGAGAAGCACGTCGTCGTTCCCGGTCCGCTGGTGCCGGCGCGCGAGCTTCTGGCCGACATGCTGGTCGCCCAGAAGCGGTTCGCCGATGCGCTGCGCGAGTACGAGGCGGTGATGACCAAGGAGCCGAACCGCTACCGGACCCTGGCCGGCGCCATGGCGGCGGCACAGGGTGCGGGCGAGCAATCCAAGGCGCTGTCGTTGGCCAACGCGCTGCTGAAGCTGGGCAGCGAGGCCGACTCGCAGCGCGCCACGCTGCAGCAGGCACGGCAGATCGCCGGCGGCGTCAAAACGTCGGGATGGGTTCCGCGCTAGGCGCTCTGTGTGGCTGGCGAAACCCCGGCCCAAGGCCGGCAGTTGGGGGCAATCGTGACCGGCCGTGGTACGGTGGCGGCTGCTTGCGAAAAGGGTAATCGGGCGTGGAGCGAATTGACGCAACACCCGGTGTTGCCGGAAGCACGTCAGCGGAGGCCTCGCCGTGGCTCGCCCGGCTGCCCGCGGTGCTGTTCTCCGTGCCGGTCGGGCTGTTCGGGCTTGCGGCTGCCTGGCGGCGAGCAAGGGGTTTCGGCTGGTCGTTCGCCGAGCCTGTCGGCGTGGCACTGGCGTGGACGGCCGCTGCGCTCGCCGTGGTGCTCGTGCTGCTCTACGCGGCAAAGTGCCTGCGGTACCCCAGGGTCATCGCGGTCGAGTTCGCCAACCCCGTGACCGGTTCGCTGATGGCGCTGATTCCGCTCGCGCTGCTGCTCGGCACCGTCTGCTTCGGGACAGCCGGTCAGGCCGGATGGCTGACGCTGACGCTGGTGGCGCTGGCACTGCAGGGCGTGGTGGCCATGCGCGTGGTCTCGATCCTCGCCACCGGGGCGCTGCCCGCAGCGGCGGTCACGCCGGCGCTGTATCTGCCGCCCACGGCCGGCGGGTTCGTCGGCGCGATGGCGCTGAGCACCCTCGCCTATCCGGGCTGGGCGGCGCTGCTGTTCGGCATGGGCCTCGCGAGCTGGGCGCTGCTCGAGGTGCGCGTGCTGAATCGCCTGTTCGAGGGGCCGATGCCGGCGGCGCTGCGGCCAACCATCGGCGTGGAACTCGCGCCGCCCTCCGTGGCGACGCTCGCGGCCGGAACGATCTGGCCGGAATTGCCGGGCGAGGTGCTGATCGTCGGGCTCGGCGTCGCGGCCGGGCCGTTCGTCGCGGTGATGGCGCGCTACAAGTGGTGGCACAACGTGCCGTTCTCGATCGGCTTCTGGTCGTTCTCGTTTCCGCTGGCGGCGTTGGCCGGCGCAGTCGTCGAGGTCGTGCGGCGCGGCGGATGGCCGCCGCTCGTCGGCGGGATCGCGCTCGCCGTCGCTTCGACGGTGATCTCGGTCCTCGCCGCCAGGACCGTGGCGCTGATTGCTCGCGGGCGGCTGCTTGCGCCGCCCGGGAAGACCTGAGGTCGCTCGGCACGCCCGACGCTCGCCGGAAACAGGCCGGGGCAAACATCTGATCTGCGTGCATGGGGCAGGTGTCGACCGCGGGTGGTCAACCCGGCGCGCCCGATAATGGCGCTCATGGCCACCTACTCGAAGCGCGTACCTTCCTTGAAGGGTAAGCGGTCTTCCAAGCTGCGAGCAGAACCCTCCGCGCCCGCAATGGCGTTTCTTCGCTTCTATCACTCCGCAGCGCTGCGCAAGAAGACACTTTCGCTGCTCAGCACTCTCGAGCAGGCGCAGAATGCCGCCATGCACCGCGAAGCCCTCGCGGATCTCGTCTTGGAGTTGACGAATAGTGGCATGGACTGCTACTTCATGAAACCGCTCAGGCTCGCCAAGCCAGGGTTGCTCGTGGAGCAGTCGGCGAACCTCGGAATGGCAGGCGTGCAGCAGGTCATGGGGTCGGTCGTCCGTCAGATCATCGGCCGAATGGATGGTCCGCAACTGATTTCCGTGTGCGGCTCCATCCGACAGCTGATGCTCTGAGTCTCGCGGCACATGCCCCTTTCTTGATTTATGCACCTAGCCCGCGGCGAGAGTGTCATCTGACTCAAACGGTGAGCGCCCACTTGCCGCCACACTGAACTCCCGCTACGCATCGTACTGCGCCCGTCGACCCTCAAACCGCTCGCGTTCAGATTCGACGGTCGCTGACTGGCCGAG
>CAYGYQ010000019.1:0-24547 GCA_964354035.1 uncultured Bordetella sp.
CATCAAGCCCCAGGTTGATCACGTCATCTTCCCGGACGGCAAGCGGATCATCCTGCTGGCGGAAGGGCGGCTGGTGAATCTCGGCTGCGGAACGGGCCATCCGTCGTACGTGATGAGCTCGTCGTTCGCCAACCAGGTGATGGCGCAGATCGAGCTCTGGGCCGACGCGCAGAGCGGCGCCGGCCGGTACCCGGTGGGTGTCTACGTGCTGCCGAAGCACCTCGACGAGAAGGTGGCGCGGTTGCAGCTGTCGAAGCTGGGCGCCATGCTGACGCCGCTGACGGACAAGCAGGCGGGTTACATCGGCGTGGCCGCGGAAGGGCCGTACAAGCCGGACACGTATCGCTACTGATCCGGGCCGGAGGGAGAGCGCCATGCGCATCGTGGTGATGGGTGCCGGCGGGGTCGGCGGCTACTTCGGGGCGAGGCTCGCGCAGGCGGGGCATGACGTCGCGTTCGTCGCGCGCGGGCGGCATCTCGCGGCGATGCGCGAGCGCGGCCTCGTCGTGAAGAGCGCCAACGGCGACGTCCGGCTCGCGCAGCCGGAAGTCGCCGCCGACGCTTCGGCGCTCGGGCGCGCGGATGTCGTGCTGTTCGCGGTCAAGCTCTGGGACACGGAGCAGGCCGCACAGGCGATCCGCCCGCTCGTCGCGGACGGCGGCGTCGTCGTCCCGTTCCAGAACGGCGTCGGGAGCGTCGAGCGAATCGGCGCGGTCGTCGGCGCCGAGCGCGTGCTGGGCGGCGTCGCGCAGATCGCCGCGACGATTGCCGAACCCGGCGTCATCGGCCACACCGGGACGATGGCGCGCCTGCGCTTCGGCCCGATGCAGGTGGCGCAGCGATCCGCTGCCGAAGCGCTGCTCGCCGCCTGCAAGAGTGCCGGGATCGACGCGGAGCTCGTCGCCGACATCCGCCGCGCGTTGTGGGAGAAGTTCGTCTTTCTGGCGGCGTTCTCCGGGTTGACGAGCGTCGCGCGGCAGCCGATCGGCGTTCTGCGTGCCGACCCCGACTTGCGCGCCGTGCTCGAAGCTGCGATGCGCGAGGCGTGGACATTGGGACGTACGCAGGGGATCGCACTTGCCGACGACTTCATCGCGCAGCTGATGAAGTTCACCGACGGCCTGCCGGCGGAAATGAAATCCTCGATGCTGAACGATCTCGCGGCCGGCAACCGGCTGGAGGCGCCGTGGCTTTGCGGCGCCGTCGCCCGCATGGCGACGGCAGCGGGCATCCCGGCGCCGGTCAACTCGACGCTCTACGCGACGCTCAAGCCGTACTGTGACGGCGCGTCCCGCTGACGTCTTTCCCGGAGATTCGACCCATGCGCGTGCTGCTCGTCTGGCTCCTCTCGGCGCTGCTGCCGCAAGAAACGGAACTGAGCGATACCGCGCCCGCAGGCCAATCTTTCCCCGACCGATGACCACCTCGCCGCCTCGCCTGTTCAGCCTCGAGTTCTTCCCCGCCAGAACGCCCGAGGGTATCGATAAGCTGCGCGCGACGCGACGGCAGGTCGCGCAGCTGAAGCCCGCATTCTGTTCGGTGACCTTCGGCGCCGGCGGCTCAACGCGCGATGGCACGCTCTCGACGGTGCTCGATTTCCGCGCCGAAGGTATGCAGGGGGTGCCGCACCTGTCGTGCATGGGCGGCTCGCGCGAGTCGATCGGCGAAGTGCTCGCGCAGTACAAGGCACACGGCATCCGGCACGTCGTCGCCCTGCGGGGCGATCATCCGTCCGGGTCGGGCGACGTGGGCGATCTTCGCTTCGCGAGCGAGCTGGTCGCGTTCATCCGCCGCGAGACGGGTGACTGGTTCAAGATCGACGTCGCCGCCTACCCGGAATGCCATCCGCAGGCGCGCAGCGCGCAGGATGACCTCGTCGCGTTCAGGCGCAAGGTCGACGCGGGCGCCGACTCGGCGATCACGCAATATTTCTACAATCCCGACGCGTACTGGCACTTCGTCGACGCGTGCCGTGGCGCGGGCGTCTCGGTGCCGATCGTTCCCGGCATCATGCCGATTTCGAGCTTCTCCAAGCTCGCGCGCTTTTCCGACATGTGCGGCGCCGAAATCCCGCGCTGGATCCGCAAGCAGCTCGAAGGCTACGGCGACGACATCGCGTCGATCCGCGCGTTCGGACTGGATGTGGTCACGGAGCTCGCCGACGGGCTGCTTGCGCGCGGCGCGCCTGGCCTGCACTTCTACACGCTGAATCAGGCGGCGCTGACCACGACGATCTGGCAGCGACTCGGGATCTGACCGAGTGCGACTGCGACCAAGCGGTCGGGGCGCGCCGCCTTGGCGGGAGGCGCTTCAAATGCCGGGCGTGAACGAAAGGAGCTCCACCACGGCGTTTTGCGTGGAGATCCGCCCAACGAAATCGAGGCCGCCGCCCCTCTCGAGGTATTGGGCCCGTTTTTCCGCGCGCACCACGCCGCGTACCGCCGGCGCATACCACACGGTGTAATTGCATTGTGTCGCGTAGCGTCAGAACTCCTCGTCGTCAAGATGCATCACGACATGCATGGCAAGCGCGTCGAATGTTCCAGCCGGAGTGGTCACCTTTTCCCAGCCGCGAACCCGGACATGGCGGTTGATCTGCCCGGTTGCCTTCGTGGTCTCGTTGAAGTTGTCGACGAACTGGCTCCAACTCTGGCCAGCGGCGAGCGGGAACCGGTAGCGCTCGAGCGGCGTAACGAAGCGGCGCGTTTCGTTGTTGAACACCGCGCCGATCTTCACCAGGCCGGGTGCCGACCACAGTTCGGCGCGGGCGATGTCTCGGGACGGACCCTTCTGCGTAATCCGCGCGCTGATCCCCTCCGTGCCGATTGCCGTGATCGAATGCGTCTCCTCCCAGCGTTCCGGGGACCGGAAGCCGTCCTGCACACGGTAGGTCCAGCGGTCGCCAACGCGATAGGCCGGTGCCTCCGCGGCGGGTCCGGAGCCCGCGCTCTCGAAGCCCGCACAACCGGCAAGGGCTGCCGTGGCCGCGATGCAAAAACCGACGACAACGGTGCGCAGGATGCTCGGCATGGTGTTCTCGCATGACAAAAACCTGGAAACAGGGCACAGCGACCGATCAGTCCGCCCGCCGCGCAGAGGGGCAGATGAGGCGTCGAGGCATTCCGTACGGCTAGGCATCCCCATCGGTGATGGCGCCAACGCTCGCCGTCGAAACGAGGCGCCGGTACTTGGCCAGCAGCCCCCGCGTGTGGCGTGGGGCCGGCGGCCGCCATGCCTCGCGCCGCCGCGCAAGCTCTGCATCGCCGACGTTCAGCTGGATCAGCAGGCGGTTCGCGTCGATCGTGATCGAGTCGCCTTCCTCGACCAGCGCAATCGTGCCGCCGACGTAGGCTTCGGGGGCGACGTGTCCCACGACCATGCCCCAGGTCCCGCCCGAAAAGCGACCGTCGGTGATGAGGCCGACGGATTCGCCGAGCCCCTGCCCAATCAACGCGGACGTGGGGGCGAGCATCTCCTGCATCCCGGGTCCGCCTTTCGGGCCTTCGTAGCGGATCACGACGACATCGCCGGCCTTGATCTTCCCCGCCATGATCGCGTCCATCACCTGCGGCTCGGAGTCGAACACCCGCGCCGGGCCGGTGATCGACAGGCGCTTGAGCCCGGTGATCTTCGCCACGCAGCCTTCGGTGGCGAGATTGCCGCGCAGGATCGCGAGATGGCCCTGCGCGTACATCGGCTTCGACCATGGCCGGATGACGTCCTGGTCGGCGCGCGGTTCGGCGGGTATGTGCGCAAGCTCCTCGGCGATCGTGCGGCCGGTGATGGTGACGCAATCGCCATGCAGAAGGCCGTGCGCGAGCAGCATCTTCAGCACCTGCGGCACGCCGCCTGCACGGTGGAAATCCACGGCCACGTATTCTCCCGACGGCTTCAGGTTGCACAGCACCGGCACGCGCTTGCGGATACGCTCGAAGTCGTCGATCGTCCAGGGGACCTCGGCGGCGGACGCGATCGCGAGGTAGTGGAGGACCGCGTTGGTCGAGCCACCCGTCGCCATCACCAGCGCGATCGCGTTCTCGATCGACTTCCGGGTGATGATGTCGCGTGGCTTCAAGTCCCGCTTGATTGCTTCGACCAGCACCCGCGCCGACTCGGCCGCGGAGTCGGCCTTCTCGGCATCCGGGGAGGCCATCTGCGAGCTCCCCAGCAGGCTGATGCCGAGCGCCTCGAACGACGACGACATGGTGTTGGCGGTGTACATGCCGCCGCAGGCACCGACGCTCGGGCAGGCGTTCCTCTCGATCCCGTCGTAGTCCTCCTGCGCCATCTTGCCGGCCGTGAACGCGCCGACGGCCTCGAACGGCGAGACGATGGTGAGGGTCTGGCCCTTCCAGTGGCCGGGCTTGATCGTACCCGCATAGACGAAGATGCCGGGGACGTTCATCCGTGCCATTGCCATCACGCCGGCCGGCATGTTCTTGTCGCAGCCTCCCGCGACGAGCACGCCGTCCATGCACTGGCCGTTGACCGAGGTCTCGATTGCGTCAGCAATGACTTCGCGCGAGACCAGCGAGTATTTCATGCCCTCGGTGCCCATGCCGATGCCGTCAGTGACGGTCGGGATGCCGAAGACCTGGGGCATCGCGCCGGCTTCCTTGAGCGCGGCCATTGCGCGGTCGACCAGCGGCTGAATGCCGGCGTTGCACGGATTCATCGTGCTGTGGCCGTTGGCGACCCCCACGATCGGCTTGTCGAAATCCCCGTCGGCGAAGCCGACGGCGCGCAGCATCGCACGGTTGGGCGAACGGGCGATACCCTGGGTGATGAGCCTCGAGCGACGGTTGTACGACATGGGGGAACTCCGGAGGTGTTGGTGGGGGTTCGGGCGGCGCGGCGGCACGGCGTTCGCGGCGTGGGGCTGCGTATAATCGAATGTTGCAATTTTAGCAGGTGGCGCAACGCGCCCCCGCTCCGGCATGCTCGTCCATCCCGAGTTCGATCCGATCGCATTTCATGCCGGGCCCATCGCGGTGCGGTGGTACGGGCTCATGTACCTGGTCGGATTCGTGCTGTTTGTCCTTCTGGGCAAGCATCGCGCGCGCCAGAACCTGCTCACCGGCTGGCACCCGCGCGACGTCGACGACATGCTGCTCTATGGCGTATTCGGCGTGATCCTCGGTGGACGGCTCGGGTACGTGCTGTTCTACAAGCCGCTCTACTATCTCGCGCACCCGCTCGAAATCGTTTCCGTCTGGCAGGGCGGGATGAGTTTCCACGGCGGCTTTCTCGGGGTGCTCGTGGCGTTGTGGTTCTTCGCGCGGTCGCGTCGGAAACGCTGGCTCGACGTCACCGATTTCGTCGCGCCGCTGGTGCCATTGGGTCTCGCCGCCGGCAGGCTCGGCAACTTCATCAACGGCGAACTCTGGGGACGCGTCACGGACCTGCCCTGGGCCATGGTGTTTCCTCCGGCGGGTCCCGTGCCGCGACATCCTTCGCAGCTCTACCAGTTCGGTCTCGAGGGACTTGCGCTCTTTGTGCTGCTGTGGGTCTATACGCGCCGCCGGCGCCCTCTGGGCGCAGCGTCGGGCTTGTTCCTCGTTGGTTATGGAGTCGCCCGCTTTGTTGCCGAGTACGCGCGCGAGCCCGACAGCTTCCTGGGCTATCTGGCGCTTGGCCTCACGATGGGGCAATGGCTCTCGTTGCCGATGATCGCGGCCGGAGCCGTGATGATGCGCTGGGCCCACCGGCGGGCCGACAAGGACGAGCCGACGGTGCTCGACCGGATGAAATAGCGCGTCAGCGCCCGCCCGAAGGACGCTGCGCGCCCCCGCGGGGGGCAGCGAACACCAGGCCGAAGGCCGCAGGACAGCCGAAGGCTGGTCCCGCGCAGCGGGATGCGGCTCGGCCGCACACAGTGAGCGTGGGGGCCGTTTATCTCAGTCGAGGCGGCGGAAATCGCCGTCGATCGCTTGGCGACTGCCACCGGAATTTCCTGCCGCCGCAGCGTGCGGCGCGATATCGCGGCCGACGTTCAGCGGCAACGCAAGCAACACGAGCGCCATGACGTCGCTCAGGATCCCGGGGAGCAGGAAGAGCATGCCGGCCAGCACCTTGCGGCCGCTGTCGAGCAGCCCGCGAAGCCGCGGCTGCCCGCCGTGCATGGCCGCGACCGTGCTGGCGCGGAAGGCAATGCGCTCGTTGCGCAGCAGGTAGAGCCCGGCAATGGCGGCCAGTCCGAGCCACGCGTAAGTGGGCACGCCGGTCCACCGCGCGAAGCGAATGGTCGCGTACAGGTCGAGGACGGGGAAACCCAGTACAATCAGCAGGGATGCAACTCGCATGGGGCGCTCCTTGACCGGCGCGGCGATAAAGATCCTCAGGCCGATGCCCGACAGCGCATCGGCGCTTGCCCTCGCCCGATCGCTGCTGCAGGCGCTTCTGGCCGCCTGCGTCAGTGTCGGGGCACGGGTCGGATCACTTTATCACTGGCGCGGCTAAATCGAAACTACGCGAAACTACGCGAAACTGCGCGAAACTACGCTATGCGAAACTGCACAGGCAATTCCGGTGGCGGTCAAGACGCATGCGGATCGCTAGGCCGAGTTCGAGAACGCGCTTGGCTCACGGCACGCTGCCGGCGGGCCGGGTCGGCGCCGAGTTGATGTTGAAATCCTCGATCGCCGGTATTTTGACCAGCGCCGTGGTGGCGTTGACGTTCTGTTCGGGCGTTGCTGCGGCGGAACCCAAGCTGCTGGAACCGGAGCGGGCGTTCGCGTTGAGCGTCCAGGCGATCGACGAGAAGTCCGTCGAGGTTCGCTTTGTGATCGCGCAGGGATACTATCTTTACCGCGAAAAGATGAAATTCGCCGTCGAGCCGGCGGCGCTCGCATCGGCCCCCCTGCTCCCGCCAGGTGTGGTCAAGGACGACCCGTTCTTCGGCACTGTCGAAACATACCGCGGCCTGTTTGCGGTCCGGTTGCCACTGGTGGGCGCCGAGCCCGGTCTGAAGGTGACCGTCAAAGCCGAGTCGCAGGGGTGCGCGGACGCAGGCGTTTGTTACCCGCCCCAGGTTCAGAGTGTCACCGTGGCGCTGCCTGCGCCGGGGGGGCGGCCTGGAGCCCCGGTGGCGGCAACCCCGGCGAAGAAATCCTGGTTCAACTAATGGCCACCGCGCACGGCCCCGGCGTGCCCGCAGCGTGGGTCGTTCCCCCGTTGCCGCCCGCGGCACTCGGCAAGTGTGAGTGTTCACTCTGAGGCCATGACCAGCCCTTTCGCCACTCGACGCCCCCTGGTCTGGGCGACCATGGCATTGGCTGCTGTGATCGCGCTGGGCGCGGGCTTGTACTTTGGCGGGTTCGCCGACCGCGGGAACGTCACCGACCTGCGCGGTAAAGAAGCCGGAGCGCTTTTCGGAGTTGCCTTGCCGGACGCGAAGGGCCGCGAGCAGTCGATCGGCCAATGGCAAGGGAAGGTGCTGGTCGTCAACTTCTGGGCGACCTGGTGCGTGCCCTGCCGGGAGGAGATGCCGGAGTTCGTAAAGGTGCAGCAGGAACTCGGCCCGCGAGGTCTGCAATTCGTTGGCATCGCCATTGACGACGTGCCAAAGGTCGAGGCCTTCGCCGCTGAGCTGGGCCTCAATTACCCGGTGCTGATCGGAGGCTATGGCGCCATCGAGCTGTCGCGCACCTTTGGCAATCGTCTGGGCGCCCTTCCGTTCACCATCATCGTCGACCGCGCCGGGCGCATCAGCCATACCCAACTTGGACCGATCAAGGATGCGCAACTTAGAGCTATTGTCAGCCAATTACTTTGAAAAGGCGCTTAATTGTATTTAATTATAACCAAAAGAGGTTAACTGCAATTCCAACAGTAGCATCGACATTTCATGGCAGTCAGCCTATCCGCCACCGCGCCGCTGGCGTAATCGCGCGCGGAACGGTAGCCGCCAGCTTGTGATGTCGTTGCGTCGATCTTGCGTCATCGCTGGACAATTGGCCCCAATATAAGCTAAACTCGGCGTTCGACATGACGCGGTAGTCTCCCACCGATGGCACTCCGTCCACGCAACGCAGTGCCCCGCGCCCAACGCGCGGGGGGCCCTGGGCCTGCATCGATCCTGGTCCTGCACGGCCCGAACCTGAATCTGCTCGGCTCGCGCGAAGCCGAGATCTATGGGGGCAGGTCGCTCGCCGAGATCGATGCCGGACTGGTGCGCCAAGCGCGGTCCGCAGGGGTCACCCTCACGGCCTTCCAGAGCAATCACGAGGGAGCGCTCATCGACCGCGTGCACGCGGCGAGAAACGAACGCGTCGGGTTCATCGTGATCAATCCGGCTGGCCTGACGCATACGAGCGTGGCTCTGCGGGACGCATTGTCCGCGGTTGCCATCCCCTACGTGGAGGTTCATCTGTCCAACGTCCACGCGCGGGAGTCCTTCCGGCACCAATCCTATTTCTCCGACCGGGCGATCGGAACGATTGTCGGCCTGGGAGTCCAGGGCTACGAATTTGCGGTGGCCCACGGGCTCTCGCGACTGGCCGGGTGACGCCGTGGACCTGCGCAAGCTCAAGACCCTGATCGAGCTGGTCGAGAGTTCCGGGATCGCGGAGCTCGAGATCCAGGAAGGCGAGGAACGGGTACGCATCACTCGAGCCGTTGCCTCCAGTGCGGCGCCGACAGTCGTGCCGGTCACGGTGCCCGCCGTGACGGCCCCGGTGGCGGGGGCCGCGGCATCGGCGCCAGAGCCCAGCCAACCGGCAGAACCGGAGGGTCATCAGGTCAAGAGCCCGATGGTCGGAACCTTCTATCGCGCGGCTTCTCCGGGCGCGAAGGCCTTCGTCGAAGTGGGCGACTCCGTGGAGGTCGGCGATACCCTTTGCATCATCGAAGCCATGAAGCTGATGAACGAGATCGAGTCCGACAAGAGTGGCGTCGTCAAGCAGGTGCTCGCCGAGAACGGGCAGCCCGTGGAGTTCGGACAGCCGCTGGTCGTGATCGCCTGATTTGCCGCCCCTGCGTCCCCCCTCGTCGCCCATCGTGGCCAAGAATCCGAACCAGCTGTTCGGAAAGATTCTTATCGCCAATCGCGGCGAGATCGCCTTGCGCATCCAGCGTGCCTGCCGCGAGCTCGGAATCCGGACGGTCATGGTTCACTCCGAGGCCGACCGCGAGGCGAAGTACGTGCGCCTCGCCGATGAATCCGTGTGCATCGGCCCGCCCGCATCCGCAGCGAGCTACCTCAACGTGCCGGCGATCATCGCGGCGGCGGAAGTCACCGACGCCCAGGCGATTCACCCGGGCTACGGATTTCTGTCCGAAAACGCGGATTTCGCCGAAAAGGTCGAGCGCTCGGGCTTTGTCTTCATCGGACCACGGGCCGACACGATCCGGCTGATGGGCGACAAGATCAGCGCCAAGGCGGCCATGATCAAGGCCGGCGTGCCCTGCGTGCCGGGCTCCGAAGGCGCCATTCCGGAGGATCCGAAGGACGTCGTGAAGATCGCGCGGTCGATCGGCTACCCGGTGATCATCAAGGCCTCGGGCGGCGGCGGCGGCCGAGGAATGCGCGTCGTGCACACGGAAGCGGCGCTCGTGGCCGCCGTGTCGCTCACCCGCGCGGAGGCACAGGCCGCCTTCGGCAATCCGGTGGTCTACATGGAGAAGTTCCTCGGCAACCCCCGGCATATCGAGATCCAGGTGCTGGCCGACGAGCACAAGAACGCCGTATACCTGTTCGAGCGCGACTGCTCGATGCAGCGCCGGCATCAGAAGATCATCGAGGAGGCGCCGGCGCCCGGGCTTTCCGCGCGCGCGCTGACGCGCATCGGCGAGCGCTGCGCCGATGCCTGCCGCAAGATCGGGTATCGCGGCGCCGGCACGTTCGAGTTCCTGTACCAGGACGACGAATTCTTCTTCATCGAGATGAACACGCGCATCCAGGTCGAGCATCCGGTCACCGAGCTCACGACCGGGATCGATCTCGTGGCCGAGCAGATCCGGGTAGCGGCGGGCCAGAAGCTGCGCTTCCGTCAGCGCGACATCGTGCGGCGCGGCCACGCGATCGAGTGCCGGATCAACGCCGAGGATCCCTACACGTTCGTCCCGTCGCCGGGGCGCATCACGTCATACCACGCGCCAGGCGGCCCCGGCATCCGCGTCGATTCGCATGTCTATCACAACTATTTCGTTCCTCCCTACTACGATTCGATGATCGGCAAGGTCATCGCCTTCGGTGATACGCGCGAGCAGGCGATCGCGCGGATGCGCATCGCCCTGTCCGAAATGGTGGTCGAAGGGATCAAGACGAACATCCCGCTGCACCAGGAGCTTCTGCTCGACGAGAAGTTCCTGCGCGGCGGGGCGTCGATCCACTACCTCGAAGAGAAACTCGCGAAACGCAAGCAGGTGGGCTAGGAACGGTTCCGGATGCGCCGGTCGGGAGTCCGGTCACCCGTCAGCGGGGTGCCAATCGGCGCACCTGCCCCCGCTCATGCAGGCGGTCCACCAACAGCCCGACAGGACCGTGCTTTCCCCATGAGCTACCTTGCCCTGCGCTTCGACATTGACGCCGCCGCCGCCGAAGTCTGGGCGGACGCGCTGATGAACTCCGGTGCGCTCTCGGTCGACATCGCCGACGCACGCGCCGGAACGCCGGCCGAGACGCCGCTGTACGATGAGCCTGGTTCGGCAGTGACGACCGCCTGGCCGGTGAGCCGGTTGACGGTGCTGTTTTCGGCGGCGACCAATCTGGCGGCCGCGCTGGCGGCATTGGCCGCATCGGGCAAGGTGCTGCCGCCGCACGAGACCTTCAGCGTGCCCGAGCAGGATTGGGTGCGCGCGACGCAGGCACAGTTCACCCCGCTCAGGATCACGGAGGCGCTCTGGATCGTTCCGTCGTGGTGCGAGCCCATCGACCCCGCGGCGATCAATCTCGCGCTCGACCCGGGACTTGCGTTCGGCACGGGTTCGCATCCGACGACTCGCCTGTGCCTGAGGTGGCTCGCGCGCGAGTTGCGCGCGGGCGAGACGGTTCTCGATTACGGCTGCGGCTCGGGCATCCTCGCGATCGCCGCCTGCCGGCTGGGCGCCGCGCGCGTCGTCGGTACCGACGTCGACCCGCAGGCGCTCAGCGCGAGTCGCGCCAACGCCCTGCGCAATGGTGTCGAGGCGGCGTTCCTCACGGTCGACCGGCTCCGGGGAGAGCGGATTCCGTTCGATGTCGTCGTCGCCAACATCCTGGCCAATCCGCTCGTGTTGCTGGCGCCGGCGCTTGCGCAACGTGTCCGTTCGGGTGGACGCATCGTCCTGTCGGGAATCCTCGATGCGCAGGCCGCCGCGGTCATCGCCGCCTACCGGCGGTGGTTTAATATCGCAATCTGTGCCAGTGACGATGGCTGGGTCGCGTTGGCAGGAGCGCGCCGGGACGAGAACACCGTCCGCTGACGGCGTAGCAATTTCCTCCACCCGCGACCGGCAACCCGCTTCGTGCCACCTCCGATGCCCGAAGAAAAATATACGCGCTGCCCCGGTTGCGCGACCGTGTTTCGCGTCACCGCAGAGCAACTGGCGGTGCGCGCGGGGCAGGTCCGCTGCGGCCAGTGCAAGACGGTGTTCGACGGCGTGGCTCGGCTGGTTTCGCTGGCGTCAACCGCGCAGCCCGGCGAGGGTGCAGCGCCGATCGACGAGGCCGCACCGGATTCGCGCTTGGCGCCGCCGCGCGACGCGCAGGCGGTGGAAACTTCTGCGGAGATGGCGAGAACGGCAGCGACCGGGGAGACAGGGCAGACAGGGCAGACAGCGGCGAGCGCGGAGACAGCGGCGACAGCGGAGTCAGCGGCGACAGCAGAGCCAGCGGCGACAGCAGAGTCAGCGGCGACAGCAGAGTCAGCGGCGACAGCGTCAACGCATCTGGTTGGCGCCGCCACGGCCTTGGCGGCGCCGGAAGACCGTTTTGCGCCCCAGGCGACCACGAAGCCGGGGTGGGTGCGCATGGTTGCCTACGCGATCGCGATCGTCCTGCTCGTGCTGCTGGTCATCGGGCAGGCGGTATTTCATTTCCGGGATGCGATTGCGACTTTCTGGCCTGCAACCCGTCCCGCATTCACCCGGCTTTGCGTTGCGGCCGGATGTGCAGTCAGGCCGTTGCGCGACGCAGCGATGGCCTACCTTTCGATCGAAGCATCCGATCTGCAGGCCGATCCGGCGCACAGGGGTCTGTTGATCCTGACGGCGACCGTGCGCAATCGGGCTGGCTGGCCGCTTGCCTATCCTCATTTCGAGTTGACTCTGACCGACGCGCAAGACCGCATTGTCGTGCGCCGCGCGCTGGCCCCCGCCGAGTATGCCGGCGGGACGGCGGACCTGGAGGGCGGCATCGCCCCGAACGGCGAGGTCGCGTTCAAGGTTTTCATCGACGCGAGCGCCACGTCGCAGGCGGGTTACCGGCTGTACATGTTCTATCCTTGATCGAGGCGCCGGCAACGGCCGATCTTGTCCCTGCACCAGGGCGGTGCGCCCTTTGGATTGCGTTGATGAGTACTAAACTACAATTTAACAATGGGTTACGTGAATGGCTTGCTTGCGGCCCGATCAACCTTTGCAGGATTCGATCAGCGAGACCGATCGTTTGATGCGGCGCACCATGCGACATCAGACCAAACAACAGCGACCGCACCAAATTGGTAGCTCTTTTGGTCGAAATGCCCCGACATGGTGCAACATTGCACCTCGCGCGTCAGCTGAGCGTGTGATTTCTTGTCGCGCAGGGGCTTTCAGGCCCACAGCGATATGGCATAGTTCTCGCTAATCCCAATTTGCTGCTTTTGCAATGCACCGTAGACCAAGCTGCGCCGCCAACAAGGAGACTCGCATGACCAGCCCCGCCGACGTCCTCAAGATGCTCAAAGAGAAGGACGTCAAGTTCGTTGACCTTCGTTTCACTGACACTCGTGGCAAGGAACAGCACGTTTCGGTGCCGACCAAGCAGTTTGTGATGGACAAGTTCGAAAGCGGTCACGCCTTCGACGGGTCGTCGATCGCCGGCTGGAAAGGGATTCAGGCGTCGGACATGCTCCTGATGCCGGACCCCAACGCGGCCTACATCGACCCCTTCATGGACGAGACGACGCTCAACATCACCTGCGACGTGGTGGAGCCGTCGGACGGCAAGGGCTACGAGCGCGATCCGCGTTCGCTGGCGAAGCGCGCCGACGCCTACCTCAAATCGACCGGGCTCGGCGACACCGCCTATTTCGGCCCGGAGCCGGAATTCTTCATATTCGACTCGGTCGAGTGGTCGGTCGACATGTCGGGGAGCTATTGCAAGGTGTTCTCGTCCGAGGCCGCGTGGTCGGGCGCCGAGAAGTTCGAAGGTGGCAACATGGGCCATCGGCCGACGGTGAAGGGCGGCTACTTTCCCGTCCCGCCGGTCGATTCGCTGCAGGACATCCGGTCGGCCATGTGCCTTGCGCTCGAGCAGATGGGCGTCGAGGTCGAGGTGCACCACCACGAAGTGGCAAACGCCGGTCAATGCGAGATCGGAACGAAGTTCGAGACGCTCGTGAAGCGCGCCGACTGGCTGCAGATACTGAAGTACGCGGTGCACAACACGGCGCACGCGTACGGCAAGACCGCCACCTTCATGCCGAAGCCCATCGTCGGCGACAACGGCTCGGGCATGCACTGCCACCAGTCGGTCTGGAAGGACGGCAAGAACCTCTTCGCCGGCGACGGCTACGCGGGTCTGTCCGACATGGCGCTGTACTACATCGGCGGCGTCATCAAGCACGCGAAGGCGCTGAACGCGATCACCAATCCGGGCACGAACTCGTACAAGCGCCTGGTGCCGGGCTTCGAGGCGCCGATCAATCTCGCGTATTCGGCGCGCAACCGGTCAGCGGCGATCCGCATTCCGTACGTTCCGAACCCGAAGGGCCGCCGCATCGAGGTCCGCTTCCCCGACCCGACGGCGAATCCGTACCTCGCGTTCGCGGCGATGCTGATGGCGGGCCTCGACGGCGTGCAGAACAAGATCCACCCGGGCGATCCGATGGACAAGAACCTCTACGATCTCGAGCCGGAAGAGGCCGCCAAGGTGCCGCATCCCTGCGCGTCGCTCGACGAGGCGCTCGATCACCTCGATCGCGACCGCGCGTTCCTGACCAAAGGCGGCGTATTCACCGACGACATGGTCGACGCCTACATCGCGCTCAAGATGGAAGAGGTCACCCGCTTCCGGATGACGACGCATCCGGTCGAGTACGACATGTATTTCAGCCTGTAGTCGTACCGTCACGCCACTCCTGCTGCAGGCAATGGCCGAGGAAGGGGCCGGCCGCGAGGCCCGCCCCTTCTTTGCCTCGCCCGCGATAATTCAATACACTGCGGCGCATGCCGAATCAAGAACCCCATCGGGGCGCCGGGGTGAAAATTGCGCGCCTCGCGCTGCTTTGCGCCTGCGTTGGCGGCGGGTGCATGGCCAGCGCCCTGGCCGCGACACTTGCCGAAAAGGCCCGGGAGTCCGGTTGCGTCAACAAGCCGATGTGGCTTGCCGGCGACACCTACCGCTGCGCGACCGAGACCGGGGCGTTTTCCTATTTCAACGTCCCCGGCGGCAGCGCAGAACGCGCGACGCCCAAGGCCCCGACACCCGCGGGCTTCCCGCGCGTCGACCCGGAAACCCAGAAGGGCCGCGATGGCGTCCGGCGCAAGGTGCTCACCGACGAGCTTGCCACCGAGGAGAAATTGCTCGCCGAGACGCGCAGCGCATACGCCGACGGCGCACCGGTGCCGCTGCCGGAAGAGCGCGCGGACGCCGAGAAATACCGCGGTCGCATCGCGCGGCTGCGCCAGTCCGTTGCCGTCCACGAGAAGAACATCGAAGCCCTGAAGAAGGAACTGGCCGCGGTCAAGTGACGGCGCCAGGCGGCGCCCGGGCGACGGGCGGGCGTGAAAATTGCTGCGTAGCGATGGCGGCCTCGGCGCTGCCGCGTTCGCTGCTTAGCCGCTGCCCATGACCGTGATCTCGCCACCTCTTGCCCCTTTCGCCGGCGAAGATTCGGCCAGTGCCTGCGCCGGCCTCGAACTGCTGGCGACGGCGGTGCTCATGCTCGACTGCGCGCGCCGCGTGACCTACGCCAATCCCGCTGCGGAAAACCTGTTCGAGCTCGCGAAGAAGCATCTTGTGGGCCATCGGCCGGAACAGATTTTTGCGGACGCGCAAGGGCTCTGTGCGGCCATCGACAAGGCCGTACACGGCGGCGCGACGTACACCGAGCAGGAGCTCGAACTGGGCATCGCCGGCAAGGCGAAGCTCCACCTCACCTGCACCGTGTCGCCGGTGGACACGCGCACAGCCGTGCTGCTGCTCGAGTTCCGACACATCGACCAGCAGCTGAAGATCGCCCGTGAGGAGCGGTTGAACGAGCAGCAGCAGGCCAACCGCGAGCTGATACGGAACCTTGCGCACGAGATCAAGAATCCGCTGGGCGGCATCCGCGGGGCGGCGCAACTGCTCGAGCGCGAGCTCGATCGACCGCAGCTGATCGAGTACACGCAGGTCGTGATCGGCGAGGCGGACCGGCTGCAGGCACTTGTCAACCGGCTGCTGACGCCCCACCGCCTGCCATCGTTCCAGCGCACGAACATCCACGAGATCGTTGCGCGCGTGCGCAGCGTGGTGCAGGCGGAGTTCCCGCGCGTGGGCATCGTCTGCGATTTCGACATCAGCCTGCCGGACCTCGACGCCGATGCGGAGCAGCTCACGCAGGCGACGCTCAACATCGTCCGCAACGCGGCGCAGGCCCTCGAACCGACCACGGCCAACCCGCAGATCCACCTGACCACGCGCGTCGCGCGGTACGTGACGCTGGCGAAGAAGCGGCATCGGGTCGCGCTCGCACTCTCGATCGAGGACAACGGCCCGGGTGTGCCCGAGGCGATACGCGACCGCATTTTCTATCCGCTGATCTCGGGGCGCGAGGGGGGCACCGGGCTCGGTCTGACGCTGGCGCAGGCGTTCATCGCGCAGCACGGCGGCACGATCGAGTGCGACAGCATGCCGGGGCGCACGGTGTTCACGATACTCCTGCCGCTCGAGCCCCGCCGGCCGGACCCGCCGCGATGATCAAGAACACGTTTGCTCCTGTCGGCGTCAATCCTTGGGGAACGCTACGATGAAACCGGTCTGGATCGTCGATGACGATCGCTCGATTCGCTGGGTGCTCGAGAAGGCGCTCGAGCGAGAAGGCATTCCGCACAAGGCGTTCGTTTCGGCGTACGAAGTGCTGCAGGCGTTCGGCGCCGATGATCCCTGCGTGCTCGTGTCCGACATCAGGATGCCGGGTGAGTCGGGACTCCAGCTGCTCGACCAGGTGAAGGAGCGATTTCCGCGGCTTCCGGTGATCATCATGACCGCGTACTCGGATCTCGACAGCGCCGTGGCGGCATTTCAGGGCGGGGCTTTCGAATACCTGCCGAAGCCTTTCGACGTCGACCATGCGGTGGCCCTCATCCGCCGCGCGATGGCGGAGGCCCCGGCGCAGCCGCCGGTCGAGCCCGCGCCGGGCACCACGCCGGAAATGCTGGGCCAGGCACCGGCGATGCAGGAGGTTTTTCGCGCGATCGGCCGGCTGTCCCAGTCGAACGCGACGGTGCTCATCACGGGCGAGTCGGGCACCGGCAAGGAGCTCGTCGCCCGCGCACTGCACCGGCACAGTCCGCGCGCTCCGGGGGCGTTCATCGCCATCAACACCGCCGCCATACCGAAGGACCTGCTGGAGTCCGAGCTGTTCGGCCATGAGCGTGGCGCGTTCACCGGAGCGCAAAGCGCGCGCCGCGGCCGCTTCGAGCAGGCCGAAGGCGGCACGTTGTTCCTGGATGAGATCGGCGACATGCCGCCCGATCTGCAGGTGCGCCTGCTGCGCGTTCTTGCCGACGGGGAGTATTACCGCGTCGGCGGCCACGCCCCGCAGAAGTCGAATGTTCGCGTGATCGCGGCGACGCACCAGAATCTCGAGGAGCGCGTGCGGCAGGGACTTTTCCGCGAGGACCTTCTGCATCGCCTCGACGTCGTGCGCCTGCGCCTGCCGCCGCTGCGCGAACGGCAGGACGACATCGCGCCGCTCGCCCGCCACTTCCTGCTGAAGAGCGCGCGCGAGCTCGCCGTCGAGCCGAAGGTGCTGTCCGGCGCGGCCCTGGAATTGCTTACCGCGTTTGCCTTTCCCGGCAACGTCCGGCAGCTGGAGAACATCTGTCACTGGATCACCGTGATGGCTCCCGGCCAGCGCATCGACGTCGTGGACCTGCCGGCCGAGCTGCGCGAGGTGTCGGCGGACGCGGGTGGAGCGGACGCGGGCGACCACGACTGGCGGAGCGCGCTCGATCGTGAACTGACGGCGGCACTCGCGCGTGGCGAGCAGGGCGTCGGCGAGCGGCTGCTGCGCGAGTTCAAGCGCACGCTGATCCTGCGTTCGCTGACCCACACCGGCGGCCATCGCATCGAGGCGGCGCAGCGGCTGGGCTGGGGCCGCAATACGCTGACGCGCAAGATCCAGGAGCTCGGGCTCGAGCCGGAACTGAGGAAGGGCGGCAATGCCGGCGAATGACGCGCGGCCGGCGCCGTCAGTCAGGGTTGGAGCTCGACGATCACCGGCGCATGGTCCGATGGCCGTTCGCCCTTGCGTGCGTTGCGGTCGATGCGGCAGCCGGTGCAGCGGGCCGCGAGTGCCGGCGACAGCAGGATGTGGTCGATGCGAAGGCCGCGGTTCTTCGGAAACGCGAGCTGCCGGTAGTCCCACCAGCTGAAGGTCTTCGCCGGCTGTTCGAACAGCCGGAAGCTGTCCGCGAGGCCCAGCGCGACCCAGCCGCGAAAGACCGCGCGCTCATGGTCGGTGCACAGCACCTGGTCCCGCCACAGATCGGGATCGTGGACATCCCGGTCCTCCGGCGCGATGTTGAAGTCGCCCGCCACCGCGAGCGCCGGATGACGCGCCAGCTCTCCGGCGAGAAAGGCGGAGGCGGCCCGGCACCAGTCGAGCTTGTACCGGTACTTCTCCGAGTCGACCGCCTGGCCGTTCGGCACGTAGAAATCGACGACCCGGATGCCGGCGACACTCGCCGCGATCACGCGCTTCTGTTCGTCAGGGAAGTCCGGCAGCGCGGTCACGATGTCGGCTACCGGCCCGATGCCGTCGCGCACGATCAACGCGACGCCGTTGTACGTGCGCTGTCCGGCAAAGTGCGGCACGTAACCGGCGGTGGCGAAGTCCGCGCGCGGAAACTTGCTGTCCTCCGTCTTGGTTTCCTGCAGGCACACGACGTCCGGCCGCACGGCCACGAGCCAATCCAGCAGGCGCGGCAGACGCACGTTGAGCGAGTTGACATTCCAGGTGGCGAGCTTCAAGGCGGACGGCTCCGTTGCTCGGTCGCCGAAGGATGATGGCGCCTCGGACGCGGCGTCGCGGCACTGCGGATCGCGGACGCCACCGGTGGCAGCTTGCGGCGGAGCGAAGCCGCGGCTATTGCTTCGGGTAGCCGCCGCCGGGGACCGCGACTGCCTGCGTCGCGGCTCCGGGCGGCGCAGCTGCAGCCGGCGTGGCCGGCACCGCTTCGGTAGGCGTTTTCGCCGCGACGCGACGCGGCGCGGTCTTCGGGTAACCGGCTTCGTCGAGCATCGCCGTCCAGCGCGCCTCGTTGAAGCCCTTGGCGATCAGCTTGTCGCCGATCTGCAGGACCGGGGCCTGTTGCGCGCCCGTCAGCTTCTGCAACTGCTCCGCGCCCTTGGCATCCTCGACGTTCACGTTCGTGAACGGAACGCCGCGCCGGTTAAGCAGGGCCTCCGCGTTCTGGCAGACCACGCCGCAGGCAAACGTGTAGAGCGTCACCGGAAAACGCTCCGTCGCCTGCGTCAGCGCGATCGGGACGTCGGTGTTCTCGATGTAATTGGGGGACAGCCGCTTTGCCTGGACGTCCTTGGAATCGGATGGCGGCGCACGGTCCGAGTAGACCACCTTGCCATCCTTGTCGACGTAGCGGAACACCTGCTGGGCCTGTGCCGCGGCGCCTGCTGCGATAACGGCGGCGGCGATGCCGACGAACAGCGCCACTCGCCTGCAATTGCGTGCCATGGCTTCTCCTTCGCGACTTCTCATAGGGGCATAGCCATTCCATTATGCCGCAGAAGCGCGTCCAGTTGGGGCGCCCTTCCCCGAAAGGCCACGAACGACTCGAGCGCGTCCCGGCTGCCGCCGCGCGCGAGCACCTCATCACGGAATTTCGCTCCCGCGGCGGGTGCTAGCACGCCGGCTTCCTCGAATGCGGAATACGCGTCCGCGGAGAGCACCTCGGCCCATTGATAGCTGTAGTATCCAGCTGCGTAGCCGCCGGCGAAGATGTGCGCGAACGAATGCATGAAGCGGTCGTACGAAGCCCGGGGCGCCACCGCGACTTCGCGTCGCACCGCGTCGAGCACGGCCTGCGGCGCCTCGCCGCCGCGGGGGTCCTGGGCCGAGTGCAGCAGCATGTCGAACAGGCCGAACTCGAGATTGCGGATCATCGCCAGGCCGCTCTGGAAATTCTTTGCCGCGAGCATCCGGTCGAACATCGCGCGCGGCAACGGCGCGCCGGTGTCGACGTGCGCCGTCATCGGCTCGAGCACGCCCCATTCCCAGCAGAAATTCTCCATGAGCTGGCTGGGGAGCTCGACGGCATCCCATTCGACCCCCTGAATGCCGGAGACCCCCGGCACCTCCACGCGCGTGAGCAGCTGGTGCAGGCCGTGGCCGAATTCGTGGAAGAGCGTGATCACTTCGTCGTGCGTGAACGTGGCGGGGCCGCCGTCGGTCGCTGCCGACAGGTTGCAGGTGACGAACGCGACCGGATGCTGGAGGTGCATGCCAGCGCGGCGGCGATTGACGGCGTCGTCCTGCCAAGCGCCGCCTTGCTTGCCCGGCCGCGCGTAGTTGTCGAGGTAGAACTGGCCGATCAGCGCGCCCGACGCGTCGTTGACAGCGAAGAAGCGCACGTCGTCGTGCCACTTCGGCGCCCGGCTTTCGCGGATCGAGATGCCGTAGAGCGTCTGCGCCACGTGGAACAGCCCGGCGAGCACCTTGTGCTCCGGAAAATAGCAGCGAATTTCCTGTTCGGAGAACGCAAAGCGCTTCGCCTTGAGCTTCTCCGAGGCGTAGGCGAGGTCCCACGGCGCGAGCTCGGCGAGGCCGAGCTCGGTCCGGGCGAAGGCCTGGAGTTCCGCGTAGTCGCGCAGGGCGAATGGCCTGGCGTGGCGCACGAGATCGCGCAGGAAGCCGAGCACTTCGTCGACGCTGGTCGCCATTTTCGGCACCAGCGAGACCTCGGCAAAATGGGCGTAGCCGAGCAGCCGCGCCGCCTCGTGGCGCAACTCGAGGAGGCGCCGGATCACCGGACCGTTGTCCCATGCCGGCGACGCGCCCAGGTCCGACGCGCGCGTCGCGTAGGCGCGATGCAGCGTGGCGCGCAGCGCGCGATTGTCGGCATAGCTCAGCACCGGCAGATAGCACGGCATGTGCAGCGTGAGTTTCCAGCCGGCATTGCCATCGGCTTCGGCCGCGGCACGCGCGTCCGCCAGCACGGTGTCCGGCACGCCGGCCAGTTCGTTCCGGTCGGCGACGTAGAGCGCCCAGTCGTTGGTCGCATCGAGCACATTGTCGTCGAATCGCGCCGACAGTTCGGCCAGCTCCTCGTCGACGGCCTTGAGGCGCGCCTTTTCACGCGCGGGCAACTCGGCGCCGCCCAGGCGGAAGTCGCGCAATTCATTGGCCACGGCTCTTCGTCTTGCCGCATCGAGCCGGATGAACGATGGCGACGCGGCGAGTTCCCGGTATCGGCGAAAGAGCCGTAGATCCTGCGCCAGGTCGGTGTGAAATGCGGTGATCCTGGGCAGATTGGCGTGGTAAGCCCCGCGCCATTCAGGCGTGCTCGCGACGGCATTGAGATGCCGGACCACGCTCCACGCGCGATCAAGTCGATCGAGTGGCGCCGCCAGCGGCTCCGCCACGTTGTCCCAGGTTGCCGGATGGGAATCCAGGGCGACGGCGTCTACCGCGGCACGCGCGTCGCTGATCAGACCGTCGACCGCGGGCGTTACGTGCCTGACGCGGATCGCGTCGAAGCGGGTCGGACCCGAAAAATCGAGCAGCGGGTTGGCGTTGTCGGCAGCGTGCATCGGTTCAAAGGAGTCAAAGGGGGCAGGCCGCGTTTGCCTGTGGGGCCACGGCCATGACCGGAGCAGGGCGGCGGGAAAACGTGGTCTGTCCCCTATCGCAACGCGGCATCCAGCTGCGCGAGGTCGTCCGGCGTGCCGACGTTCGCCCAGACACCGTCGAAAGTCTCGCCGCAAACCCGGCCTTCGGCAATCCACCGTTGGAGGTAGGGCAGCAATTTGAGCTTCGTGCCGCGGGGAAGTTCGCGGAAGAGGCGGGTATCGTAGAGGCCGATGTTGGCAAACGTCTGCCGCGGGTTCCCATCGAGCGCGAGCCTGCCGTCAACCAGCGCGAAATCGCCGCCGGGATGATAGGGCGGGTTCGGCACCAGCACGAGATGGGCGCGTCCGGGGTCCGGCTGGCGCGCCATCGCGGCGGCCGCGGGGAGCAGTGTCGCGTAGTCGAACGTCGTGTAGATATCACCCGAGACGATCAACGCCGGCCCGGACGGCAACAGCGGCAGCGCCGTGGCGATGCCGCCGGCAGCCTCCAGCGGTTCCGGCTCGAGCGACCAGTGCAGCGTCACGCCGAACGCAGCGCCGTTGCCGAGCGCCGCGACGAGACGCCCCGCAAGATGGGCGGCGTTGATGACGATGTCGCGGCATCCGGCCCGGGCCAACGCTTCGATCTGCCAGACGACGAGCGGCTTGCCGCCCACCTGGAGCAGGGGCTTGGGCGTCGCATCGGACAGCGGGCGCATCCGCTCGCCGCGGCCCGCGGCGAGGATCATCGCACCAATGGACGGGGCGGGTGGGCGCGTCAAGCCACTCCGGCACGCGTGCCGCTTTCGATCTCGTCGATGAGCGCCGCCAGCGGGCCGAGTGCGCGGTAGCGCGCGCACGCGCCGCGCAGATAGCCCATCACGCGCGGCATGTCGGCGAGATAGGCCGCCTTGCCGTCGCGATGGCAAAGGCGCGCGAAGATGCCCAGCACCTTGAGCTGCCGTTGTACGCCCATCCACTCGAAATCACGCCAGAAGACGCCGAAATCGGCGCCCACCGGCAGCCCCGCCGCGCGCGCGCGTTCCCAGTGGCGGACCGACCAGTCGATCTGCTGCTCCTCGTCCCAGGCGACGTAGGCATCGCGCAGCAGCGAAACGAGGTCGTAGGTGATCGGGCCGATCACGGCATCCTGGAAGTCGAGAAGGCCCGGGTTGGGGTCGGCAAGCATCAGATTGCGCGAATGGTAATCGCGGTGGACGAACACGCGTGGCTGGGCGAGGTTATTGTCGAGGATGAGCCGGAACGCCTGCGCCAGTGTCTGCTCCTGCACCGGCGCAAGCGCGACCCCGAGATGTCGGCCGACATACCAGTCGCGAAACAGCGCAAGCTCGCGCGCCAGCAGCGCTTCGTCGTACGGCGGCAGCGCGCCATCGCGCGTGGCCGTCTGCCAGCGTATCAGGGCGATGCTCGCGTCGGCGTAGAGTGCCGGCGCGGACTTCGCGTCGAGTTCCGCGAGGTAGGTCCTGGCGCCGAGATCCGTGAGCAGAAGGAAGCCGCGTCCGGGATCCCCCGCCAGAACTGCGGGGGCGTGCAAGCCTGCGTCCGCGAGCAATCCAGCCACGCGGACGAAGGGACGGCAGTCCTCCATCGGCGGAGGCGCGTCCATGACGATCAGCGTCGAATGCCCCTGCCACGGCGCCTCGGGCGTGATCCGGAAGTAGCGGCGGAAGCTCGCGTCGGCGGAGGCGGGCGCGAGGGCGAATGCGCCGGTGCCAAGCGTGGCCGTGGTCCAGGCGCAGAGCTCGTCGCGGCGGACGTCGGCGGTGGCCGTGGCTGCGGTCATTGGGCGGATTCGCCGCGAACCAGGAGCCTGGCGGGCGCCGTTTCAAGAGGGTGCACTAGAATGTGCGATCTTACCATCGGGTTTATGCATTCCGGCACGACCTTCAGCGGATGATCCCTCGCCTCGCCCCCATCGCGTTCGCCCTGGCGACGCTGCTCGCGCCGCAGGCGGCGGCCGCGCAGGCGGCGAGCGCGGCGCCGGGGAGCGATGACGCGTTGCCCGAGGTGGAGCTCGTGCCGGCCCCGCGGCTGGTCCCGCCGCCGCCGGTGAATCCGCCGGCGCTGCCGTCGGGCGCCGGACCGCCTCGGCCGTTTGCCGTGCCTGCGGTGACGCCATCCGAAGGTGCGATTTTCCTGCGCGCCGATCGTATCGACGGCACCGCCGACCGCTTTGTCGAGGCCGCCGGCAAGGTCGAATTGCGCACCCGTCGCGCCACGGTGCTCGCGGATTGGCTGCGCTACGATTTCGTCAGCGACGAGATCTGGGGCAAGGGTGACGTCCTGATCCGCCATGGCGTCGACTGGATCACCGGCCCCGAGGTCCGTTTCAAGCGCGGCACGGAGACGGGATTCTTCACTTCGCCGCGTTTTTTTCTCGGCGAGAACGGTTCGCGCGGCAGCGCCGCGGAACTCCGCTTTGCCGGCCCCGACCGTTACGAGGCCACCGATGCCCGCTACACGACCTGCGTCGCGCCGCGGGAGGACTGGTACATCCGGACGGGCGAGCTCGAGATCGACAAGGCGCGGATGGTCGGCACCGGACGCGACGCGACGGTCTTTTTCTTCGGGGCGCCGGTGATCTATTCGCCCTGGTTCGAGGTGCCGCTGTCGAACGAGCGCAAATCGGGCTTTCTCACGCCGACCACCGGTTTGACCGAAATTCGCGGCTTCGAGTACTCGCAGCCGTACTACGTCAATCTTGCGCCCAACTACGACGCGACGATCACGCCCCGCCTCATGACCAAGCGCGGCCTGCAGATCGGCGGACAGGGGCGCTATCTCTTCGCCAAGGCCCAGGGCGAAGTTGCCGCGGAATATCTGCATGACGACCGCGTGACAGGCACCAACCGGTACGCCCTTTCCTCCAGGCACACGCAGAATCTGGATTTCGTGCCTGGCCTCATCGGTTACTGGAACCTCAACAAGGTTTCCGACGACACCTACTTCGCCGATCTCGCGGACCGCGTCGGACTCACGTCACAGACGACGCTGCCGCGCGAAGGCGGGCTCGCCTACGCCAACGGACCGTGGCAGCTGCTCGCGCGGGCGCAGGCTTTCCAGACGCTGCAGGATCCCGCGGCGCCACAACCGGTTCCCTACAATCGCGTACCGCAGGCGCTGGTGACGCTGCAGGAGCTTGACTGGAACGGGCTCACCTTCGCCGGCGTCGGCGAATACGCGTACTTCCGGCAGCCGACGCTCACGACGGGCCGGCGCGTGTATGCGTGGCCGACCGTGGCGTGGGAACGGCAAGGCGCGGCGTGGTCGGTCGTCGCGCGCACCGGCGCCCACGTGCGTCAGTACGACCTCAACGAGAAGAGGCCGGATGTTTCCGCTTCCTTCGGG
>CAYGYQ010000020.1:0-19169 GCA_964354035.1 uncultured Bordetella sp.
ATCGTGTACACGCGCGAGAATTTCGTCGAGCGCGTGAAGGCGCTCACCGGGGGCAAGGGCGTGCCGGTCGTCTACGACGGCATCGGCAAGGACACGTTTCCGGCGTCGCTCGACTGCCTGTCTCCACGCGGCCTCTGGGTGAGCTTCGGCAACGCCTCGGGCGCGGTTCCCCCGGTCGACATCATGCTGCTGGCGCAGAAGGGGTCTCTCTACGCCACGCGCCCGACACTCTTCACCCACACCGCGAAGCGCGACGACCTGACCGCGATGGCCGGCGAGATGTTCGACCTCGTGCGGACTGGCAAGATCGTCAGCGAGCCGCGGCAGAGTTTCGCGCTCAAGGACGCGGCGGGCGCGCACATCGCGCTCGAATCGCGCGGCACGACAGGCGCGACGGTGCTGCTGCCCTAGCGGACGTTGAGCAGCTGCCGCGCCGCCGTCACCAGTTCGACGGCGGTGAGGCCCAGTGGGCCGCAGCCGGCGCGAACGAGCGCGTCCGCCGCCGCGCCGTGCACGCATACGGCGACGCGCAACGCGGACTTCGCGTCGAGTCCCTGCGCCAGCAATGCGCCGGCGAAGCCGGCGAGGACGTCACCGGTGCCGGCGCTCGCGAGGCCCGGGTTGCCGCTGGCGTTGATGTCCCAGCTCATATCAGGATAGGCCAGGACGCTGCCCGCGCCCTTGAGGACGACGGCGGCCTGGAGTCTCGTGGCGAGCGCCTGCGCGGCCTCCAGCCGGTCCGCCTGCACCGCTGCGGTGTCCGTGCCGAGCAGGCGCGCGGCTTCGGCGGGATGGGGTGTGACGAGCGTGGGCGCTTCGCGTCGTGCGACGGCCCTCGCCAGATCGGGATTCGCGGCGATCGCATTCAGCGCGTCGGCGTCCAGCACCAGCGGCACTCGTTCGGCGATCGCCCGCGCCAGGATCGCCTTCGTGGAGGCAGACACACCCAGTCCCGGACCGCAAACCATCGCGCTCGCCCCGGCGCCTACGACCTCATCTGCCTGCCGCAACATCAGCTCGGGCTGGCCCCAGTCGACAGCGGGCGGATGCCCGGCGAGAAAACCTATCCACACCTTGCCTGCGCCGGCGTGCAATGCTGCGCGGCCAGCCAGCAGCGGCGCGCCCACCATGCCGTCGGCACCACCGACGATGGCGAGCGTACCGAAGGAACCCTTGTGCACGTTGCGCACGCGCCGCCTCAGAATGGCGGGCAGATCCACGGCGAGCGAGTGCCAGTCGAGCCGGTGGCCGACCGCGCGCGTCGTGACCTCGGTTGCGAGACCGAGTGTGTGTACGGAAACGTCGCCGCAGTAGTCGATGCCGTCTCCGGTGAGCAACCCGGGTTTCAGGCCGAGGAACGTCGCGGTCGCAGCGGCACGGATGGTCGGCCCGCGCACCGCGCCGGTATCGGCGTCGAGCCCGCTTGGAACGTCGAGCGCCAGAATCGGAATGCCCGAGCCATTCGCGCGCTCGACCAGCGAGGCGTATTTCGCGGCGAGCGGTCGCGCCAGGCCAATGCCGAACAGCCCATCGACAATGAGCGATCCGCGCCATGCGGCGGGAAGGTCGGTCATGGTCGTTCCCCCCGTGCCGATGAAGGCACGATGGGCGTTGCCCGCGTCGGCTGGCAGCCGCGCGGCTTCGCCGCGAAAGACGACGGCCACGTCGAAGAACAGCTCACGCAGTCGGCGCGCGACGACGAATGCATCGCCACCGTTGTTGCCGGGCCCCGCCAGCACCAGCACGGATCCCTCGCGTGTACCGGGCATGCCGACGGCGACGTCGGCGGCTGCGAGCCCCGCGCGCTCCATCAGCGGCTGCCCGCGGGCTGCGGCTTCCACGCGGCGCAACCCCTCGGTCCGGAATATCGGCAACAGGCCCATGGCGACCATTATAGGGCGATGGCCCGCTCGCGCCGGCTCGCGTCAACGGCAGGTACGGCCGCCGCCATCCCCCCGCGTATAATCCATTTTTACGTCCTTCGTGCCGGGCATGCCGCACCTCCTCACGCTACGCGGGCGCCACGCGCTGTCGCCTTTGCGCCTCGCCAAGCTCGGTGCCGCGCTCGCGGCATCCCGACCGGACCGCGCCGTGGTTTCCGTGGTGGCCGATTACTGGCACTTCGTCGAAGTCGCGCGTGAGCTCACATTCGCCGAACGGGCAACGCTCGAGCGTCTGCTCACTTATGGTGCCCGCGATGCCGCGGCCGTCGACGGTGGCGAACTCTTCGTCGTTGTCCCTCGTCCCGGGACCGTTTCCCCGTGGTCGTCGAAGGCGACCGACATCGCGCACAACTGCGGTCTTGCTCCGGTCGTGCGCATCGAACGCGGCATTGGCTTTCAGGTGGCCACCCGCGGCGAGGCGCCCCTTGCCGCGGCGGAACGTGACGCGCTGTGGCCGCTGTTGCACGACCGGATGACCGAAGTCGTGCTGCCACGCCTCGCGGACGCGCAGGCGTTGTTTGCGCACTTCCCGCCCCGGGCGCTCGCCTCGATTGCGCTGCTCGCCGAGGGTCCCGTGGCGATCGAACGGGCGAATGCCGCCCTGGGGCTCGCGCTGGCACCGGACGAGATCGATTATCTCGCCGCCAGCTTTCGCCGGATGGGACGCGATCCGACCGATGTCGAGCTGATGATGTTCGCGCAGGCAAACTCCGAGCACTGCCGGCACAAGATCTTCAACGCGCGCTGGATCGTCGACGGCCTCGAGCAGGAGCGCAGCCTCTTCGCGATGATTCGCCACACGCACGCGACGAGCCCGCAGGGCACGATCGTCGCGTATGCGGACAACGCGGCGGTCATGGAAGGCGCCACGGTGCGACGGTTCTATCCGGGTCCGGATGGCCGCTATGCGGCGCATGCGGAGACGACGCACATCCTGATGAAAGTCGAAACGCACAATCACCCGACCGCCATTGCGCCGTTTCCCGGCGCCGCGACGGGATCGGGCGGGGAAATTCGTGACGAAGGCGCCACGGGGCGGGGCGCGAAGCCGAAAGCCGGCCTCACCGGATTCACCGTGTCGCACCTTCGCCTGCCGTCGTTGCCGCAACCCTGGGAGAGCCATGACGGCAAGCCCGGCCGCATCGCGTCCGCGCTCGACATCATGCTCGAGGGGCCCATCGGGGGAGCGTCGTTCAACAACGAATTCGGGCGCCCGAACCTGCTGGGTTATTTCCGCACGTTCGAGCAGGAAGTCGCGGGCGAGGTGCGCGGCTATCACAAGCCGATCATGATCGCCGGCGGCCTCGGCAACATCCGCGCGGATCACACCGCGAAGGAAAGGATTTTCGAGGGAGCGCTGCTGATCCATCTCGGCGGGCCGGGCATGCTGATCGGCCTGGGCGGCGGGGCCGCGTCGTCGATGGCGACCGGAGCGAACGCCGCGGACCTCGATTTCGATTCCGTGCAGCGCGGCAACGCGGAAATCCAGCGCCGCGCGCAGGAGGTGATCGACCGCTGCTGGCAGCTGGGTGCCGCGAACCCGATCCTGTCGATCCACGACGTCGGCGCCGGCGGGCTGTCGAATGCGTTCCCGGAGCTGGTTCACGGCGGTGGCGCCGGAGCGGATTTCGAACTGCGTCGCGTGCCCTCCGAGGAGTCGGGGATGGCGCCGCGCGAGATCTGGTGCAACGAAGCGCAGGAACGTTATGTGCTCGCCATTCGCGCCGAGGATCGCGACCGCTTTGCCGCGATCTGCGAACGCGAGCGCTGCCCCCATGCGGTGGTCGGCACGGCCACGACACGCGAGCGGCTCGTCGTCGCCGACAACCATTTCGGCAACCGGCCGGTCGACATGGACCTCGACGTGCTCTTCGGCAAGCCGCCGAAGATGACACGCGACGTGACTCATGTGACCCGTGTGCTGCGGCCACTCGACTTCGCCGGTGTCAACGTCAGGGACGCGGCCTACCGGGTGCTCCAGTTGCCGGCCGTCGCCGACAAGACGTTTCTGATCACGATCGGCGACCGCACCGTGGGGGGGCTGTGCGCCCGCGATCCGATGGTCGGCCCTTGGCAGGTACCAGTCGCCGATGCCGCAGTGACACTGATGGACTTCGACGGCTACCACGGCGAGGCGATGGCCATCGGCGAGCGCACACCGCTCGCGCTGATCGACGCGCCGGCGTCGGGACGAATGGCCGTGGCCGAGGCCATCACCAACATCGCAGCGTCCGGCATCGAGTGCCTGTCCGACATCAAGCTCTCCGCGAACTGGATGGCGCCGGCCGGGCATCCGGGCGAGGACGCGGCACTCTACGATGTCGTGCGCGCCGTGGCCATGGAGCTCTGCCCGGCGCTGGGGATCAGCATTCCCGTCGGCAAGGATTCGATGTCGATGCGTACGACGTGGCGCGACGACGGCCGCGACCAGGCCGTCACCGCACCGGTGTCCCTGATCGTGACCGCGTTCGCGCCGGTTGCAGACGTCCGGCGCGCGCTGACGCCATTGCTGCGGCGGGATCGCGGCCCCACCGTGCTGCTCTGGATCGATCTCGGCGCCGGCAAGGGGCGCCTCGGTGGATCGGCGCTCGCGCAGGTGTACGGCCAGCTGGGTGACGTCGCGCCCGATCTCGACGATCCCGCGCGGCTCGCTGCATACTTCGCGGGGATTGCGGCGCTCACCAACGAAGGCCGGCTGCTCGCCTATCACGACGTCAGCGACGGCGGGCTGTTCGCGACGCTCTGCGAGATGGCGTTCGCGTCGCGCTGCGGCCTCGATATCGCGCTCGCTGTGGGGTCCGACGATCCGCTCGCGGTGTTGTTTGCCGAAGAGCCGGGTGCCGTCGTGCAGGTCGCCGTCGACGAGCGGGCCGCCGTCGCGGCGCGCCTGGTCGCAGCGGGGCTCACGGTGCATGCCATCGGCGCGCCGGCAACCCACGACCGGATCAGGATCGCCCTGCGGGACCGACTGCTGCTCGACGAATCGCGCGTCGAATTTCACCGCGCCTGGTCGGCGACGACGCACGAGCTGCAGCGGCTGCGCGACAATCCCGCGAGTGTCGACCAGGAATATGAGCAGCTGCTCGATGCGACGGACCCGGGACTTGCGCCGGTGCTCGCGTTCGACCCTGCGGAGAATGTCGCCGCCCCGTTCATCGCCAAGAGATCGCGGCCGCCGATCGCGATCCTGCGCGAGCAGGGCGTCAACGGGCAAGTCGAGATGGCGGCGGCGTTCGACCGTGCCGGCTTCGCCGCAATCGACGTCCACATGACCGACATCCTGAGCGGTCGCGTGTCGCTTGGCGGGTTCCGCGCTTTCGTCGCCTGCGGCGGGTTCTCCTATGGCGACGTGCTGGGTGCGGGGGAGGGCTGGGCCAAGTCGATCCTGTTCAATGCCCGGGCCCGCGATGAATTCGCGGCGTTCTTCGCGCGGGAGGACGCTTTCGCGCTCGGCGTGTGCAATGGTTGCCAGATGATGAGCAACCTGTCCGAGCTCATTCCCGGGACGGCGCACTGGCCCCACTTCGTCCGCAACCGGTCCGAGCAGTTCGAGGCGCGTCTCGTGCTGCTCGAGGTACAGCGTTCGCCATCGCTGTTCTTCCGCGGAATGGAGGGCAGCCGCATTCCGGTCGCGACGGCGCATGGCGAAGGCTATGCCGAATTCCGCGACCTTACGCAACGTAACGCGGCGCAACCGCTGGTGGCACTGCGCTTCGTGGACAATCGCGGACGGCCAACGGAAGCGTATCCTTGCAATGCCAATGGCTCACCGGACGGCGCCACCGGGCTCACCACAGCCGATGGCCGCTACACGATCCTGATGCCGCACCCCGAGCGCGTGTTTCGGAGCGTGCAGATGTCGTGGCACCCGGAGGGCTGGGGCGAGGACTCGCCGTGGATGCGGATGTTCCGCAATGCGCGGGCGTGGCTGGGCTGAGTGCCGGATCCCGGGGTGAAACCGCAGGCGCAAGCCGCCGATCTACTTTGCGCGACGACGTGAGCGAGGACAGGAAATGACTCTGACGGTATGGGCAATAGACGGCGCCATTCCGGTCGTCGATCCGACCGCCTATGTGCATCCTACCGCCGTCCTGATCGGCGACGTGATCGTCGGCCCGGGCTGCTATGTCGGCCCGGCCGCCTGCCTGCGCGGCGACTTCGGCCGGCTCGAGATCCGCGCGGGGGCCAATGTGCAGGACACCTGCATCCTGCACGCCTACCCGGGCAATGAGACGGTGGTCGAGGAAGAGGGGCACATCGGCCACGGCGCGATTCTCCATGGCTGCACGGTCAAGCGCAACGCGCTCGTCGGCATGAACGCGGTCGTCAACGACAACGCCGTGATCGGCGAGTCCGCGGTCGTCGCCGCATTGGCGTTCGTCAAATCCGACATGATCGTCCCGCCACGAACGCTGGTTGCCGGCATTCCGGCACGTGTTCTGCGCCTGTTGACCGAAGAGGAGCTGGCCTGGAAGGCCGAGGGTACGGCGAGCTACCGTGAGCTCACGCGCCGCAGCTTTGCCACGCTGCGTGCGACCACGCCACTCGCGGCACCCGAGCCGGATCGGCGGCGCATCGAACTGCCGGAACTGCTTCCGCTTTCAGCACGGAAGGCCAGGCTTGCCTGACACGATTCCAGGCACCGCGGCCATTTCGACATTGAGCTGCACGGGGTCGGCTAGAAGCCCGCTGCGTGGCCATCGCGGCGGGGATCGGATGCCGCCACGTAGCCACCGTCCGTGCGCAGGATGATCTGCCCGGCGCCAAAGTCCATGTAGGAATCGGCGACCGCGTCGATCTGGTGCCCGAGCGCAATCAACCCGGCGCGCAGTTCGTGCGCGGCGCTGGCTTCGAGATCGACGGAGATCCCGCCGTTCAATTTCCACCGGGGCGCATCGAGCACCGCCTGCGGGTTCATGCCGTAGAGCAGGAGGCGAACCAGCGTCTGCACGTGTCCCGGCGGCTGAATGGGTCCCCCCATCACGCCGAACGCGGCGAGCGGCGCGCCGTTGCGCGTGAGAAATCCTGGAATGATCGTGTGGAACGGCCGCTTGCCGCCGCCGATCTCGTTCGGGTGACTCGCCGCGAGCGAGAAACCGGTACCGCGATTCTGCAGGCTGATGCCCGTGCCCGGCACGACCACGCCCGAGCCAAAGCCCATGTAATTCGACTGGATAAGCGAAACCATCATGCCCCGCTCGTCCGCCGCGCACAAATACACGGTGCCACCCCGCGGCGGGTCGCCCGGTCCGAAATCCTGCGCGCGCTGCGGGTCGATCAGCCGCGCGCGCGACGCGAGGTAATCCGGATCCAGCAGCGCCGAGGTCGGGAGTTCCATAGTGCGCGGATCGCTGACAAATCGATACGCGTCGGCAAAGCCGAGCTTCATCGCCTCGATCTGCAGGTGCTGGCTCGCGACGGAGTCCGGCGGCAACGATGGCAGGTCGAACGCGCGCAGAATGCCGAGCGCCAACAATGCTGCGATGCCCTGACCGTTGGGTGGAATCTCGTGCACGGTGGTCGCTGCGTAGTCGAGCCCCAGGGGGGCGACCCAGTCCACGGTATGTTCGGCGAAATCGGCGAGCGTGTGCAGAGCGCCGCTCGCGTGCGCATGCGCGACCATCGCCTGCGCGAGCTCGCCCCGATAGAAGGCGTTGCCATTCGTCGCGGCAATGCTTTCCAGCGTTCGTGCCATCGCCGGACAGGTCCACACCTCGCCGGCGACCGGCGCGCGCCCGCGGAGCAGGAAGTGCTCGGCGAAGCCGAGGTCGTGCGGCAGCACCTTTTCCGCTGCGGCCCATTTCTCCGCGACCACCGGCGACACCGCATAGCCGTCCCGTGCATACCTTATGGCCGGCACGAAGAGGTCGGCGAATGGCAACGTCCCGAAGCGTTGCGACAGGGCGGCCCACGCCGAGACGGCACCGGGAATCGTCACCGCCTCCCAGCCGCGCTGGGGCATCTCCGCGAGGCCGGCGTACCGCCGGGGGGTCGCCGCGGCAGGTGCGCGTCCCGAAGCATTGAGACCGATCAACTCGCGGCCGTCCCAGAGGATCGCAAACAGATCGCTGCCGATGCCGTTGCTGCACGGCTCGACGACCGTCAGGGCGATGGCTGCCGCCAGCGCGGCGTCGACCGCATTGCCGCCACGCTGGAGCATCGCGATGCCCGCCTGTACCGCAAGCGGCTGCGATGTGGCTACGGCGTTGCGCGCGAGGACCGGCTGGCGGCGGGAGGGATAGGGGAGGTTCCAGCTGGAATTCACGGCCTGGTCGCGGTGGGACCTTTCAAAGTGCGGAAATGCCGGCGCGCGCTTCATTCTTCATGGAACGCCACTTCGCGCGTCTTGCGGAAGTTCGGCAGCACGATCAACAGCACCAGCCCCGCGGCCATCAGCAGCATGACCAGCGAAAGCGGACGCGTGAAGAACACGGTCGGATCGCCGCGCGAGAGCAGCAGTGCCCGACGCAGGTTCTCTTCCATCATCGGGCCCAGCACGAAGCCGAGCAGCAGCGGCGCCGGCTCGCATTCGAGCTTGACGAAGACGACTCCGAGCAGGCCGAACAGCACCGTCAGCATGATGTCGGTATTGTTGTTGTTGATGCTGTAGACCCCGATCGAGCAGAACAGCAGGATCGCGGGATAGAGCAAGCGGTAGGGCACCTGCAGCAGCTTGATCCACATGCCGATCAGCGGCAGGTTCAGCACGACGAGCATCAGATTGCCGATCCACATCGACGCAATGAGACCCCAGAAGAGCGACGGGTTGGAAGTCATCACCTGCGGGCCGGGCTGGATGTTGTGGATGGTCATGGCCCCGACCATCAGCGCCATCACGGCATTCTCGGGGATGCCAAGCGTCAGCAGCGGAATGAACGAGGTCTGGGCGCCGGCGTTATTCGCCGATTCGGGTCCCGCCACGCCCTGGATCGCACCCTTGCCGAACTCGCTCGGATCGTCGGCGACCTTCTTTTCGATGGTGTAGGACGCGAACGCCGAGAGCATCGCGCCGCCGCCCGGGAGCACGCCGAGAACCGAGCCGAGCCCGGTGCCGCGCAGCACCGCGGGCCAGGCCTTCCGGAACTGCTCCTTGGTGAGCCAGAAGCCCTTGATCTTGGTCGAGACCATCTGGCGTTTCTCGGTCGACTCGAGGTTCGAGATGATCTCGGCGAAACCGAACAGTCCCATGGCGACGGTCACCACGCCGATGCCGTCGGTGAGTTCCGGAATGCCAAAGGCGAACCGGGCGACGCCGGAATTGACGTCGGTGCCGACGATGCCCAGCAGAAGGCCCAGGATGATCATCCCGACCGCCTTGAGGAGAGACCCGTGCGCGAGCACCACGGCGCCGATCAGCCCCAGAATCATCAGTGAAAAATATTCGGCCGGACCGAACTTGAGCGCCAGTTCCGATAGCGGTGTGGCGACGGCCGCGACCAGGATCGTCGCCACCGTTCCAGCGAAGAAGGAGGCGAGGGCGGCAACCGTCAGTGCGGCGCCGGCCTGTCCCTTCCGGGCCATCTGGTGACCGTCGAGGCAGGTCACGACCGATGACGATTCGCCCGGCATGTTGATCAGGATCGACGTCGTCGAGCCCCCGTACTGTGCGCCGTAATAGATGCCGGCCAGCATGATCAGCGCGGACACCGGCTGCAACGCATAGGTCGTGGGCAGCAGCATGGCAATGGTCGCCACTGGGCCGATGCCAGGCAGCACGCCGATCAGCGTACCGAGCACGACGCCGATCAAGGCGTAGAGCAGGTTGACCGGCGTCAGCGCGACACCGAAGCCAACGGCGAGATTGGCGAGCAGGTCCATCGCTGTCCCGCTAGTGCCCGAAGGGCGCTGCGCCCCCCTGCGGGAGGCGGCGAACACCGCGGGCGGGGAGGTTGCTCACCTCAGTGGGCGCCGGGCCAGATGCCGATCTGCAGCTTGAGGCCGATCACGAAGACGCCGACGGCAAGAGCGGCCAGCGCGATACCGCTGATGACCGCATCCCTGAGCCGAAACTCGTGGCTGGCGGCGCTGGCCATCACGATCAGCAGGATCGTCGATATCACAAGTCCGACGCGATTGACGATGAGACCGAACATCACGACGCTGCCAAGGGTCACCAGAACGGGACGCCATTTCCATCCGGGCAGCGGCGGTCCGGTCAGTCGCAGCGACCGCGCGGCGAGAATCGCCCCGAGGACGATCAGCAGCAGGCCGAGCATGCGCGGGAAGTAACCGGGCCCCATCCGCGCGGCGGTGCCGAGTTTGTAGTTGGCCGCTATCGCGATCGCCGCAATTCCCGCGGCGATGAACAGCAGTCCGGCCAGAAGATCCTTGGGGCTGCGCACGACCACCATCGGTTACTCCACGCTGGCGATCTCGGCGCTTACAGGCCGCCCTTGGCGCGCAGTTCCTTGAAGTAGGCGTCGAGACTCTGGGCCTGCAGCCGTTGCTGCAGCTGCGGCTTCACCTCGTCGAAACCCGGGATCTTGGCTTCGCGGATATCCGTGACTTCGATCACGTGCCAGCCGAACTGCGTCTGCACGGGCTGAGCGGTGAACTTGCCCTTCGGCAGCTTGACCATCGCCTCGGAGAATGGCTTGACGAAATTACCCGGCGCATTCCAGTCGAGATCGCCGCCGTTGGCCTTGGAGCCGGAATCCTTGGAGCGCTCCGCCAACTTCTCGAACTTGCCGCCCTTTTGCAGCTCGACGATGACTTCCTTCGCTTCGTCTTCCTTTTCCACGAGGATGTGGCGGACCTTGTATTCCTTGTCGCCCATCTGGCCCTTGATCGTGTCGTATTCCTTGCGCAGCGCGGCGTCCGGGACCGGGTTCGCCTTGACCCAATCCGAGACGTAAGCCCGCACCAGAACGGTCTGCGCTGCGAGGTCGATCTGGTTCTTGATGTCGGCGTTCTTGTCGAGGCCCTTCTTTTTCGCCTCGCGCAGGAGCAACTCGCGGGTGTTGAGCTCCTCGCGAATTGCGTTGCGCAGCTCGGGTGTGTCGGGCTGGCCCTGCGCCATGCGCTCCTTCAGCAGAAAGTCGAAATAGACCTTGGGATAGAGCTCTTTGCTCGCCGCCGGTGCCGCGGCCTGACCCTTTGCCGGAGCGGCTTTGTCCTGCGCCTGGGCAGGGGCGCCGGTGAGCACGGCGATGGCCGCTATTGCCGCGAGGGTGATCGAAGAGCGCTTCATCGTTGGCATTCCTTTACGGTTGGGGAGGGAATTCTTCGGGGGTCAGCGCCTTGATCGAAAGCGCGTGAATCGGGAGGGGAACGAGGTCGGCGAGTTCGCGCAGGACCCGTTGGTGGCGCTGCAGACGCGGCAACCCGGCAAAGACTTTCGACACGATCATCAGGGAAAAGTGCCCGCCGCCGCCCGCGGCGCCGGCGTGGCCGGCGTGCGCGGCGCTGTCGTCGCGAATCTCGAGCACGGCCGGGGCGAGCGGCGCGAGCCGCGCGTGCAGGAGCGCCGCGACATCAACTTTGCTCATGCCGTCTCCTCGGTCGCGTAGCGCGCCAGCCAGACCCCTTGCGCCAGCGCGAACACGAGAAACAGCCCGATGCCACCCCAGACCTTGTACAGAACCCAGGTCTGCTCGGAGTAGTGGAACGCGACGTACCAGTTGGCCACGCCCATGAACGCGAAGAAGGCCACCCATGCCCAAGTCAGGCGGGTCCAAACGGGGGCGGGGAGAACCACCCCCTTCATCAGATAGGCGAGCAGGTCACGGCCGAAGCCCAGCTTGCCGACGGCGAGAATCGCGCCGAAAAGGCCGTAGAGTACGGTGGGCTTCCACATGATGAACGCCTTGTCCTGGAGCAGCAGCGTCGCACCGCCGAAGACGACGATGATCGCCAGCGAAAGCCAGTGCGTAACCCCCGCACGGCCATGCTTCCAGTGAATCCAGATGATCTGCAGGATCGAGGCGACGATCGCCACGCCGGTGGCGACGAAAATCCCCTGCCACAGGTAGGCTGCGAAAAACACCAGCAGCGGTAAGAAATCGACGAGTAATTGCATAACCGATCATTATACCCTTCGATCTCGCATTCTGGCCATTTGACCTCGTCGGGGCGGATGGCCAGCCAGGCCCGGGGCACACCGCGGGCTCGGTCTCATCGCGCGCGCGGGGCAAGCAGGCGGCGCAGGCGTGCCCAATCGAACGCCGGGCCCGGGTCCGTCTTGCGTCCAGGGGCAATGTCGGCGTGGCCGACGATGTCGTCGATCGGGAACGTCCGGCGAAGCACCCGGATCAATCGGGCGAGCATCGTGTACTGGGCGGCGGCATAGGCAACGTCGTCGGCCCCTTCCAGCTCGATGCCGATGGAGAAGTCGTTGCAGCGTTCGCGGCCCTTCCAGGCGGACGCTCCGGCGTGCCAGGCGCGCTCGAAGCAGCCGACGAACTGGATGAGCTCGCCGTCGCGCCGGATCAGGAAATGCGCCGAGACCCTCATGCCGGCGATGGCCGCGTAATACGGGTGCGCCCGCGGGTCGAGCCGGTTGGTGAAGAGTCGCGTGATGCCGTCGCCGCCGTATTCTCCGGGCGGCAACGAGATACCGTGCACGACGAGGAGCGAGACCGAGGTTCCCGCCGGGCGCGCGTCGTGATTGGGCGATCGGACCTGCCGCGCGAGGTTCGCGAAACCACGCTCGTCGACTGCAAGCTGCCTGCGCGTCGCGCTCAATGCGGTCGCTCCGGAGACTGCGCGGTCGGATGCGACTCCCGGCAGGCTTACGGCTCTGGGCTGGCAGCCGGAAACATCGTAGCCGACCCGACTTTCGCTACTTGATGCCCAGCCGCTCCATGCGGTAGCGCATCGCGCGGAAGGTGATGCCCAGCAGTTTCGCAGCTGCGGTGCGGTTATAGCGCGTCTTTTCCAGCGCTTCATTGATGGCCGCGCGCTCGACGCGATCGAGGTAATCCTGCAGCGGCCACTTGTCGCCGGCGGTCACCACGAACTCGGACTCCTCGGCGACCGGGGTCAGATGCAGGTCCTCGGCGGTGATCCGCTGCGGGTCGACGGCGAGCGAGAGTCCCCGTTCGAGCACATTCTCGAGTTCGCGCACGTTGCCCGGGAAGGGGTAGCGCTCGAGGGCCGCGACGGACTCGGCATCGAGCCGCGCCGGATTGCCACGCGACAGCCGGGCGAGGATCGCATTGGCGATCAGCGGGACATCCTCGCGCATGTCGCGCAAACTCGGCATGGCGAGCTCGATCACATGCAGACGGTAATAGAGATCCTGTCTGAATTCGCCGCTGTCGACCAGCGCCGCCAGTTTCTTGTGGGTCGCGCTGATGATGCGCACGTCGACCGCGTCCTCCTGCGTTGCGCCGACCTTGCGCACCTTCTTTTCCTGGATCGCGCGGAGGAGCTTCACCTGCATCTGCAGCGGGAGGTCCGCGACCTCGTCGAGGAACAGCGTTCCCCCGTTAGCCGCCTGGAAGAATCCGTCGCGATCGGCTTCGGCGCCGGTGAAGGCGCCCTTCCGGTAGCCGAAGAACTCGCTTTCCATCAGGTTCTCGGGAATCGCCCCGCAGTTCACCGCGATGAACGGCAGCTCGGCGCGCGTGCCGCCGCCGTGGATCATCCTGGCGGCGAGTTCCTTGCCGCTGCCCGATTCTCCATTGACGAAGACCGGCGCCTGACTCTTGGCAAGCCGTTCGATCATGTCGCGGACGTGCATCATCGCCGGCGATTCGCCGAGCAGGCTGTAACCCGACGGTGGCGGCGTCTTCTCCGGCACTTTCAGCGCCTGCTTGACCAGCGCGCGCAGCTGCTCGAGCGCCACGGGTTTCGCCAGGTAATCGAAGGCACCCGCCTTGAGCGCCGCCACCGCGTTTTCGGCGCTGCCGTAGGCCGTGATCACCGCGACCGGCAGGTCGAGCCCTTTCTGGTTGATGTGCTCGACCACACGCAGCCCCGTGCCGTCGGGCAGGCGCATGTCGGTCAGACAGAGGTCGAAGGACTCGGTGTCGAGCCGGGCGATCGCCTCGGTGACGTTCTCCGCCCGGGTGGTGTCGAGGCCCATGCGCGAGAGCGTGAGTTCCAGCAGCTCGAGCAAATCGGGTTCGTCGTCGACCAGAAGGACTTTGGGTTGGCCGCGGGATTTTCTGGACATGGCTTACCTCTTGTTCACTGCCGGATTGAATGCGCGCTTCATGGTCATGCGGAAATGGGCCCCGGGCCCCCGGGGCAGAAGCTCAAGCGCTGCGCCGTTGGCGTCGGCCAGCTCGCGGGCGATGTAGAGCCCGAGGCCGGTCCCGCCCGGGCGCGTGGTGAAGAACGGCTCGAAAATCTGTCCGCGCAACTCACCAGGGATGCCGGGGCCGTCATCGGCCAGCTCGCAGATTATCGCATCTCCGAGATAGCCCGGGCGCGCGGCGATGCGGATGCTGCCCTCCATCTTCTGGCAGTGCTGCCAGGCGTTGCGCACGAGATTCCAGATGATCTGGTTCAGGTGACCGCGGTCGAACATCACCCGCAGGTCGTTCGGAATCAGGATCGTCACGGCGCTTGGCGGCACATTCTCGGCCTGCACGATCTCGTCGAGCAACGAGCGCATGAACTCGCCCAGGACGACGATCTCGGGCTGCTGTCGGTCGCGCCGGTTGAGTTGCAGCACCTCGCCGACGATGCGGTCGATGCGCTTCGCGTTGTTGCGGATCATCCCCAGCAGTCGCGCGCCCGCCGGCGGAATGGCGCCATCCTCCTCGAGCAACTGCGCCGCCTGGTTGATGGCCGAAAGCGGATTGCGCACCTCGTGCGCGATCGATGCCGTCAGCCGGCCCAGTGCCGCGAGCTTCATCTGCTGCGCCTCGTTCTGCGCGCGACCCAGGTCCTCGAGGTAGATCAGGGTGCCCCCGTGCAAGCCCGAACCGATGCGGACCAGCCGCACGCGCAGCAACCGCTGCGTCGATTCGACCTTGAATGGCGGCAAGGCCTCCGTGTAGTCCTCCTGCCAGCGGCGCCAGTAGTCGTGCAGCGTCGAGCTGAACTCCGCCAGGCGCATGCCGCCCCGCATGCGGCCGAAGCCACCCAGAAGCCGGGTCACCTGGGCGTTATGACCGCGCACGACTCCATTGAGGTCGACCACGAGCACGCCGTCCTGCATGTCCTGGATGATCAGCCGGTTGACCTGCTCGAGGTTCGCCACGTCGATGCCGCGCTGCGTCGCAAGCTCTTCGGACGCCTTCGTGTACCGTCCGAGCGCCACGGCGATGCCGATCGTGGCGAAATAGCCAAAGCCGATGAGTCCCGTCTGGAACGGCTGGGCGCCACTGACGCGACCTTCGAGCATCCGCCAGACGTCCAGGCCCAGCAGGATGAAGCTCGCGATCGCAGCGTGAAAAAACGCCGTCTGCGTGCGCAGCAGCCAGCCGCTGGCGGCGAGCTGCGGAAACAGCAGGATCGGCAGCGAGCCACCGGTGCCGCCGCCAGCGACCATCACCAGCGCGATACCGATGACGTCGCCGGCGAGCAGTGTGGACACGAGCGTGGGCAGGCCCGTGGGCAGCGTCTCGCGCTGAACGATCCAGAACGTGGTGAGACCGAAGATGAAGTAAACCGTGGACGCCGTCAGAAAGGCGTTCGGCGCCGAGATGCCGAGTACACGGAGATCGAGCACCAGCGCCGACCCGAGCAGCGCGGCACCGCAGACCGCGCGATAGATGCCGACGATCCACAGGATCCGGCGGCTCGATTCCGATTGTGCAACCGGCAGGGGCGACTGCTCGAGCGGCGGCGTGAGCGACGGTGTTGACATCGGGGAAGGGGCAGGTTGCGTCAGCGTGGCTTCGTGCAGGCAGGGTCGCCGCAAGTCAGGCCCAGGGGTCCCGGGGCGGCGTCCTGCTGCGGCAGGTAGACGCCGCAACGCACGCAGCGGATCATCGTTTCGGCTGGAGGTGCGGACGCCGGGCGGCGTCCGGCAGTTCCGGAACGCCGCTTCGCCTTGGCGACGTTCAGGAGCCGCAGCCCGAACAACAGCACCAATATGACGCCGATCCAGATCAGTATCTTGGTCATGCGCCGGTCGTGAAGATCTTTCCGGGGTTGAAGAGGCCGGACGGGTCGAGGGCGGCCTTGACGGCGCGCATCAGTTCCAGTTCGACCGCGCTCTTGTACCGGACGAGATCGTCGCACTTCTGCTGGCCGATCCCGTGTTCCGCGCTGATGCTGCCCCCATGCCGGGCGACGAGATCGTGGACAATCCGGTTGGCGTGCGCGGTGTTCTCCAGGAATGCGCTCGGCGCGATACCCTCCGGCGCCGCGAGATTGTAGTGCAGGTTGCCGTCGCCGAGGTGGCCGAAGGTCACGAACCGAACGCCGGGCAGCGCTGCCGTCAACGCGGCACGGGCTTCGTCGAGGAAGCCGGGGATAACGGAAACCGGAAGGGAAATGTCGTGCTTGATATTGGGGCCGTCGCGGCGCTGCGCCTCGGCGATGTTTTCCCGCAGTGCCCAGAGCGAGCGTGCCTGCTCGCCCGATTGCGCTATGGTCGCGTCCTGCACGATCCCTGATTCAAGTGCCGCCTGGAGCGTTCGCTCGAGCTCGCCCACTATCGGGGAATCGTCCGCGTTGTCGTCGATCTGAAGCAGCACGTACCACGGATTGCCGGGGCAGGGGTCGGGCAGGGCAGGGTGATGCCGGCGTGAAAGTTCGACGGCAAGGGCGGACATCAGTTCGAAGCCGGTGATCCTGTCCCCCAGGGCCTGCCGCATGGCGAAGAGCAGGCGCACCGCCGCCGTGACGTCGGGCAGCGCCGCAAGCGCGGTGGCCCGCGCCTTGGGGGCAGGGTAGAGCTTCAGCACGGCCGCCGTGACGATGCCGAGCGTGCCCTCGGCGCCGATGAAGAGTTGCTTAAGGTCGTAGCCGGTATTGTCCTTGCGCAGGCCGCGCAGGCCATCCCAGATCCGGCCGTCGGCGAGCACGACTTCGATGCCGAGGACGAGCTCCCGCGTGTTACCGAAGCGCAGCACCGCGTGGCCGCCCGCGTTGGTCGACAGATTGCCGCCAATCGTGCAGCTCCCCTCTGCGGCGAGCGATAGGGGGAACATGAGGCCCGCCTCGGCGGCGGCCTGCTGAACCATTGCCAGGGGGACGCCGGCCTCGACCGTGAGCGTCGCATTGGCCGGATCGACGGCGCGCACGCGGTTCAGCCGCACGAGCGACAGGACGATGGCGTTGCCCCGCGCATCGGGCGTGGCGCCGCCGCACTGGCCTGTGTTTCCCCCCTGCGGCACGATGGGCACGGCGAGATCGGCACAGACACGCACCACCGCGGCTACCTGATCGGTGCTGCCCGGACGCACGACCGCTGTCGCCTGTCCGTGGTAGCGGCCGCGCCAATCCGAGAGGAACGGTGCCATGTCGGCCGGATCGGTGAGGACCTGGTCGCTTCCGACGGCCGCGTCGAGCCGCGCCCGCAGGATTGCGCGAATGTCCATCATGACCGGCGATGATAGCGGATAAGCCTTCCGGTCGCACTCGGAACGCCGTCGGAGCGCGGGCGCCCGGATCGGTTCGAGCGGCCCGCGTTACCGGGTCTCACTGATCCTTGTTCATCACGTCCCAGGGTTGGAGCGTCGGGGGGTGCAAGGTGTCGAAATACGCACGCAGCTCGAAAATCTCGCGCAGGACGTCCAACGGGAATCCCTGGCGATTGCCTCGTTTGTCGACCAGGAGGTCATCGACATAGCGCCGCAACGAATCGGGGTCCTTCCACAGGACGGCGACGAGATTGGCTACCCGCGGGAATTTGCCCAACAGGGCTTTCGGCTGCACCTCCGCAGGCAAGCCGGAGGCCCAGGCGGCAGTGGGCCTGAGCAAACCGGTCGCGGGCTCCGCCGCGCGCCGCCTGGACCAGTCCGCGCTCACCATGGGCGACGCGCCAGGGGGGCGCTGTCCGATACCGATCGCTAGATCGTTGAGCGGCACCCGATCGGTCCGGCGATAAATGGACATTGTTGGGCAGTAATTTCCCGGTTACGGAAGTCGAAACGCCCCGATCCCAGCGCACTCGGGATCTCATAGAGCAAGCTAGCAAGACGCGGGCCAGGGAAAGAGCGTAATGCTCTGATGTGGGCGGGCGTTGCCGGACGCGGTAGGATAGGGTGTCCTAAGACTACGCGTCCCGCCCGACGGGAGCACAAAGGGGGTGGAGCATGGCGGAAGGGAAGAAAGAGGAAATCGGCGCGTCGTACAGCGACATCGCCGAGTTCATGCAGAAGATGTGGAATCCCTTCGGTGTTCCCACACCGGGCTTCGGCCTGCCCGGCGCCACGACCGGGGCGCCCGGCGTGCTGCACCCATTTGCCGGGGCTTCGGGTGGCCTGCCGTTCCCGAATCCGGCGACGATGTTCGCGACGCTCGATCCGGCCGAGCTCGAACGTAAGATCAACGAATTGAAGGTCATCGAAAGCTGGCTGCAGATGAGCCTCAACCTGATGCAGCTCAGCATCAAGACCATGGAACTGCAGAAGGCCTCGCTCGAGGCGCTTCGCGGCGCTCAAGCTCCGGGCGCGGACAAGGCGGCGTCCGGCACGCGAAAAGCCTGATGCTGGCCCACTTCCATCCATCTCCCATATATCGAGAGCACGACATGCCCATACTCCTTTATTACGGTTCAGGCTCCCCCTACGCGTGGCGCGTGCAGCTCGCACTCGAGCACAAGGCACTCCCGTACGAGCGAAAGGTGCTCTCGTTCTCCGCGGGTGACACGCGCAAGCCCGAGTTTCTGGCGCTCAATCCGCGGCATCGGGTTCCGGTAATCGTGGATGGGGACTTCGTCCTGTACGAGTCCAACGCGATTGTCGAGTACCTGGATGAAGCGTATCCGGCCACTGGCGCGCCGCTCTTTCCGGGCGACATCCGGACGCGTGCTCTCGTGCGCCGCCTGATCATGGAAGTCGATGGCTACTTCGACGCTGCGATCGACCCGCTGACCACGCAGGCGTTTTCCAGGAAGCCCGAGGAGCGGGACCCGAAGGAAATCGCCAAGGGACGTCAGGCCGTCGTCGAGGAAATCGTGCTGTTCACCAAGGCGATGCGCGGCGAGTTTCTGGCCGGTCCGCTTTCCGCAGCCGACTTCGCGCTCTATCCGATGGTCGCGTTTCTGAAGCGCTGCGAGCTGAAATTGCCGGACCTCGACGCCGATGGCATGCTCACACCCGATTTCCGCGCCTGGAAGGAGCGGATCGAGCGCCTGTCCTATTTTGCAAAGACCGTGCC
>CAYGYQ010000020.1:19269-24137 GCA_964354035.1 uncultured Bordetella sp.
TCCGCGCCTGGAAGGAGCGGATCGAGCGCCTGTCCTATTTTGCAAAGACCGTGCCGCCCCACTGGAAGCAGGGCTGAGGAGCTGCCATGGAACTCTCGACGTCGGCCTTCCCGAACAACGGCGTGATTCCTGCCGAGTTCGCATTCTGCGCCATGGACTCGGTTGCACATGTGAAACTTTCGGCCAACCGCAATCCGGACCTCACGTGGACCGGGTTGCCGGCCGGAACCAGATCACTGGCGCTGCTCTGCCACGACCCGGACGTCCCGTCGCGCGGGGATGACGTCAACCAGGAGGGGCGAGCCGTGCCGGCCTCGCTGGCCCGCGTCGATTTCTTCCATTGGGCGTTGGTCGACCTGCCGCCCGCTACACCGGCCATCGCGCGCGGTGAGTTCTCCGACGGTGTCACCGCGCGCGGCAAGCCGGGACCGCATGCGCCGCGCGGCGTGCGGCAGGGGATCAACGATTACACGGCATGGTTCGCGGGCGACAAGGCGATGGCCGGCAACTATTTCGGTTACGACGGGCCATGCCCCCCCTGGAACGACGAAATTCCGCACCACTACGTCTACACGCTGTTCGCGCTCGATGTGCCGCGACTAGCGGTGGCCGGCGTCTTCACGGGTGCCGACGTGCGCGCAGCGATGGCCGGACATGTTCTCGGTCAGGCCGCGGTGACCGGTCGCTATACGCTGAATCCGGCGGTCAGGCTGTAACGCCGCCGCGCGGCCTGGACGTGCGGATTGCTTGATCTCATCGACGGTCGCGCCGTGCTCAAGCCGGCGGGTTCTCGCCGCGGCTGCGCCGGTTCGGGATTGGCGCCCCGGAGACGAATCGAACGTCCGACCTGCCCCTTAGGAGGGGGCTGCTCTATCCACTGAGCTACCGGGGCGCGCAGCGCGCATCTTACCGGATTGCCTTGGCCCGTCAGGTTGGCAGGGGCGGAGTCGAATTTCGCCCGCCATTCTGCACCGCGGCCCAGCGCGGACACGCCAACAGATGGTCGTTCACGAGCCCGGTTGCCTGCATGAACGCGTAGACGATGGTCGAGCCGACAAAACGAAATCCGCGCTTGCGCAGATCCTTCGACAACGCGTCCGACTCCGCGGTTTGGGCAGGGACGGTGGCAAGCGTGCGGTGGCGGTTGACCCGCGGCCGGCCGCCCACGAACGCCCACAGGTACCGATCGAAGGTGCCAAACTCGCGCTGTACCACAAGAAATGCGCGAGCATTGTCCACCGCGCTCCCGATCTTGAGCCGGTTGCGGACAATGGCCTCGTCAGTGATCAATTGCGCGAGGCGTTGCGCGTCGAATCGGGCCACCTGTGCCGGATCGAACCCGGCGAACGCGGCACGATAGCCTTCACGCTTGTTGAGTATCGTCGACCACGAGAGGCCGGCCTGCGCTCCCTCGAGAATCAGGAACTCGAAGAACACGCGGTCGTCGTGCACCGGCATTCCCCATTCGTGGTCATGGTAGGCCGCATACAGCGGACTGCCCTTGGCCCAGGGGCAGCGGAGAAGCGATTTGGGCATCGCGCGAAAGGTGAAGTGAAGGGGTTGCGGCGGATTATCGATGCGCTATAGCCGCCGCGCAACCGGCACGGTCACGGATTCCCGCCGGGCCACCTGCGGTGCGCGCCTTCCAATTGCAGCGTTCGACGCCAAACGGTGCGGTCGGGCTCGCCCCTGACGCACGGAGTATCACTGAGGCGCGTGGCCCGTCCGCTGCTGAGGCCCGATTTGTCACGAGCGCGACCGATGATCCCTGGCTCGTCATGGCAGAATCGATGTGTGATCCCCTGGCTGCGACCCGATACGCCATTTCCTCCGCTCGAAGCCGCCCTTTCCGAGCCCAACGGACTGCTCGCGGCGAGCGGCGATCTCACGCCGCGAAGATTGCTCGACGCGTACCGGCGGGGCATCTTTCCCTGGTACAGCGGCGACCAGCCCGTCCTCTGGTGGAGTCCGGATCCGCGAATGGTCCTGTTCGTCGACGACTTCCGTATCGCCCGTTCGCTGCGCAAGCGGCTGAAGCAGCGCACGCTGGAGATTCGCGTGGATACGGCATTCCGTTCCGTGATCGAGGCCTGCGCAAAAGCGCGCCGGCGCGGGCAGAATGGAACCTGGATCACACCGGCGGTCATCGACGCCTATGTCGCGCTGCACGAACAGGGAAACGCGCACTCCGTAGAGTCCTGGCGCGACGGCAGGCTGGTCGGCGGGCTCTATGGCGTCGCGATCGGCCGGATGTTCTTCGGGGAGTCGATGTTCGCGGACGAACCGGATGCATCGAAAATCGCGCTGGTCCACCTGGCAGGGATGCTGCGCGAGCGCGGCTACCCGCTCATCGATTGCCAGCAGGAAACGGCCCACCTGGCTTCGTTCGGTGCCCGACCGATTTCGCGCCGTGAGTTTGCCCACCGTGTTGCCGCGTTGGTACACTCAACTCAGCCGGATTCGCCGTGGGCCATCGCGCCGGGCCAGATCCCTGTCTCATGAGCAAGCTCAACGACCTCCCGCTGGCGTCGCTTCAGTTCTATGCGACCGCACCTTATCCATGCAGTTACCTCCCCGAACGGGTTGCCCGCTCGCAGGTAGCAACGCCCAGCCATCTCATCGACACGGGGGTCTATAGCCAACTCGTCCGAATGGGATTTCGCCGGAGTGGAGGATTCACCTATCGCCCCTATTGCGACCGGTGCCAGGCCTGCGTCCCGGTACGGATTCCGGTAGCGGACTTTTCCCCGAACCGAACGCAGCGAAAATGCCTGCGCCTCCACTCGAATTTAGACGTAATTAGACGTAAATTAGCGCACGATGCCGAACATTACGCACTTTACCTGCATTATCAACGCCATCGCCACGCAGGTGGGGGCATGGACCAGGACAGTCGCGAGCAATACCAGCATTTCCTGCTCCACAGCAACGTCTCGACAGAACTCCTCGAGTTCAGAGAGCAAGGTGTGCTGCGGATGGTTGGGCTGATCGACCGTCTGGCCGATGGACTTTCGTCCGTCTATGCGTTCTTCGAACCAACAATCCGTGGCGCAAGCTATGGAACGTACAACATCCTTTGGCAAATCGAACGCTGTCGAAGTCTGGGGCTGGCCTACCTTTACCTCGGCTACTGGATCGCCGAGAGCCGAAAGATGGCCTACAAGGCGACCTTTCGTCCGGTGGAAGGATTGCGGGATGGGGTTTGGCGGGGGATGTAGCGTCAGTGCCGCCGAGGCAATTCTGGGTTTTCAGAGTCTGACGATTCATTTGTGAATGCAGTCGCGCGACCGGCAACCGTATGGACCTCAAATATGGCATACAACTTCCTCCTGGTGACAATAGGAGCCAGCCGAAACTCAAGAGGGGAACGGAACTTTGGATTCATGTTAAACAGCGTGTCCAAGGCACTTGTTGCGCAGCCTTCGTTTGCCGGCTAGGAGTCTGCGCGGCAGAAGAAATGCGGCATGTTTTCGGGGGTCACCGAACCCCTCCCGACCGCAAAATAATCGCTTGTAGGTTGTTTTACGAGGTCGAAGTCGATAGCAGTCATGACCATTTCCTTCTGCCGCGCAGACTCCTCAGGTGCATTCCGTATCGACTCAATGAACTGATCGGCCAAAGTGTCGAGGGTCATTCTCAGCGTCCGCACACTCGCATTCCCTATGTCCGCAGCCCAGTGCCGACACTTCCATAGCTACATACCATGTGCTGCGATCGTCCGCTGACACCATGAAAAGTCCATGGCGGGCATCCCCGCCTTCTGTAGTAGTCGAGTCGGCCGTTCAGTTTGCAGCACTGGACGGGTACACCCTAGCAGCAACCCTTTACTGCCAACGGCAATTTGCCGCCCCGTCTTCGGTGGTCTTGTTCAGTTGTGGCGGCGCCGTTCCGGCAGTTCGCTATGCGCGATTTGCGCGGCACCTTGCGCAAACGGGTGTTGCGGTACTTGTATACGACTACCGTGGTATCGGTGCTTCCCGGCCAGCGAGCCTCCGAGGATTTAGTGCTTCCGCCGAAGACTGGAGCGAATTCGACTGCGGTGGAGCGATTGCGTATTTGCGACGGCAATATCCCGGATCTCAACTCATCGGCATGGCACACAGCATCGGTGCATTGTTGACATGTGGCGCTCCAAACGTAGCCGAAATATCACGGTTCGTGTTTTTTTGTCCACATACTGGCTATTACGGTGATTACCTGCCGCGATATCGGTTACCGATGGCCTTACTGTGGCACGGCGTCATGCCACTCGCGACGCACATCTTTGGATTTTTCCCAGCGAGAAGCTTGGGTCTAGGTCAAGATATTCCTGCAGGAGTCGCCCTGCAATGGTCCGCGCGGACAAGTCCAGAGTTGCATCCCAAGGCAACGGGCCATACAGCCAAACGGGCTATAGCGATGATAGCTCGGTACAAACAGGTCCAGGGCGAAGCGCTAGCTGTCGGATTTGCGGACGACGCCTTTGCTACGCCAGCTGGTTCTCGGCGGCTATTAAGAGCGTTTCCTGGACTACACGCCAGGACCGTATCCATCGCGCCCAGTCAAGTAGGCATGTCGAAGATTGGGCATTTTGGCCTATTTCGCCGAAGTGCAGAAGTATCACTTTGGCCGATGGTCTTGGAAATTCTGCAGGGTTGGGCCCATATCTAGACCTCTGAACCGGGCAGGATTTCTTTTCACAGCGCCATCACCGAAGCGCGGCTCCAGGTGGGCGAGTCCATCTGCTACTTCGCCCCCAACCAATTCGATAGGCGAAAGCAAGGTCCCATCGGTTGGCCGTGGAACCGGACACTGCATTGACATTGGCTTTGGCATGGACGGCGTCAAGCAGCATGGCCGGTTGAACGACAATCATCTTGGCCGGTTGG
>CAYGYQ010000021.1:0-24097 GCA_964354035.1 uncultured Bordetella sp.
TCTCGTCCAGAAACACGATGCCGTTCTGCTCGACGGCAGCGAGCGCCTTCGCCTTCATGTCGTCGTCGTTGATGAGCTTCGCGCCCTCTTCGTCGGTCAGCGTCTTCAGCGCCTCCGTGACCGTCATCTTCTTCAGCTTGCGTCGCGCGCCTCCCATCTGCTGGAACATCCCTTGCAGCTGGCTCGTCAGATCCTCCATGCCCGGCGGCGCCATGATCTCCATCTGCGGCGACAGCAGCGAGACCTCGACTTCGACTTCGCGGTCGTCGAGCTTCCCCTCGCGCAGCATCTTGCGGAACTTCTGCCGCGTCGTCGAATCGGTCGGCTGCATGTCGTGCAGGTTGACCTCGCGCGCCGGAGGCAGCAGCACGTCGAGCAGCCGCTCCTCGGCCGCATCCGCCGCCCGGTCGCGGACCTTGCGCGCCTCGGCTTCGCGCGTCTGCTTCAACGCGGCCTCGACGAGATCGCGGATGATCGTGTCGACGTCGCGGCCGACGTAGCCCACCTCGGTGAACTTGGTCGCCTCGACCTTGATGAACGGCGCTTCGGCCAGGCGCGCGAGCCGGCGCGCGATCTCGGTCTTGCCCACGCCCGTCGGGCCGATCATCAGGATGTTCTTCGGGGTGATCTCCTGCCGCAGCGGCTCGGGTACCTGCTGGCGGCGCCAGCGGTTGCGCAGCGCGATCGCGACCGCCCGCTTCGCCGCGTCCTGCCCGACGATGTGCTTGTCGAGCTCGCTGACGATTTCGGAGGGGGTCATGTGCGACATCGGTTTCCTGCACCAGGTGCCAAACGGCCGCGACGATGCGGCGACTCGCGCATTCTACCGCGACCCATGCGCGTGCCGCGGCGAGCGTGTCGCCACACCGCGCCGCCGGTCCTGGCGTCGCAGGCATTCGCCAGCGCGACGGTCATCGCTTATGATGCGCATCCACCGGGGGCTCGCCACACCGTCACGCGAAGCACCCGCCCGGCCCATCGTACCTTCCGAGGAGGCAACATGAAACGGACTCTTCCCGTCATCGCGATCGTGGCGCTCTTCGCCGGCTGCGCTTCCATGTCGCCGTCCGGACCGTCGGCGGTTGCCGATCTCGCGCCGACCACGGGCAATACCGCCAAGGGCACCGTGACCTTCACGCAGAAGGGCGACAAGGTCGTCGTCCGCGCCATGGTCTCGGGACTCGCGGCGGGCACCCACGGCTTCCACATCCACGAGAAGGGCGATTGCAGTTCCGGCGACGGGATGAGCGCCGGCGGCCACTTCAATCCGCTCGGCAAGCCGCACTCCTACCCGACGGTCGAGGACCGGCACGCCGGCGACATGCCGATGCTGGCCGCCGATTCCGCCGGCAACGCGGTGCTCGATGGCGAGCTCGACGTGATCACCATCGGCGCAGGCGCGACGGACATCGTCGGCAAGGCGGTGATCGTGCACAAGGACGGCGACGATTTCAAGACGCAACCCACGGGCAACGCCGGTGCCCGGGTCGCCTGCGGGGTCATCCGCAAGTCCTGATTCCGGAACCGACGTGGAGCCCCCCCTTCCATCACCGCGACGCCCGCGGCAACGCTTCGGGCGAAGGTTTCGCGAAGGCGTGCGTCCTGCGCTTGCGCTTGCCCTGGCGGGATTGATCGCGGCTTGTGCGTCGGGTGACGACCCGGCGTTGCGCGGAGCCAAGTCGGCGAGCGCGATCGGTGCGCGGCTCGGGCAGATCGGTGGCGGCGGCGGGCACGGTCTGATCGGCTTCCGACCCTATGACGGCGGTCTGGTGATGGTGGCCGACCTCGGCGGGTTCAGTGCCGGCTCGTACCGGATCGTCATCCATGCCACGCCCGTCTGCACGTCGCCGAACGGATTTTCGGCCGGGCCGCCGTTGCTGCTGCCGCAAACCGCTGCGCCGGTCGTTGTCGAGATGACCATTCACCACCAGGGCACTGCGAACATGACGACGCGGGTCCCCGGGCTTGCCCTGAGCGGCCCCGCCGGCATCGAGGGCAGATCCGTCGTGCTGCATGCCAGCCGGTCCGGGTCGCTCGAGGCGTCGCCCGGCGTTCCCAACGACCGTGTCGCTTGCGGCGTGATCGGCCCCGTACCCTCGCTCTTCTGAGCATGTTCCCTTCTCCCGCCCGGTAACGGGCCACCTGCGGAGTCACGATGGGCTTTCTCGCCGGCAAGAAGATCCTGATCACGGGCATTCTCTCGAATCGCTCGATTGCCTATGGCGTCGCGCATGCCTGCCGTCGCGAGGGCGCGACGCTCGCCTTCACGTACGTCAACGACGAGCTCAAGGACCGGGTCGTCAAGATCGCCGCCGAGTTCGGATCGGTGCCGGTATTGCCGTGCGACGTGACCAAGGACCAGGATGTCGACGCGCTGTTCGCCGCGCTCGGCGCCGAGTGGGGTGCGCTCGACGGGCTGCTGCACGCGATAGCGTTCGCGCCGCGCGAGGCACTGGCCGGCGATTTCCTGAAGGGTCTGTCCCGCGCTGCGTTCGCCATGGCGCACGACGTCAGTTCATACAGCCTCGCGGCGCTCGCCAAGGGCGCACGGCCGCTGTTGCAGGGGCGCAACGGCGCACTGCTGACACTCTCGTATCTCGGTGCGATGCGGGCGCTGCCCAATTACAACGTGATGGGCCTCGCCAAGGCGAGTCTGGAGGCGAACGTCCGCTATCTGGCGTCCTGCCTCGGGCCCGAGGGCATTCGCGTCAACGGCATCTCGGCCGGACCGGTGAAGACGCTGGCGGCCGCCGGTATCGGCGGCTTTTCCAAGATCTTCCGGTTCGTCGAAACGAACGCGCCGCTGCGCCGCAACGTCACGATCGAAGAGATCGGCAATGTCGCGGCCTTCCTGCTCTCGGATCTGGCGAGCGGCGTCACCGGCGAGATCACGTACGTCGACAACGGATTCTCGACCGTGGCCGCGGGCCTTAACGACGACTGAGCGATCGCATTGGCGCGATGACCGCCGCGACCGCGCGCTATGACGCCGCCATCGTCGGCGGCGGCCACAACGGCCTCACCTGCGCCGCCTATCTGGCGGCGGGCGGGCTCTCCGTTTGCGTGCTCGAGCGCCGCGCCGTGTTGGGCGGCGCCGCGGTGACCGAGGAATTCCATCCCGGCTTCCGCAACTCGACGGCGAGCTACACGGTCAGCCTGCTCAATCCCAAGGTGATCCGGGACCTGCGGCTCGCGCAGCATGGGCTGGTGATCGTCGAGCGACCGTTCGCGAATTTCCTGCCTCTGCCCGAGGGGGAATACCTCATGGCGGGTGGGGGGCTCGGGGCGACCCAGGCCGAGGTTGCACGGCATTCACGTCGCGACGCAGAGACACTCCCCGCGTATTACGCAATGCTGGATCGCGTCGCCGATGTCCTGCGTGAACTCGTGCTCGAGACGCCGCCAGCTGTCGGCGGCGGCATCGGCGCGCTGCTCGACGCGTGGAAGGTCGCGCGGCGGTTTCGCGCGCTCGACCTCGCCGGCCGGCGCGATGTGCTCGACCTGTTCACGAAGAGCGCCGGCGAGATGCTCGACCGCTGGTTCGAATCGAGCCCGATCAAGGCCGCGCTCGGCTTCGACGCCATCGTCGGCAATTTCGCGAGTCCGTACACGCCCGGGTCCGCCTACGTGCTGCTGCACCACGTGTTCGGCGAGGTGAACGGCAAGCGGGGGCAGTGGGGCCACGCGCGCGGCGGGATGGGTGCCATCACGCAGGCGATGGCGGCGGAATGCAGGGCGCGCGGCGCGACGCTGCGCGCGAACGCCGCCGTCACGCGCGTGATCGTCGAGGCGGGCAAGGCCGCCGGCGTCGAGTTGTCCGGCGGCGAGATTGTCCGCGCGCGTTGCGTGATCGCGAACGTCAATCCGAAGCTGTTGTTCGAGCGGCTGCTCGCGCCCGAGCATCTGCCCGACGATTTCCGGGCGCGCATCGCCGGCTATCGTTGCGGATCCGGCACGTTCCGGATGAACGTGGCGCTGTCCGCGCTGCCCGATTTCACGGCGCTGCCGGGGAAGCAGGCGCAACCGCATCACGCTAGCGGCATCGTCATCGCGCCGTCGCTAGCGTACATGGAGCGCGCCTTTTTCGACGCCAGAACCCGCGGCTGGTCGGCCGCACCGATGGTCGAGCTGCTGATTCCGTCGGTCGTGGACGATTCGCTCGCGCCGCCCGGCATGCACGTCGCCAGCCTCTTCTGCCAGCACGTGCATCCGGATCTGCCGCAGGTGCTGCCGGGCAGGACTTGGGACGACGCGCGCGACGAGGTCGCGGAGCTGATGATCGATACGGTCGATCGCGTCGCGCCGAATTTCAAGGCGAGCGTGATCGGCCGCCGGGCCCTGACGCCGCTCGATCTGGAGCGGGAATTCGGGCTCACCGGCGGCGACATCTTCCACGGCGCGCTCGGACTCGACCAGCTGTTCTCGGCGCGCCCGGTGCTTGGGCACGGCAACTACCGGGCGCCGGTGCGCGGGCTCTACCTGTGCGGGGCCGGAACGCATCCGGGCGGCGGCGTGACCGGCGCCCCTGGGCACAACGCGGCGCGCGAGATCCTGAAGGACGCGCGGCGCCGCCGTTTCTGATGTAAAGCCGAAGTCAGCCGATAAGCCGGGTTCTGTTACGGCGCTTGCGCGCTATGGCCGTCATTCCTCTAGGCGCACCGTTGCCGATGCGCTCGTGCCACCTACCCGCGGACTAGACGAGCAGCCTGTGTTGCCAAATGCACGTCCGCCTACTTGGTGTTGCTCCGGATGGAGGTTGCCGCGTTTCACCCGCCACCGGTCCAGGCAAACCCGGACCCGCGGCGACTCGTCTCTGTGGCCCTGTTCCTCGCCTTCGTCATCCGCGCTAGCGGCGACTTATCGCGGCCGGGCGTTACCCGGCATCCTGCTCTGCGGAGCCCGGACTTTCCTCCCCCCAATGCACCGGGCGGCGACGGTCTGGCTGGCTTCGGACAGTTAGGATAGCATCCGCGCCGCAAGGTTCCCCGCGTCGGGGTCCTCTGGCCCCGGCATCAGGCGTCTTGTGCAGTCGGCCCCGATACGCGCCAGAACACGGTTTCGCCCGCGCGCAGCGGGACGACCCTGGCCTCGCCGAACCGGTATTCATCCGGCACGGTCCACGGTTCACGCGTAAGCGTCACTTTTTCGCCGCTGCGCGGCAGCCCGTAGAAATCCGCGCCGAAATGGCTCGCGAATCCCTCGAGCCGGTGGAGCGTCCCGGCGGCTTCGAACGCCTCGGCGTACAGCGCGAGCGCGACGGGCGCGGTGTAGCAACCCGCGCAACCGCAGGCGTTCTCCTTCGTCGCCTTCGCGTGCGGCGCGGAATCCGTGCCGAGGAAGAACTTTACGTTGCCGCCGGTGGCCGCGGCAACGAGTGCGCGGCGATGCCGTTCGCGCTTGAGGATGGGCAGGCAGTACAGGTGCGGCCGGATGCCGCCCGAGAGGAGCGCGTTCCTCGAATAGAGCAAGTGCTGCGGCGTGATCGTGGCCGCGATGCCGGGCCCGGCAGCGGCGACGAACGCGGCCGCTTCCTCGGTGGTGATGTGTTCGAGCACGATCTTCAGGCCGGGAAAATCACGCACGATCGCCGTCAACGCGCGTTCGACGAAGGTGCGCTCGCGATCGAAGATGTCGATGTCGGGAGCAGTGGCTTCGCCATGCAGGGACAGCACGACGCCATGGGCTTGCATCGCCTCGAGCGCGGGGTAGACGCGCTCCAGCGCGGTGACCCCGGAGTCCGAGTTGGTGGTCGCCCCCGCCGGGTAATACTTGATCGCGTGGACGAAGCCCGATGCCTTCGCTCGCGCTATCTCGGCAGCGCTCGTATTGTCCGTGAGGTAGAGCGTCATCAGCGGCAGAAAACCGGAGCCCGCCGGCAGGGCGTCGAGGATGCGCTCGCGGTAAAGCCGAGCGGCCTCGGTCGTCGTTACCGGAGGGCGGAGGTTTGGCATGACGATTGCTCGCCCGAATACGGCGGCCGTGGCGGCCAGGACTCCGGCCATCGCCGGCCCGTCGCGCAGGTGCAGGTGCCAGTCGTCCGGGCGGGCCAGGGTCAGCGTCTGCGCGAGGGGAGGGGGCATGGGCATGAAAGGGTCTTGTTTTTCCTCAATTATACGTACGCGGGTGGCGGCTGGCCGGCGTTGGGGCGGGAGGGGCACGGTTCCTGGTCGCGAATGGCGTTGGCGCGCTATAATGGCCGATTTAGTGCGGACAGGAAGATCCGGGCGAACGGCAACCGCCCGGCAGGCCGGGCGCTGGCGTGCGCCAGCCCCGGCGGCATTTCAGGAGAGGTCAGAGGACAGCATGGCAGCGAAGCAAGCAACCGCAAGCGCAACGGTCACCAAAAAGGTGAAGGAGAAAGTGAAGGTCCTCACCGAGGTGGATCTGCTGAAGGCGCCCGACAAGAACTACATGAACGATGCGCAACTCGCCTTTTTCAGGCAGCGCCTCATCGAGCTGCGCGACCAGCTGCTGCAGAACGCGGATGACACCGGCGAGCATTTGCGCGAGAACGAGACGACAACCGACCCGTCGGACCGAGCGACGCTCGAGGAGGAGTACACGCTCGAGCTGCGCACGCGCGACCGCGAGCGCAAGCTGCTGAAGAAGGTGGAGAAGTCGATCAAGCTGATCGACGACGGCAGCTATGGGTATTGCGAGGAGACCGGCGAGCCCATCGGCATTCCGCGCCTGCTCGCGCGGCCCACGGCGACGCTTTCGCTCGAGGCGCAGGAGCGCCGGGAGCGCGTGCAAAAGCTCTACGGGGACTGACCCGACGCGCGAAGGGCGCGCGGCGGGGGAGAGCGCCGCAACGGCGGCGCCCCCGTCCGCAATGTCGCGGCTACAGCCCGAAGGCCGCCTTGTGGGTGAGGCCGCCGGCCATGAAGAACAGCATCGGCATCGACAGCATCATGTTGGCGCGCGACGCGAGCAGCGCAACCCGCCGTGCCTTGGTCTTCTCGTCGTCGGTCGCGGGCTTCAAGCCGAGGATCTTCTGCTGGTTGGGCCAGATCAGTACCCATACGTTGAACAGCATGATCGTGCCGAGCCAGGAGCCGATGCCGATCGCAGCAAAGCCCTTCGCCAGCGTGAAGGCGCTGCCGAAGTTGGCGCCAAGCAGCGCGGCCCCGGCGAGCCAGGTCACAACCGCCGACCAGCGGAAATAGAGCAGCGCCCGCGGCGCGACGTGCTTGGTGATGCCCGCCGCCGTGCCGTCCGCGCCCGCCGCCTTGAGCGCCGGGACCTGCACGAAGTTGAAGTAGTAGAGGAGGCCGATCCACATGATGCCGGCCAGAAAGTGAAGCCACCTTGCGAGCACAGGTACGTATTCCATGTCCGCCGCCTCCGTCACATCAGGAAATTCTTGACGGCGGCATACAGGACCACCGTCAGGACCAGGCCGGAGATGATCGTGCCCCAGATGGAATCAAGCGGGTTTTTCATCGTCACCCTCCTCGTTTTGCCGTATTGAAATGATGCCGCGAATCATTCTAGCAACTGCGGTACGATTGAGCCATCCGAGTTGGCGGCACACGGCGGCAAGCTGGGGGCGATATGCTGTGCGCAGACCGGGGTGGCGCGACGCTGACGAGACGACGCTGCCCGCTTGTGGGAAGGCTATGACGAGAACATAATTCGCTGCTCGCCACCGGAACTGGCGATTGCCCGCGGTCCATTTCCGCAAGGCAGTCGATGCGCCGGCCGCGAATCCCATATCCGAAACTTGAATGGCCTTCTTTTCGAAACCACCGGCAAGGAAGAAGCCGGAACCGGCGAAAGCCGACGCCAGGCCTCAGGCCGGACCGGAGACGGCGGACGGTCGTGCCGCGTCGGCGCGCGAACTCGCGGCGCAGGCAGCCCACGCGGGTGGCCGGCGGCACGCGGAACCCGCCGGCGGCGATCTCACGATAACGGGGGCGAGCCTGGTGCAGTGGACGCCGGCGCAGTCGTCGTTCGAGGTCGCGCAGGCCAATCCCGGGTTGTGTGCCGTGCTCGAGAATGCCGCGCTTCGTCATGCCGGGGGCCAGACCGCCGATGCCCGCCGGCAACTCGAGGAAGGCATCGAAAACGACATCGACACCAAGCTTTCGGTGCTTGCCTGGCTCGCGCTGTTCGACCTGTTGCAGCGCCTGGGCGACAAGGCGGCGTTCGACCGGCTCGCGCTGCAATACGTGGTGCAGTTCGAGCGCTCGGCGCCGGCATGGGAGGCGGGCGAAAAGTCGAGCCCCGCGCGGCGCGTGTTCGGCGGCACGGTCGCGGTGACCGGACGGCTGACCGCGGCCTCGGCAACGCAGATCGAGGGCATCCGGCGCGCGATTTCACGGCAAGCGCATGGGGCGCGGCTCGATCTCGCGTCGGTGACCGATTGCGACGACGTCGGCGCGCGCCTGCTCGCCAATGCATTGGCCGACGCCCGGCGGGCGGGGCTGGGACTGCAGTTGCAGGCGGGAACCAAACTCGGCGCTGCGCTCACCGCGGCGATGAAGAACGGTCGTGCCGCGGGCGAGGGCGCGTGGCTGCTGGCCCTCGAGATCCTGCAGTGGGCAGGCGACCGCGCGGCGTTCGAGGATCGCGCGATCGAGTTTGCGGTGGCCTTCGAGCTTTCGCCGCCGTCATGGGAGCCGCCGCCGGCGTCCGCGGACGCGCCGAAGGGGAAGGCCGTGGCGCCGGCGGCGCGCGCGGTCGATGCGTCCGAGCCGGAAGTGCTGAAGTGGTCAGGTGTGATGACCGGTTCGCTGGCGCCCCAGTTCGGCCCGCTCGCCAATGCCATGCAGACGCAGCAGTTGATCTCGGTCGACATGAGCGAGGTGGAGCGGATCGATTTCGTCTGCGCCGGCGCGCTGCTCAACCACATCAACCGGATCGAGGCGCAGCGCAAGGCGGTCCAGATCGTTGGCGCGTCGCCGATCATCCGGGCGCTGATGCTGCTGATCGGCGTTTCTCCGCGCCACTTCGTCAAGAAGCCACAATAGCCGCCACGAGCGGGCGCGCTCGGCCCGCCTCGGCACGGGGCTCTCCGGACATGGACACATTCCACGGCACCACGATTCTCTCGGTCCGGCGCGAAGGCGCCGTCGCCCTCGGCGGCGACGGCCAGGTGACGCTCGGCAGCGTGGTGATCAAGGCGACGGCGCGCAAGGTGCGCCGCCTGTACAACGACCGCGTGCTCGCCGGCTTCGCCGGCGCAACGGCCGACGCTTTCACGCTGTTCGAGCGCTTCGAGGCGAAGCTCGACAAGCACCAGGGCCAGCTCGCGCGCGCGGCGGTCGAGCTCGCGAAGGACTGGCGCTCGGACCGGATCCTGCGCCGGCTCGAGGCGATGCTCGCGGTGGCTGACCGGAGCGCGTCGTTCATCATCACCGGCACCGGCGACGTGCTCGAGCCCGAGTTCGGCATCGTCGCCATCGGATCGGGCGGGCCCTATGCGCAGGCCGCGGCGCGGGCGCTGCTCGAGCACACGGCACTTTCGGCGGCAGAAATCGTCAAACAGAGTCTGACCATCGCCGGTGACCTTTGCATCTATACGAACCAGCACCACGTGATCGAGACCCTGGAGCGCGAAGCTTGAGCGGACCGTCGGCGGATTACGACATCATTGTTGTCGGCGCCGGACTGGTCGGGCTCGCGCTCGCGCCCACGCTCGCCAGGGCCGGCCTTTCCGTTGCGCTCGTCGATCGCGCCAGCGTGGCGACGCCGGAACCTCCCCCGGCCGGCGAGGGCTGGGACGTGCGCGTCTACGCGATCAGCCCCGGCAGCGCCGCGTTCCTGCGCGCCATGGGCGGATGGCAGCATGTTTCCACCGATCGCATCGCGCCCGTCGAGTCGATGCGCATCGAGGGCGATGCCGGCGCCCTCCTCAACTTCTCCGCTGACGACCTGGGCGAACGCGCGCTGGCCTGGATCGTCGAGGAGCGCGCGCTGCGCGCTGCGCTGGTTCCCCTCGTGCGCTCGGCGGGGGTCGCCGTCCACGCGCCCTGCGCGTTCGAGTCGCTGACCTTCGACCCGGACCGGGGACGGCTGCGTTGCGCTGACGGCAGCTCGCTGTCGGCTCGCCTCGTCGTTGGTGCGGATGGTCTGCGCTCGAGGGTGCGCGAAGCGGCCGGCATCGCGGCGGCGACCAAGCCCTACGGCCAGACCGCGGTCGTCGCCAATTTCAATTGCGAGCGCGCGCATCGCGGTCGCGCCTGGCAGTGGTTTCACGCAGACGGCGGGATCCTGGCCTGGCTGCCCCTGCCGGGGCGCAGGGTCTCGATCGTCTGGTCGGCGCCCGACGCCCTCGCGCGCGAATTGCTCGAAACTCCGGCGCCGGCGCTGGCGGCGCGGGTCGCCGCGTGCGGCCGGCACGTGCTCGGCGCGTTCGAATCGATCACGCCGAGTGCCGGGTTCCCGCTGCAGGGGCAGAAACTGCCAACCGTTGTCGCCCACCGCCTGGCGCTGGTCGGCGACGCGGCGCATGGCGTCCATCCGCTTGCCGGCCAGGGCGTCAACCTGGGTTTCGGCGATGCCGACGTGCTATCCGCCGTCCTGGCCGCGCGCGGGCCCCTGGCCGATCCGGGCCTGCCGCTGCTGCTGGAACGGTATGCGCGCCGACGCGCCGAACCGGTACTCGCGATGCAGACCGTCACGGATGCGCTCGCCCGCCTGTTCGGGCTGACCTCGCCGTGGATGCGCACCGCGCGCAATCTCGGCATGACTGCCCTCGACGCACTTCCCCACGCCAAGCGGCTGCTCGCGCAGTCGGCCTTGCGCTAGCCCCTTTCACTCACCGGAGTCCCGATGTCATCCATCACCACGAACCCGATCCGCCGGTTGGCGCGCGCACTCATCCTGACCGCAGGGGTGCTGCTCGTCGCCCCCGCACTGGCGCAGACGCCGGCCAAGGCGGCGCCCAGCTCGGGCGAGGCCGCGCAGGTGAAGAAGCTGCTCGAGCAGAAATTTCAGGGCGTCACGGTCGGCAGCGTGACCAAGAGCCCGTATTTCGGGCTCTACGAAGTGCTGTTCGACGAACAGCTCGTCTACACCGATGCGAAGGTCTCGTACGTGCTCGTCGGCAGCGTCTACGAAGCTGCGACCCGGAAAAACCTGACCGAGGCGAAGCTGAAGGAGATGACTCGCGTCGCGTTCGACAGCCTGCCGCTCGATCTCGCGATCAAGAAGGTCAGGGGCAACGGCGCGCGCCGGCTCGCGGTCTTTTCCGACGCCGACTGCCCGTACTGCGCGCGGCTCGAGAACGAGCTCAAGGGCATCGACAACGTGACGATCTACACCTTCCTCTTCCCGATCGACCAACTGCATCCGGATGCCGCGAGGAAGTCCAGGCTCATCTGGTGCGCGCCGGACAGGGTAAAGGCCTGGGATGCTTTCTTCGAGTCGGGCGCTTTGCCGAAGAACAACGGGGATTGCGATAATCCCGTGGCCGCCATCGCCCAACTCGGGCAGAAGATGCGGGTCACCGCGACGCCGACGCTGGTGTTCGCCGACGGGAGCGTCGTTCCCGGCGCGCTGCCCGCGCAGCGGATCGAGGCCGAGATCAAGCAGGGCGAAGCCGAGGCCGCGCGACTCGCCGCGGTGAAGAAGTGACGCCACCCGCGCCTCGGCGCTGACCACCTGAAGGAGCCGTTCGCGATGGCGATCATCGACTTCCTGAAAAAGCAGTTCATCGACATCATCGAGTGGACCGACGACTCGCGCGACACGCTGTCGTACCGGTTTCCCGACGAGGACAAGGAGATCAAGAACGGCGCGCAGCTCGTGGTCCGCGAGTCGCAGGTCGCGCAATTCGTCTACCTGGGCGAGTTCGGCGACACGTTCGGTCCGGGCAAGCACACGCTCACGACGGACAACATACCGATCCTCACCAATCTCAAGAGCTGGAAGTACGCGCTCGAGAGCCCGTTCAAGGCGGACGTCTATTTCGTGGTCACGCGGCTGTTCGCCGGCAACAAGTGGGGCACGGCGAATCCGGTGATGATGCGCGACGCGGACTTCGGCATCGTGCGCCTCCGGGCTTATGGCACCTACGATTTTCGCATCGTCGATCCGCAGCGGTTTCTCAAGGAGGTCGCCGGCACCGACGATCATTTCCGCCTTGACGAGTTCGCCGATGCGATGCGCTCGCGCATCGTCAGCGTGTTTTCCGATGCGCTGGCCGGCGCGAAGATCCCGGCGCTGGATGTGGCGTCGCGGTATGGCGAGCTGGGCGCAGCGCTGTTGCCGCTCATCAATCCGGTCATTGGCGCGAAGTACGGCCTCGAGATGACGACGTTCATCGTCGAGAACGTGTCGGTGCCCCCGGAGGTCGAGCAGGCAATCGACAAGCGGTCGAGCATGGCGGCCGTCGGGAATCTCAACGACTACGTCAAGTTCCAGATGGCACAGGGGCTGGAGAAAGGCGGCGGCGGCCCTGGGGGCATGGCCGCGGAAATGGCGGTCGGCATGGCGATGGCGCAGCAGATGATGCAACAGACCGGCGGCTTGATGGCGCAAGCGACGCCGGGCGTGGCCGCGCCCGTGGCGCCTGCGGCAGGCGTGCCCGACCTCTACACGCCGGCGCAGGTCGCGCAGATGCTCGGTGTCGGCGAAGCGGACGTCCTCGCGAGCCTCGATTCCGGTGACCTCAAGGGCAAGAAGATCGGCGCCCAGTGGCGGATCACGCGCGCGGCGGTCGACGCGTTCCTGAAGGCATGAGCGTGTGAGTGGCGTCGAGCGGTCGCGCAGCGTGCCATCAAGGCGACCAACGACGGGAAGCCGGGTCCCGCCTTGGCCGAGACTGTCGCGCTGACGAAGTTCGCCTGCCCCGCGTGCGGGGGTGAGGCGGTCTGGAATCCCGCGCGGCAGCGGCTCGTCTGCCCATTCTGCGGGACCGAGTCCGCGACGAAACCGGACGCGGCAGAGGCGATTGTCGAGCACGACCTCATCGGCGCGCTGCGCGATGCCGGCGCCGACGCGCTCGGCTGGCGAGCGGACAAGCGCGAGGTGAAGTGCCAGAGCTGCAATGCGATCTCCGTGCTCGACCCTGCGCGCCAGGCGCAGAACTGCGAATTCTGCGGGTCGGCGCAGCTGGTGCCCTATGCGGATTCAAGGCCGGCGCTGCGTCCGGAGAGCGTGCTGCCGTTCCGGGTCCGCGAGTCCGAGGCGCGCGATCGCATCCGCGCCTGGTACGGACGGCTGTGGCTCGCGCCGTCCGCGCTGGCGAAGAAGGCGTTGACCGACACGGTGCGCGGCGTCTACCTGCCGTACTGGACATTCGACGCGCGCGTGGACGCGCAGTGGACGGCCGAGGCCGGCCACTACTACTACACGACCGAGACCTACGAACAGAACGGACGCACCCAGACCCGTCAGGTGCAGCACATTCGCTGGGAGCCCGCGGCCGGCCGGGTCCAGCACGCCTTCGACGACGACCTGGTCTGCGCATCGGTCGGCATCCACCCGCAGCTTCTGCGCGGGATCGAGCCGTTCCCGACGCGGGATCTCAAGCCGTACGACGCCAGTTTCGTCGCGGGCTGGGTCGTCGAGCGCTACCAGATCGACCTCGCCGCGGCGGCGCAACGCGCCCGCGCGGCGATGGATACGAAATTGCAGACCCTGTGCGCGCAGCAGATCCACGGCAACACGTTCCGCAACCTCGCTGTCTCCGCCGACTATTCGGCACAGACGTTCAAGCACATTCTCGCGCCCGTGTGGCTCCTTTCCTACACCTACGGCGCCCGCGGTTTCCAGTGCGCGATGAATGGCGTCACCGGCACGATCCGCGGCGAGTATCCGAAGAGCCCGTGGAAGGTCGCGCTCCTCGTGCTCGTGATCCTGATCGTCGTCGCGCTCGTGCTCATGACCGGATCCCGTTGACGCGGGCCCGTGGTGCTGCCCGGTTGGGACACGGAGGCCAGCGGTGCCCGGCACTTCAATGACACTGCCGTCTTCCGGCCGCGCATGCTACGCTGACAGCAGCGGTGTCAGGGGCAGGTTGCGCGATCAGGCGCAGCTCCGCATCGAGGCTCCGGGAGGAAAGACATGCAGGCAGCGATCGTCACCGGCGTCTCGCGGGGTCTGGGGGAAGCACTGGCCGTCGCGATGCTGGCGCGGGGATTCGCGGTGCTGGGCGTCGGCCGAATGGCGAGCCCGAGACTCAAGGGCCGGCTCTACTATCACGCCGAATGCGATCTGGCGCAGCCGGCGTTGCTCGCGGCTGCGCTCACTCCGCCGCTGCGCCGTCTTGCTGCAGGCAAGCCCGCGACGGTGACGCTCATCAACAACGCGGCCGTCGCCACGCCGACCGGCCTGGTCGGGCACCTCGACTCGGCCGCGATCGCGTCGGCGCTCGCGATCAACGCGGCGGCGCCGGTAGTGATGGCGGACCTCTTCTGCCGGAGCTTCCCCGACGACACGGTCGAGCGCAGGATCATCAACATCTCGTCGGGCGCGGCGCAGACGGCGCTTGCCGGCACCGCTGTCTACGGCATGTCGAAGGCGGCGCTGGAAATGCTGACCCGGTCGATCGCAGTCGAACACTCTGCTTCGCGGCTGCGCTGCATCTCGGTGCGGCCGGGAATTTTCGAAACGGGAATGCAGGCGCACATGCGCAGCCGGGATCCGGTCGAGTTTCCGAGCGCCGGGCTGTTTCGCGGGTTCAAGGAGAACGGTCTGCTGAAGGATCCGGCGGACGTCGCAGTGAGGATCGTCGACCGGCTGGTGCTGGGCCCCATCGAGAGCGGGCGGACCTACACTCACACCGAGCTCTAGATTTGGTTTGCGCGCTGCGCGGGCGTCGTGCCATGGGTCATTCAGGAAGCGCCCGGCTTGACCTGGATGCGGTAGTCGATCATTGCTCCGACCGGGCCGGCTTCCCACGTCAAACAGTAATCGTGCGCAATCCGCGCCACATAGACCCCGGCATCGGCAAGCGAGCCGTCGCGCACCACCGGCATCACGACGGCGCTGCCTTCTCGATAATGGAGGTTGAAAGCGACCGGTTCGTCGCTCTCGAACGCGTATTCGATGCGGTCGCCCGGCGCGAGTGCTACGCATTCCTCGTGGACCTGGTAGGACGGCAGCGGATGCGCGCGCACGGTCTTCGGAGCGTCGGCCGTGATGCCCGGCGCGGTGCAGGCGCAACACGCGAGCGCCGCGATGCCGGGCAGGCCGCGCCATCTCATCCGCGTTTCATTTTCCGCCGCGCTCGCCATTCCTCTACCAGGAGCGCCATCCGCACGTGGTCGCGCCACTGGCCCGCGACCCGGACATAGCGTCGCGAGTACCCTTCGCGCACGAAACCGGCACGCCGCACGAGCGTGAGCGAGCGCCGGTTCGTCGGTTGCACGTTCGCCTCGACGCGGTGGAGCTTCAGCACGCGAAATGCGACGTGCAGCACGAGCTCCAGGCCTTCGGACATGTAGCCAGCTCCGGCATGGGGGGCGAAGGCGTAATAGCCGAGGTAGGCGCTCTGGAAAAGGCCGCGGACGATTTCGCCGATGTTGAACGCACCGACGATGGCGTCATCTTCACACCGGCACACGAGAAAACCCGCGTGCGTCACGGCAAGCGGATCGTCCCCTGCGAGGCCATCGAAACGGTGCACGAACGCGAGGTAGCGCGCGCGGGTCGCCGGCGCCTGCACCCATGCTCCATGCAGCCCGCGGCTTGCCTTTGCGGCGGCCAGGAACTCGACCGCATCCGAGGCCAGCGGCGTCCGCAGGTATACCCGCAGGCCGCGGCGCGTGATCATCGCCGGGGGAGGAGATCGGCGGGCGGGCATAATCGCAATTTTACCCGCCTTGGAAGGCCGGCATGAGCAAATGGGTACCGGGAAGCGTCGTCGGACATGCACGCTGGACCGACAGCCTGCACTCGCTGCAGGTCGCAGCGCCCGAAGTGACGTTCATCGCCGGCCAGTTCGGGCGCCTCGCGTTGCCGGCGCCGCCGGGATCCAAGGAGGAGATGCTCGGTCGACCTTACTCGTTTGTGAATGCCCCCGGCACCGCACCGCACGAATTCTATTTCGTCACGGTACCCGACGGACCGCTGACGCCCCGGCTCGCGGCGCTGTCCCCAGGCGATCCGGTCTGGCTGCTGCGAACTGCGAACGGCTTCTTTTCGGTGGGGGAACTGCCCGATGCCGAGGCACTTTGGTGCCTGTCGACCGGAACCGGTCTCGGCCCCTTCCTGTCGATCCTGCGCACGCCGGAGCCCTGGGCGCGGTTCCGCCGGGTCGTGCTCGTGCACGCCGTGCGACGGGGGAACGAGCTCACCTATCGTGATGTCATCGCGGGCATCGGCGCCGATCATTCCAGCGCGTTCAGCTATGTCCCGATGGTGAGCCGCGAACCGCACGCCGGCGCGCTGGCGGGACGCATCCCCGATGCCATCCGCGACGGCAGCCTCGAATCCCGGGCGGGGCTCGCGCTGGCGGCGGCGAACTCGCAGGTGATGCTGTGCGGCAACCCGGCCATGGTCGACGATACGCAGAAGACCCTCGAAGCGCGCGGAATGCGGCGCCACCGCCGGCGGGAGCCGGGGCACGTCACGATCGAGACCTATTGGTGACGTTGTGGCCCGCAGTCCGGCGGCCGAGCGAGGCGCACCAGCGCCACCTCGCCGCGGCCGCGCAAGGGAAGAGGCCGGAACGGCTTGCGAATCGGGCCGGCTCAGCGCCCGCCCGGCCGCCCGAAGGGCGCTGACTGCCCCCGCGGGGGGCAGCGAACAACGTGAGCGTGGGGGCCCAACATCAGCCCTTGACTTCGATCAGTTCGACGTCGAACAGCAACGTTGCGTTCGGCGGGATCACGCCTCCGGCGCCGCGTTCACCGTAGGCCTTGTGGGGCGGGATCACGAGCGTTCGCTTGCCGCCGACCTTCATGCCGACGATCCCTTCGTCCCAGCCCTTGATGACCTTTCCGGAGCCGAGGAAGAAACCGAACGGGACCTTTCGGTCGAGTGAGCTGTCGAATTTCGCGCCGTGGCCATCGGCCGCCGCGGGGTCATACAGCCATCCGGTGTAGTGCACAATGACGGCCTTGCCGCTGACGGCCTCGGCACCTGTGCCCTCTTTCAGTTCGATCGTCTGGAGTTCGCTCACTTTGGCACCAAATTTGCTGTTGGTTGTAGTGGACGTAGGGGGTGAGACGCTGGCGGGAGGAGTGGATGGGCTTTGCGCCTGCGCCACGCCAATCGCAACGGCAAGCGCGGTGCCGAGCAGGGCGCGGCGCCGACCGTATGGATATCGGATCGACGCGATCCCCGGATAAAAATGCAACGACATGGTGGCGCCTTGCTGAGAAGTCCGGGCCGGACGGAAGTGGAGCCCTTGGTGCCCCGCGCAGGCAGGGCGGAACCCTGGCGCGCAACAGCTGCGGGGTCGAATTGTAGCGCAGGTCGCGGTTTTTTTGCTCCGCATCGGGAACTGGGCTATAAATGAATTTGGAATTTGCCGAGGATGTCGTGTTGTCTGGGCGTTGCGCGGCGACGCATGGCTTGCGGTCTTCGGAATACCACGTCGCCGGCGCCGGACCATTCCGTCGCCGGAGCCACTGAACGGGCTGGACCCGGAACATGTTTGGTTTCCTGACGCCCCAGACGAAGGACGACGCGGACCCGCTGATCTCCGCGCGGACGGTGTCCTCCTGGCTACGTCACTTGCCTACGCAGGACGTCATCGCCCGGCAGCACAACGTGATGCGCGTTTTCGACGGGATGCGCCAGTCGAGCCGGCCGGTGGACCTCAACCGCATCACGGCCATTCAGTTCCTGGACACCGCCCTGGGGGCCGACCGCCGCCAGCTCGTGAAGCAGTACGTCGAGAACATCGACCGCGCGGCGCGAGCGGCCGATCGCGCCTGGCAGGCGGCGCAGGAGTTGAGCCAGGGTTTCGTCTACGCCTATCAGGCGGCCCTCGAGCGGGCACTGTCCGAAGGCACGAACCCGCGTTGGAAAGCGGTCATTCCACAGCTGTTCGCGCGGCTGCTGCACTACCACGGCACCGACGCCAAGCTGCGCGTCTTTCGGCACGAGCGCTGGATTCCGGCCAAATGGTCGAATCTGCACCAGCTGTACGCCCGCGCGCTCGAGCTTGGAATCGCCCGCGTCCCGGTCGCGCTTGCGAGCGCCGGACCCGGGGCGATGCAATGGAGCCCCGAGCAGGAGTACATCTACGCGCTGCTGATCCAGCAGCTCAACATGGGCAGCCTTTCTCCGGTCGAGACCGATTGGGCCAGCGCCCAGATGCGCGCCTGGGGCCGCAAGCTCGAGTTCGAGGCCATTCCCCGGTCAACGGAAGGCTTTTGCGTCGATCTCGCCAGCAAGCGCGGCCTTGCGCGGCGGACGGGCGGTGAAGCCGGACCGACGATGCATTTCCTCGACACGACGCCGCTCGCGGACCAGCTGGAGCGGTCGATTCACGCGTTGCGCCAGGCGAATATCGGGGAGCTCGGCACAGCCGCCGCGCTCAGCCAGCAACGCATCGGGGTCCTGGAGAAAGTGCGTCCGGTCGTGGCGCCGAATCTCTACGGCGATCTGCGGCGCGCCCCACGAACGCCGGTCACGGTGGCGGCCAAGGTGCGGGTTGGACTGACGCGCATATGCGTCGAGCTCAGGCCCAAGGCAGTCGTCGAGCCGGCGAACGATCCTGATGCCGGCAACGAGCAGATCGAGGTGTTTGCCGTCGCCGACCGCACGCGGCTTCGCCACGTTCCCCACGAGCACGACTCGCTGTCGGCGTCCATCCTGCCTGTCAGCGACCCGGCGTGGCAGATCAAGGATCGCAGCATCGCCGGTCTGCGCATCTCGGCAGCGGGAGGTATCGGTCAAAGCCTGGTGCTGGGCGCGCTGGTCGCGGTGCGCCAGTCGGATGCGAATGACTGGGTGCTTGGCGCCGTGCGCCGTCTCAACAAGGTTTCGAACGACGAAGTCGAAGCCGGTGTGTCGATCATCGCCGACAAGATCGTACCGATCACGGTCCATGCCAAGCGCGTGACGCAGGATGACCTCGGCATGGTCGTCAATGGCGTCGACATTTCGGTGATGGGGACACGCTTCGACGCGCTCTATTTGCCCGCGCCGTCGCGGCCGGAGCGCCCGCTCACGGTCAAGACACTGATCGTGCCCACGTCCGAGTATGCGGACGGGCGCAACCTGATCCTTACCACGGGGCATTCCGTGTATACGATTGCGCTTCGCCACCTGGTCGAACAGCGTGCCGAGTGGAGCTGGGCGGCGTTCCAGATCATCGACAAGAAGCCCACGGATATCTGACGCCACACCGCGGACCCGCCGCCGCGCTAGTCCTGTGGCCGGAACTTGAGCGTCAACGTGCGCTGGAACAGTTCGGGCCGATCCGGCCGCGGCAGCGGCGACGACTTCACGATGGCGCGCTGCACGGCGTCATCGTAGGCCCGCGAACCGCTCGACTTGCGCAGCACGGCGTCGATGATTTCGCCGGTCGGCAGCTGGATCACATCGAAGATGGCTTCAGGGTTGCCGGCCATGTCCGGCGGCAGGACGACGTTGCCCTTGACCTTGCTCTGGATGCGGCGGACGTAGTCCGCCTCGGCGCGCGCCCGGGCTGCCGCCTCCGCGTCTGTCTTGAGCTGTTGTGCCCGCGCCGCCTGCTCCCGCTCGGCCTGCGCGCGCAATGCTTCCGCTTCGCGGGTCTGCCGCTCGCGCGCTTCGGCCAGACGCTGCTGCTCGTCCCGCTTCTTCTTCTCGGCCTCCCGTTGCTCGGATTCCTTCTTCTCGCGCGCGCTTTTCTCCCGCTCCGCCTGCTCGCGCTTGCTTCGTTCCTCCTCGACCTTCCGGGCCTTCTGCGCGATTTCGGCCGCGCGGGGATCGGGCTTTTCGACCTTGGCCTCGGGCTTCGGCGCGACCTTCTTCGGCGACGGTTCCGGCCTGGGTTCCGGAACCCGTTTGGGTTCGGTCACCGGCTCCGGCCTCGGCGGGGGTGGCGGGGGCGGCGGGACCGGCTCCGTCACCGGCTCGGCAACCGCCAGCTTGGACGGGGGCGCGTAGAGCTCGACCGTGACGGGCTCTGGTTTGCGATTCTGCCAGCGCAACGAGAACACGAGCACGGCGATGAAGGCGACGTGGACGGCTATCGCCAGTGCCAGCGCCGGCCACTGGCCCGACATCCGCGCGGGTCTCCGGGGGCGATCCCTTGCCACGGGTCGACTCAGTTCCCGCGCGGCCGCGCCAGCAGTCCGACCCTGTGCACGCCGCCCGTCTGCAACCGATCGAGCACCTTGATGACTTCCTCGTAGCGCACGTCGCCGCTCGCGGCGATGACGACCGGCTGGTCGGGAAGGCGGACCTGCTTTTCCTTGATCCGGGCGACGAGTTCGTCGAGCGATACCTTGATCTCCGGCGCAGCGGCTTGCTTGTCCGCAAGCGTCAACGTGCCGTCTTTCTGCAGCTTCACTTCCATCGGCGCCGCCGGCACGGTCAGCTTGCTGCCCACCGACGGGAGGTCGATCGACCCCGGATTGATGAGCGGCGCCGTGACCATGAAGATCACCAGCAGCACCAGCATCACGTCGATGTACGGGACGACGTTGATCTGGTTGATGGTCTTGCGAGTGCGGCGCATGTCAGTGGGCGCGGTGGCTCGTCATCTCAGGATTGCCGCTGCAGGATGTTCGAGAACTCCTCGATGAAGGTCTCGTAACGCACCGCCAGGCGATCGACGTCGTGCGTGTAGCGGTTGTACGCGACGACGGCCGGAATGGCCGCGAAGAGGCCGATGGCCGTTGCGATCAGCGCTTCGGCGATGCCCGGCGCGACGTGGGCGAGCGTGGCCTGGCTCACGTTCGCGAGGCCGCGAAAGGCGTTCATGATGCCCCATACGGTGCCGAAGAGGCCGATGTACGGGGACACCGAGCCGACGGTGGCAAGCCCGGCGAGATGTGCGTCCAGGGCGTCGATCTCGCGCTGGAAGGTCGCGCGCATCGCCCGGCGCGCGCTGTCCATCGTGGCGGCAGCGGTGCTGCCCTGCTTCCGATGCTTGGCGTATTCGCGGAAGCCGGCGGTGAAGATGTGTTCGAGGCCGCTGCCTGTGCGCGACTTGCTGGAGCTCTGATAGAGCTCGTTCAGATCGCCACCCTTCCAGAATTCGTTCTCGAACGCGTCGGTGTCCCGGGTCGTGCGCTTCAGCTGGAACATCTTGAGAAAGATCTGCCACCACGACCACAGCGACAGCGCGGCGAGCAGCAGCAGCACCGCCTGGACGACGAGCGATGCCTGCGTGACGAGCGTGAGGAAGGAAAGGTCGGTGGTGACGTTCAAGCGAGAGCCTCCAGTCGGCGGTGCAGCATCGGCGGAATCCGCGCTGGCCGGAACGTCGTGCGATCGATGCAGGCGACCGTGACCAGCGCGTCGGTGAGCATTTCCGCATCGCGCCACACCTGTTGCAATGCGACCATGCGCACGCGACGGAGTTCGACCAGCGCCAGCGTGGCGTCGAGTCGGTCGCCCAGTCGCGCCGGGAGCCGATACTCGATTGCCACGCGGTGGACGACGAACGCGATGCCATGGCCGCGCTCGAAGGTCGCGAGGTCGAAGCCCAGCGACCCCAGCCACTCGGTGCGCGTGCGCTCCATGTACCGGAGATAGTTCGCGTAGTAGACGACGCCGGCGGCGTCGGTGTCCTCGTAGTAAACGCGGATCGGGAAGCGAAAGGTCTCGCGCGTTTGTGCCGCGGCCTTCAAGCAGTACCCCCATCGGGGAAGAGGTCCACGGCGGCGCCAGGTGTCGGCGGCGTGAGTCCGAAGTGCCGGTACGACAGCGCCGTGGCCACCCTGCCGCGCGAGGTGCGCTGCAGAAAGCCCTGCTGGATGAGGAACGGCTCCAGCACGTCCTCGATCGTGTCGCGCTCCTCGCCGATGGCGGCGGCGAGGTTATCCACCCCCACGGGCCCGCCGGCGAATTTGTCGAGCACGGTGCGCAGCAGCTTGCGGTCCATCACATCGAGCCCGGCGGCATCCACGTCGAGCATGGCGAGGGCATCGTCGGCGACGGTGCGGGTGATCGAGCCGTCGGCGCGCACTTCGGCGAAATCGCGCACGCGCCGCAGGAGCCGGTTGACGATCCGCGGCGTGCCGCGCGAGCGGCGCGCGATCTCCAGCGCGCCCTGCGGGTCGATCGCGATCTTGAGGAGCCCGGCCGAGCGCGTGACGATCCTGGTCAATTCCGCCGGACTGTAGAACTCCAGCCGGGCGACGATGCCGAAGCGGTCGCGCAGCGGATTCGTCAGCATGCCGGCGCGCGTCGTCGCGCCCACCAGCGTGAAGGGCGGGAGGTCGAGCTTGACGCTGCGCGCGGCAGGTCCCTCGCCGATCATGATGTCGATCTGGAAATCCTCGAGCGCCGGATACAGGATCTCCTCGACCACCGGGGAGAGGCGATGGATCTCGTCGATGAACAGCACGTCGTGCGGCTCGAGGTTGGTGAGGAGCGCCGCGAGATCGCCGGCGCGCTCGAGCACGGGGCCCGACGTCTGCCGCAGGTTGACGCCGAGCTCGTGCGCGATGATGTGCGACAGCGTGGTCTTGCCGAGCCCCGGAGGCCCGAACAGCAGCACGTGGTCGAGCGACTCCTGGCGCTTCCTCGCCGCCTCGATGAAGATCGACAGCTGGCCGCGGATCTTCTCCTGTCCGACGTAGTCGTCGAGCATCCGCGGACGCAGGGCGCGCTCGACGACCTCCTCCTGCACGCCGACGACCTTGGCCGTGACGAGGCGGTTGAGCTGGTCGTCCTCGATCGCCATTGCTTGGTCTAGACCTTGGCGAGCAGTTTGAGTGCCTGGCGGATGCCGTCGCCGACGGCGAGGCCCTCGGGCAGGCGCTTGACCGCCGCGACCGCCTCCTTGTCGCTGTAGCCAAGGGCCAGGAGCGCGTTGAGGATATCCGCCGATGCGGGCGGAGCGCGATGGACCCCGACGGCGGAGGTGACATCGGCGCCGAGCTTGTCCTTGAGCTCGAGCAGCAGCCGCTCGGCGGTTTTCTTGCCGATGCCGGGGATCTTGGTGAGCCGGCCGGCATCCTGCATGGTCACGGCGTGCGCGAGCTCGGCGACGGACAGACCCGAGAGCACCGACAGCGCGGTCCGCGCGCCGACGCCGCTGATCTTGACGAGCTGGCGGAAGGCGCGCCGCTCGTGCTCGGTGCCGAAGCCGAAGAGCAGATGCGCATCCTCGCGCACGACGAGATGCGTGAACAGCGCCAGTCGCTCGCCGGTCGCCGGCAGGTTGTAGAACGTGCTCATCGGCACGTCGACCTCGTACGCGACGCCCTGCACGTCGAGCAAGAGCTGCGGCGGGTTCTTCTCGACGAGTATTCCGGTGAGGCGACCGATCATGGGGCGTGCAATCCGTTCGGGCGATTATCGCACGCGCAATTGCAGCGCGCGGCGAGCGCCGGAGGAGTCGATGCGGGTCGTGCGCTGCGCACCTTGCTTCGCGCCGTCACTCCGGCAGTGCCGCGAGATGCCGCAGGACCTCGTGGAGCGTCGGCAGCACGAGCAACTCGATCGCGACGAGGTCCGCCGACGGCGGGTGCGAGTCCGGCACCATGATCGGCATCATCCCCGCGGCGAGGGCGGCGCGCACGCCGGGCTCCGAGTCCTCGAGCACCAGGCAGGTGCCGGCTATTGCGCCGAGCCGGCGCGCCGCTTCGAGATAGATGTCCGGCGCCGGTTTGCCCTGCGGGACTTCGTCACCGCCGACGAGTTCATGGAAGCGCGGCAGGAGTGACGTGCGGGAGAGCTTCGCGCAGGCCCGCTCGCGGCGGGTCGACGTCGCCACCGCACGGGGCACGGCATGTCCCTCGAGCCAGGCCAGCAGTTCCTCGATGCCCGGCTTGAGCGTGAGGCCTTCGCGCTCGACGATGCCGTCGTAGGTCGCGTGCCAGCGGGCGAGCAGCGCGGCCACCGGATACTCCGCGCTGTAGCGTGCGCGGACCATGGCGGCGCAGTCGGCGAAGTTGCGTCCGACCATCGCCTGCGCCAGCGTCATGTCGAAATCGACGCCCAGCGCCGCGGCGGCGGCGCTCCACGCGCGCGCGGCGAGTGGCTCGGTGTCGAGCAGCAGTCCGTCCATGTCGAAGATCACCGCGGCGGG
>CAYGYQ010000022.1:0-23779 GCA_964354035.1 uncultured Bordetella sp.
GGCTGCATCGTAGGCGCGGGCTTGCCCGCGCTCGGACAACTCCCGGGGGGCAGCGCAGCGGCGGTAGCCGCAAGCGTGGGGCCCCAACCATAAATCCTCCTGCCGGACATACGATGCCACTCACCGCCCCTGCACCGCGTCGCCACCAGCTTGCGAGCCTGTCGCCCCACGGCTTTCATCGCGTCGTGTACTACGAATGGGGTGACCCGGACAATCTGCGCGTCGCGCTGTGCGTTCATGGCGTGGGGCGCAACGGCCGCGATTTCGACGTCCTCGGCGAGGCGCTGGCGACCACGCACCGAGTACTGGCGATCGACATGCCAGGCCGCGGCGAAAGCGAGTGGCTCGCCAACCCGAACGATTACGTCTTCACAACCTATCTGACCGCGCTGGTCGCGCTGATTGCGCGGAGCGGCGCCGAGACGGTGGACTGGGTCGGCACGTCGATGGGCGGGCTCCTTGGCATCGTCGTCGCGGCGCAGCCGAAGAGTCCGATCCGGCGCCTGGTCGTGAACGATGTCGGACCCGCCATCGAGCCGGCGGCGCTCGATCGCATCCGCGGCTACTTCGGCCTTGACCCGACCTTTGCGACGTACGCGGAGATCGAGCAGTATGTCCGGTCGATTTCGGCGCCGTTCGGCCAACTCACCGACGCGCAGTGGGAGCACGTCACGCGCAGCAACGTCCGCCAGCGTGCCGACGGCCGCTGGAGGCTGGCCTACGATCCGGGTATCGCCGTGCCGTTCCGTGCGTCGGCCGCGCCACCGGATCTGTGGCCTGTCTGGGACGCCATCCGCTGTCCCACGCTCGTCCTGCGTGGTGCGCAGTCGGATCTGCTTTCGGCGGCCACGGCCGCGGAAATGGGCAAGCGCGGTCCGCAACCGGCGATCATCGAATTCGCCGACGTGGGTCATGCGCCGATGCTGCTGTCCCCCGAACAGATCGATCCCGTCACCGCCTTCCTGCGGGCCGCAGCGGAGCCGCCATCGGTTGCGGAGCACACCGCGAACGGATGAGAGTCCGCCGCCCTTGGGCTTGCCGCGGGCACAACGAACCGGTATCGCTTACAATCGTCCTCGCCCATGGCCCTGAAGCTCAGCCTTTCCCCGGTGGACCTGCATCCGGCCAATCCGCCGGAGACCCGACCGGCACAGGTCGCCGCCTGGCTCGATCAGGCGCTGACGCGCAATGCCATCGAGGCGGCTCACGTCATCGGCGACGCACTGGCCGCCACCAATGCCGTCGCCGTCGGCGACGCGCGGCGCCTCGAGCTGGCGGAGAAGTACTGGCGCACCGCCGAGATTCTCTGGCCACGGCTCGAGCTGTACTTCGCCTCCGCGGCGCATCCGCTGCGCGGGGAAGCTCTGGACGCGGCCCGGGCAACCCTCGTTCTCGCGCAGGAGCTCTTCGTTGCCTACAAGCGTGTTCTCGAGCACGAAGCGAACAAGCGCGTGCTCTTCGGCCGCAATCGGGCGCTGGCCGCGCTCGTTCATCGCTGCATGCAGTGCGTCTGGCGCATCCTCGTCAACAGCTATGTCGCCTACGCTCCGGTCCTGCCGCGAACCTGGCTCGACGCACACCGGATCTATGCGTTTGCGTACGAGCGCGGCGTGCACGCACGTGCGGGCGCGGGCGACGATCCGGCAGCGACGCCCGAACGCGAGTACGTGCAGGCGCTGCTGCTCGCGCTCGCCAATCCCTACGGCTTCCTGCAGGGCCAGTTCGATACGGTGATCCGTTACGTGCAGGAGCATTCGCATTGGGTGACTCTCACCGATGTGGCGCCCGTGCACCGGATGGCGAAGGCCGTGGCGGTCGTCCCGGTCGGGCACGACTTTCCGCCGTTCTCCGCGAGCAAGGGGGGGGCCGTCGAAGGCAGCAAGTTCTACGTCCTCGCCTTCGACCTCGCGTTCCAGATCCAGGAGCAGGTGCACAAGCTCGAAGCAGGCGGTGATTTTCCCGCGAGCGTCGGTCGCGACTCGGCCTCGCGCCGGCGCTATCTCACGTTGCTCAAACGGCTGTTGCGGCAGTGGGCCATACCGCCCGCGCGGCAATTCAATCGGCTGCCTTCGCAGGCGCGCGTAGTGATGTGCACCGAGCTTCTGGGCGTATGGCAGTACAGCCGTGGCCGGCACAGTGGCGTCGCCGTTTCACCGCAAGCGCCGGCGCTGGTGCACTGCCAGGTCATCAACCACACGCCGGCGGGATATGCGCTGCGGCAAACGGGCACCGAGCCGGCCTCGCTGCGCATCGGCGAATTGCTTGCGCTGCGCATCGAAGGCCGCGCCGGGCCGCAGGTTGCTGTTGTTCGGTGGTTCCGCAATACGATGCGCGGAACCGGGCTCGAGTTCGGCTGCGAAGTCCTGTCGGACAATCCCGAGGCCGCAGCCGCGGCGCTCGAAAGCGCGCCGGACGGCAAGCGCGTGCCCGTGGTCGTGCTACCGCCAGCCGCCGACAGTTCCGGCTCCGATGACATGTTGCCCCAGCTCATCGTGGCCATGGGCGCCTTTGGCGTCGATCAGGGCGTGGCGCTGACGCGAGCGGGAGAAACGGGCTTCGCGGTGCTCACCAAGCTCGTCGAACAGGGTCCCGGTTTCGAGATCTACGATTTCGCCGCGGTTGGCTGATGAACAGCCCCCACGCTCACTGCGTTCGCTGCCCCCCGCGGGGGCGCACAGTGCCCTTCGGGCGGCCGGGCGGGCACTGACCATGCTCTGCCGCACCGCCAACGAACTCTTCTGGATGGCCCGCCACATCGAGCGCGCCGAGAACACCGCGCGCATGCTCGATGTGACCTACCGGATGTCGCTGTTGCCCTACGAGGTGGTCTCGCCAGGGCTCGCCTGGGCCGAGCCCTGGGCCGTGCCGCTCGTCACCTCGGGCCTCGCCACCGAGTATTACCGCCAGCATCCGGTGCTCTCCGCCGAGAACGTGCTGCGCTTCATGATGCTCGACGCCGGCAATCCGTCGTCGATCTTCTGCTGCCTGCGCGCCGCGCGCGAGTCGGCGCGGTCGGTCCGCGGGGCGATCACGTCGGAGATGTACGAGGACCTGAATTCGGCGTGGCTGGAGGTGCGTGGCTACGACTACGCGCGCATCGAGAGCGGCGGCGTGTCCGAATTCCTCGACTGGGTGAAGATGCGCTCGCATCTGTTCCGCGGCGTGACCTTCGGCACGCTGCTGCGCGACGACGCCTACCACTTCATCCGCCTCGGCACGCACCTCGAACGGGCGGACAACACGGCGCGCATTCTCGACGTCAAGTACCACACGCTGCTGCCCAGCGCCGCCGATGTCGGCGGCGCCGTCGACTATTACCAGTGGGGCGCGCTGCTGCGCTCGGTGTCCGGATTCGAGGCCTACCGCAAGATCTACAGCGACGTGATCACGCCGCGGCGGGTCGCGGAGCTGCTGATCCTGCGCGAGGACATGCCGCGCTCGCTGCACGCCTGCATGAACTTCATCTACGAGACGCTCGAACGGCTCTGCGACGAGCACACACACGAGATCGAGCGTGCGGCGGGAGAACTGCACGCCAAGCTGCACTTCGGCCGGGCCGACGACATCATCCGGCTCGGCCTGCACGAGTACCTGATGGATTTCCTGGAGCGGATTTCGGGGCTGGGCGACGAAATCAGCCGGCATTTCCTCGTTCCGGGATGATCCGTCGGGGCGGCCGCCGCAAGACTGGCCGCTCCGCGCGGCGATTGGGTAAAATCGCTTCTTTCGCGTTCCCGGCCATCCGATGACCTACTGCGTTGCCATGTCCCTCGAAGCGGGGATGATCTTTGCGTCCGATTCGCGCACCAATGCCGGCGTCGACCAGATCGCCCGTTTCTCCAAGATGCGCGTCGTCGTCAACGACGGCGAGCGCGTGATCGTCACCCTTTCCTCGGGCAACCTGTCCATCACGCAGAACGCGCTGAACGTCCTCGACCAGCGCGCCCGCGCCGGCGACAATTCCCTCCATCTCTCGAACGCGCAGTCGATGTTCGACGTCGCGCGACTGATCGGCGATGCGCTCCGCGAGGCGAAGTGCCGCGACGGGCCTTACCTGGCGCAGAGCAACATCGACTCGGGCGCCAGCTTCCTCGTCGGCGGCCAGATTCGCGGCGAGCCGCCGCGCCTGTTCAACGTCTACAGCGAGGGCAATTTCATCGAGGCCACTGCCGACACCTGCTACTTCCAGAGCGGGGAGACCAAGTACGGCAAGCCGATCATCGATCGCGTGATCAGCCGGCGCTCGTCGCTCGTGGACGCGACCAAGTGCACGATAGTGTCGTTCGATTCGACGATGCGCTCGAACATCTCCGTCGGGCTGCCGATCGATCTCATCGTCTACCGGACCGATGCGCTGGCGATCGACATGCAGCGGCGGGTCGACGAGGACGACGCCTACTATCAGATGGTCCACCGCCAGTGGGGCGAGGGGCTGCGGCAGGTCTTCGCCCAGCTGCCCGATCCCGATTGGGCGTAGGCCCCGATGGCCATCCGGGTCGCCCTCCAGCACCGCACGACGTATCGCTTCGACCGGAACGTCGGCCTTGCGCCGCACGAGATCCGGCTGCGCCCGGCCCCGCACTGCCGGACGCCCATCCTCGGCTATTCGCTGCAGGTCGCGCCCGACCAGTATTTCCTGAACTGGCAGCAGGATCCCTACGGGAACTGGGTCGCGCGGCTCGTGTTCACCGCGCCCGCCGACCAGCTCGAGATCGTCGTCGACGTCACGGCCGACATGACGGTGATCAATCCGTTCGATTTCTTCGTCGAGCCCTACGCCGAGTTCTATCCTTTCCGCTACGCGCCGGCGCTGGCGAAGGAGTTGATTCCATTCCTGGAAACGGCGCCGCCCGGCCCGTTGCTCTCGGCGTGGCTCGATCGCTTCCGGCCGACGATCCGGCCCGGTGAGAAGACGGTGGACATGCTGGTCCGGCTCAACCAGCAGCTGCAGGGCGAGATCAGCTATCTCGTCCGGATGGCGCCTGGCGTGCAGCCGCCGGACGAAACGCTGGAAAGCGCGTGCGGATCCTGTCGCGACACCGGATGGCTCCTGGTGCAGATCCTGCGCCATCTGGGCCTCGCTGCGCGCTTCGCTTCGGGGTACCTGATCCAGCTCGTCGCGGATGTGAAGCCGCTGCACGGTCCGGCGGGGCCCGAGCACGATTTCACGGACCTCCACGCCTGGGCCGAGGTCTTCCTGCCCGGCGCCGGCTGGATCGGTCTCGACCCGACCTCGGGCCTGCTCGCCGGCGAGGGACACATTCCGCTGGCCTGCACCGCCGACCCGGGCAACGCTGCGCCGGTGATCGGCTTCACCGATGTCTGCGAGGTCGAGTTCTCGTTCGCGATGCAATTGACGCGCGTGCACGAGGATCCGCGGGTCACCAAGCCCTATTCCGATGCGCAATGGGCGGCGATCCAGGAGCTCGGGCGGCAGGTCGACCGCGATCTCGAACGCCATGACGTGCGCCTGACGCAGGGCGGGGAACCGACGTTCGTGTCCGCCGACGACATGGACGGCCCGGAGTGGAATCACACGGCGCTGTCGCCGAAGAAGCGCGAGCTGGCCGAGACGCTGCTGCGCCGGCTCGCCGCCCGCTTCGCCCGCGGCGGATTTCTGCACTCGGGGCAGGGCAAGTGGTATCCGGGTGAGCCGCTCCCCCGCTGGGCACTCGGCATCTGGTGGCGCGCCGACGGCAAGCCGCTGTGGCACGACGAGGCGCTGCTCGCCGATACCCGAGTGCCCGGCGACGCCGATTTCCCCGCCGGGCAGCGCTTTGCGACAGGACTCGCGGAACGGCTCGGCCTGGATGCCGCATACGTCATCACGGCATTCGAGGATTTGCCGAAGCTCCTGGCAACGGAAGCCGCACTGCCGCCGAACGCGGATCCGCTGGCGGCCGATCTCACCCAGCCGGACGAGCGCGCGCGCCTGGCGCGCCTGCTCCTCTCCGGTCTCGATCGCCCGGCAGGATGCGTTCTGCCACTGCGAACCGCTCCTGCCGCGGGTGGCGACGCACCGCGTTGGCGCAGCAGCGCGTGGCCGGTGAAACGCGAACGCCTCTACGCGCTGCCGGGCGATTCGCCGCTCGGACTGCGGCTCCCGCTGGCGTCGCTGCCGGCCGTCCTGCCTGCGGACGTCGAAACGGATCCCGCGGTCGACCCGTTCGCGCCGCGCGGCGAGCTGCCCGCTGTCGGGCAGCCGGCGCAACGCCGCGCGAAGCGGGCGGCAAAGCCGGCGGTGGTGGCGCCAAAGGATGTGATCAAGACAGCCTTGTGCGTCGAAGTCCGCGGCGGCCACCTCCACGTCTTCATGCCGCCGCTGACGCGGCTCGAGGATTACGTCACGCTGGTCGGCGCGATCGAAGCGACGGCAAAGCAATGCCGGCAGCCGGTCGTGATCGAGGGCTACACGCCACCGCGCGACCCACGCATCCGCGTGCTCAACGTGACTCCGGATCCCGGCGTCATCGAAGTCAACATCCATCCCGCGTCGTCGTGGGACGAGCTCGCCGCCACGACCGAGGTGCTGTACGAAGAGGCGCGGCAGGCGCGGCTGTCCACCGAGAAGTTCATGCTCGACGGCCGGCATACCGGCACCGGTGGCGGCAATCACGTGACGCTGGGTGGGGCGACGCCCGCCGACAGCCCCCTGCTGCGGCGTCCGGACCTGCTGCAGAGCCTGATCACCTACTGGCAGAACCATCCGGCGCTTTCGTTCCTGTTCTCGGGTACCTTCATCGGTCCCACCAGCCAGTCGCCGCGGGTTGACGAGGCCCGTGACGATCGCCTGTACGAGCTCGAGATCGCGTTCCAGCAGATGGGCCGCAAGCACAAGTCGGGCGCCGAGTCGCCGACACCCTGGCTGGTCGACCGGCTGCTGCGCCACCTGTTGACCGACCTCACCGGCAACACGCACCGCGCGGAGTTCTCCATCGACAAGCTGTATTCGCCGGATTCGCCCACCGGCCGTCTCGGCCTGCTCGAATTCCGCGCGTTCGAGATGCCGCCGCACGCGCGGATGAGTCTCGTCCAGACGCTGCTGCTGCGCGCGCTGGTCGCCCGCTTCTGGCGGGAGCCCTATCGCGGCGGCCTCGTCCGCTGGGGCACCGCGCTGCACGATCGTTGGCTGTTGCCGCATTTCGTCGCCGCGGACATCCGCGACGTCGTCGCCGATCTGGCAGCGCATGGCTACCCGATGGCGCAGAGCTGGTTCGATCCCTTCGTCGAGTTCCGCTTTCCGCGCTTCGGCACGGTGACCTACGACGGCGTCACCATCGAGCTGCGGCAGGCGATCGAGCCGTGGCACGTGCTCGGCGAAGAGGTGAGCGGGACCGGTACGGCGCGGTACGTCGATTCGTCCGTGGAACGTCTGCAGGTCAAGGTCAACGGGATCACCGGCGCGCGCCATCGCGTGGCGTGCAACGGCCGTGCGCTGCCGCTCACGCCCACGGGCATCCCCGGCGAATACGTGGCGGGCGTGCGCTTTCGCGCGTGGAGCCCGCCGTCCGCACTGCATCCGACCATCGGCGTCCAGGCGCCGCTCGTGTTCGATCTCGTCGATGCCTGGGCGGGAAGGGCGCTCGGCGGCTGCACCTATCACGTCTCCCATCCCGGGGGCCGCAACTACGATGCGTTTCCAGTCAACGCCAACGAAGCCGAGGCGCGCCGTTTCGCGCGTTTCTGGGCGTACGGGCACACGCCGGGCGCCATGGCGCTGACCGAGGAGCCGCCGAATCCAGCGACTCCGACCACGCTCGACCTGCGCTGGAATCCGCGAGAGGGCGCCGGCAGCCGATGACCGAAATCCGCACCCGATTCGCGCCAAGCCCGACCGGCTTTCTGCACCTTGGCGGCGCGCGCACCGCGCTCTTCGCCTGGGCGTATGCGCGGCGGCACGGCGGCACGTTCATCCTGCGCATCGAGGACACGGACGTCGAGCGCTCGACGCCGGAGGCGGTGCAGGCCATCCTCGATGCAATGGCCTGGCTCGGCCTCGACTATGACGAAGGCCCGTACTATCAGATGCAGCGGATGGATCGCTATCGCACGGTCTTGCGCGAGATGCAGGAGCGCGGGCTGGCCTACCGCTGCTACATGCCGCCGGCCGAGCTCGACGAACTGCGCGCGGCGCAGATGGCCCGCGGCGAAAAACCGCGCTACGACGGCCGCTGGCGCCCTGAAAACGCCGCCGGCAGGTCGCCTCCGGCGGGAGTCGCGCCGGTGATCCGGTTCCGGAATCCGCTCGCCGGCAGCGTCGTCTGGGACGACCGCGTCAAGGGGCGCATCGAGATCGCGAATGCGGAGCTCGACGATCTCGTCATCGCGCGCTCGGACGGCACTCCGACCTACAACTTCTGCGTGGTCGTCGACGACCTCGACCTGCGGATCACGCACGTCGTTCGCGGCGACGACCATGTCAACAACACGCCGCGGCAGATCAACATCATCCGCGCGCTGGGCGCGCAGCCGCCGGTCTACGCGCACGTCCCGACGGTGCTGGGCGAGGACGGCCAGAAGCTGTCCAAGCGCCACGGCGCCGTCAGCGTGATGCAGTACGAAGAGCTCGGCTACCTGCCGGATGCCATGGTCAATTTCCTCGCCCGGCTCGGCTGGGGGCACGGCGACGACGAAGTGTTCGCACGCGATCAATTCGTGTCATGGTTCGACCTCGACGCGATCAACCCCGCGCCGTCCCGGTTCAATGCCGAAAAGCTGAAGTGGCTGAACCAGGAGCACATGAAACTGCTGACGCAGGACGAGCTCGGACGCCGGCTGGTGCCGTACCTGCTTCGGGCAGGTCTCGACCCGACGGCCGGACCGGCGCCGGGTGCCGTGGGCGTGCTGGTACGGGACCGGGTGGCGACCTTGGCCGAGATGGCCGATGCCGCGCATTACTTCTACGCGGTGCCGCGAGCGTCGGCCGAGCGACTGGCGGAGCATGTAAACCCGGCGAATCGCCCCGCGCTTGCAGGTCTCTGCGCGGAGTTTGCCGCGATGCCGTGGACGAGGGAGGCGCTCGGTGCCGCGATGAAGGCCGCCGCGGCGCGGCACGGCCTCAAGCCGGGACAGGTGATGATGGCGTTGCGTGTGCTCGTCTGCGGCACACGCGAGACGCCCGCGATCGATGCGGTGCTCGCGGTGCTCGGGCGGGATGCGGTCCGCGCGCGCCTCGGCGATTGTTTGCGCTCCGCTCGTCCTGTAGAATAAGGATTTCCGGAACTTGTCGGCCATGCCCAAGTTCGTCTTCGTCACCGGCGGCGTCGTTTCCTCACTCGGGAAGGGCATCGCCGCCGCGTCACTGGCCGCGATCCTCGCTTCCCGCGGCGTCCGCGTCACCCATCTCAAGCTCGACCCGTACATCAACGTCGATCCTGGAACGATGAGTCCGTTCCAGCACGGCGAGGTGTTCGTCACCGAAGACGGCGCCGAGACCGATCTCGATCTCGGCCATTACGAGCGCTTCACCGACGTGAAGATGGGCCGGCGCAACAATTTCACTACCGGCCAGATCTACGAGAGCGTAATCCGCAAGGAGCGCCGCGGCGACTACCTCGGCGGCACGGTCCAGGTGATCCCGCACATCACCGATGAGATCAAGAGCTGGATCATGGCAGCGGCCAAGCTCGACGGCACGGAGGCCGAGGTCGTCGTCGTCGAGGTCGGCGGCACGGTCGGCGACATCGAGTCGCTGCCGTTCCTCGAGGCGATCCGGCAGATGGGCATCACGCTCGGACGCGACAACGTCTGCTACATCCACCTGACGCTGGTGCCGTACGTGGCGGCCGCCGGCGAGATGAAGACCAAGCCGACCCAGCACTCGGTGAAGGAGCTGCGCGAGATCGGCATTCAGCCCGACGTCGTGCTTTGCCGCGCCGACCGGCCGCTGCAGGAAGGCGACCGACGCAAGATCTCGCTGTTCACCAACGTTCCCGCCGAAGCGGTGATCCCCGCGCTCGACACCGACTCGATCTACAAGATTCCCGGCGCGCTGCACGCCGAGGGGCTCGATGCCATCGTCTGCAGGAAGCTGCAGATCGACCCGCCGCCCGCGGACCTCTCGATCTGGAAACGGCTGGTCGACGCGCTCGAGCATCCGGAGCACGCCGTGCACATCGCGATGGTCGGCAAGTACGTCGATCTCACGGAGTCGTACAAGTCCCTGTCGGAGGCCCTGATCCACGCGGGCATTCATACGCGCAGCAAGGTGCACATCCACTACGTCGATTCCGAGGCGGTCGAGCGCGAGGGGACCAACTGCCTTGCGGCAATGGACGCGATCCTCGTTCCCGGGGGATTCGGCAAGCGCGGTGTCGAGGGCAAGATCGTCGCGATCCGCTACGCGCGCGAGAATGGCGTTCCGTACCTGGGGATCTGCCTCGGCATGCAGCTCGCCGTGATCGAATACGCGCGCCACATGGCCGGGCTCGAGGGCGCCAACAGCACGGAATTCGACCCCGACACGAAGCATCCGGTGGTCGCGCTGATCACCGAGTGGCAGAACCGCGACGGCTCCGTCGAGCGGCGCGCGGCGAATTCGGACCTCGGCGGCACGATGCGACTGGGGGGGCAGCCGTGCGAAGTCGTGCCGGGTTCCCTCGCGCACCGGATCTACGGCTCGACCACGGTCGCCGAGCGGCACCGCCATCGCTACGAGGTCAACAACCACTACCTGCCGCGCCTGGAAGCGGCCGGTCTCGTCGTCGGCGCGCGGGCCAGGAGCGAGGCGGCGGGCGATCTGTGCGAGATGATCGAGCTGCCGGAGCACCCGTGGTTCTTCGGTTGCCAGTTTCACCCCGAATTCACGTCCAACCCGCGGCGCGGCCATCCGCTGTTCATCGGCTTCGTGCGCGCTGCGCTCGATCGCCAGCGCCACGCCACCAGCGGTAGCGAAAGCGACGCCGTCGCCGAGCTGGTGGCGTCGATTTGAAATGGACGGCCCCCACGCTCACTGTGTGCGGCTGCGCCGCATCCCGCTGCGCGGGACCAGCCTTCGGCTGTCCTGCGGCCTTCGGCCTGGTGTTCGCTGCCCGTCGAGCGCGGGCAAGCCCGCGCCCACGAAGGTGCACGACCGCCACGCCCGCCGATGAAACTGTGCGGCTTCGATGTCGGACTCGACCGGCCGCTGTTCCTGATCGCGGGGCCGTGCGTCGTCGAGTCCCGCCAGTTCCAGGTCGACGTGGCCGGCCGGCTGCAGGAAATCTGTGCCCGCATCGGCATCCCGTTCGTCTTCAAATCGTCGTACGACAAGGCGAACCGCAGCTCCGGCACCGCTTATCGGGGGCCGGGGAGAGCCGAAGGCTTGCGCATTCTGGCGGAAGTGAAGCGGCAGGTCGGTGTCGCGGTGCTGACCGACGTCCACACCGAGGCCGAGGTGACGGAGGTGGCGAGCGTCGTCGACGTGCTGCAGACCCCGGCCTTCCTGTGCCGGCAGACCGATTTCATCCAGGCGGTCGCCCGCGCCGGCAAGCCGGTCAACATCAAGAAAGGGCAATTCCTGGCACCCGAGGATATGCTGCAGGTCGTGCGCAAGGCCACGGCCGCGAGCGGTGCCGACAACATCATGGTCTGCGAACGTGGCGCGTCGTTCGGCTATCACAACCTGGTCTCCGACATGCGCGGCCTCGCGCTCATGCGCGCGACGGGGTGTCCGGTGGTGTTCGACGCCACGCACTCGGTGCAGCTTCCCGGCGGGCTCGGCACGGCCAGCGGCGGCCAGCGCGAATTCGTCCCGGTGCTGGCGCGCGCGGCCGTCGCGGCCGGGGTGGCCGGCGTGTTCATCGAAACGCACCCGGAGCCCGACCAGGCGCTGTCCGACGGACCCAATGCGTGGCCGCTGGCGCAGATGGAGGCGCTGCTCCAGACGCTGGTGGCGCTCGATGCGGTCGTAAAGCGCACGGGATTCCCCGAGAACGAGCTGATGGCAGCGGCAGCAGCCTGACCCGATTACCCTTGCTCTCCAACCGTACCCCAACTGCTGACCCCGGAAAAACATGAGCGCCATTGTCGATGTCATCGCCCGCGAGATACTCGATTCCCGCGGCAACCCAACGATCGAGGCGGACGTCGTCCTCGAGTCCGGCGTCTCGGGCCGTGCCGCGGTTCCCTCGGGCGCCTCCACCGGCTCGAAAGAGGCCATCGAATTGCGCGACGGCGATGCCGCGCGCTATTTCGGCAAGGGCGTGCTGCGGGCCGTCGAGAACGTCAATACCGAGATCTGCGAGGCCATCCTCGGCCTCGACGCCAGCGAGCAGGCGTTCATCGACAAGACGATGATCGACCTCGACGGCAGCGAGAACAAATCGCGCGTGGGCGCGAATGCGATGCTGGCGGTGTCCTGTGCCGTCGCCAAGGCGGCGGCGGACGAATCGTCGCTGCCGCTCTACCGTTACCTCGGCGGGGCGGGGGAAATGCAGCTGCCGGTGCCGCAGATGAACGTCATCAACGGCGGCGCGCACGCGAACAACAAAGTCGACATCCAGGAATTCATGCTGGTGCCGCTCGGCGCGCCGTCGTTCCGCGAAGCACTGCGTTACGGCGCCGAGGTGTTCCACACGCTGAAGAAGATCATCGACGGGCGCGGCATGCCGACGACCGTCGGCGACGAAGGCGGTTTCGCGCCGAACCTGCCCGGCAACGAGGCGGCGCTGCAGCTGTTGATGGAAGCCATCGACAAGGCGGGCTACGTGCCTGGCACCGACATCGCGCTGGCCATCGATTGCGCCGCCAGCGAGTATTACCAGGACGGCGTCTACAACCTGGAGTCGGAGGGGGCGAAGCTGACCCGCTCGCAGATGGTCGACTACCTCGCGACCTGGTGCGACAAGTATCCGATCATCAGCATCGAGGACGGCATGTCCGAGCACGACTGGGACGGCTGGAAGCTGCTCACCGACCGGCTCGGAAAGAAGGTGCAGATCGTCGGCGACGACATCTTCGTCACCAATACCCGGATCCTGAAGCAGGGCATTGCCAAGGGCATCGCCAATTCCATCCTGGTCAAGATCAATCAGATCGGCACGTTGTCGGAAACGTTCGCCGCGGTCACGATGGCCAACCGCGCCGGCTACACGGCGGTGATCTCGCATCGCTCGGGCGAAACCGAGGAGAGCATGATCGCCGACATCGCCGTCGGCACCAACGCCGGCCAGATCAAGACCGGCTCGCTGTCGCGCTCGGACCGGATCGCGAAATACAACCAGCTGCTGCGTATCGAGGAAGACCTCGGCGAAGCGGCGAGCTTTCCGGGCCGTGCGGCCTTCTTCCAGCTGAAGTAGGTCACCTTGCGCTGGCTCGCTCTCGCCTTCATCGCCCTCATCGTCGCGTTGCAGTATCCGATGTGGCTCGGCAAGGGGGGGTGGCTGCAGGTGCGTGAGTTCGACCGCGGGCTCGCCGCGCAGAAGGAGGCGAACACCGGGCTCAAGCAGCGCAACGACGCGCTCGATGCCGACGTGCGTGACCTCAAGACCGGTTTCGAAGCGATCGAGGAGCGCGCCCGCTCGGAGCTCGGCATGGTAAAGCAGGACGAGGTCTTCTTTCAGCTGCAGCAGGTCGCGGAGCAGAGCCGGGAGGACCCGGCCACGATCCGCCCGGCGGAGGGATCTGCGCTCCGGCCCATCCGCCCGACCGCGCAACCCGCCGACAAGCGCTGAGCGCAGCGGACGTTCCGGCCAGCTTCGGGCTTCCGCGCCATCGCCGTGCAACGCGTCACCTCCCGTCAGAATCCGCGCCTGCGGGAAGCCGCGGCGCTAGTGGCGTCCGCGCGCGAGCGGCGTAAATCGGGCAAATGCGTGCTCGAAGGCGAGCATGTCGTCACTGCCTGTGCGGCACGCCACGGCGCGCCCGAAACGCTGATCGTCACCGACGCGGCAATGGCAACCCCCTCCGTGCGGAACCTGTCCGCGCGCCACGCGGAGCGTACGCTGGTGGTGTCCGAGGCGCTCTTCGCCGGAATCGCGTCGCTGCCGGCCAGCGTCGGCGTGCTGGCCATCGTCATGACGCCGCGGCCGGCGCTCGCGGCGCTTGCCGACTTCTGCCTGCTGCTGGACGGCGTGCAGGATCCGGGTAACGTCGGCTCCATGCTGCGCTCGGCGGCCGCGGCGGGCGTCGCGCAGGTGTTGCTGTCGAAGCATTGCGCATTCGCGTGGTCGCCGAAGGTCCTGCGCGCCGGGCAGGGCGCGCATTTCTGCCTGGACATCCACGAGGACGTCGACCTCCCGGCGTGGGCGCAGGAGTACCGTGCGAGCGGTGCGGAGGTCGTCGCCACTGTCGCGGCAGGCGGAAACTCCGTGTTCGCCGCACCGCTCGCCGGTCGCGTCGCACTGGCCATCGGCAACGAAGGGGCCGGCCTCTCGGCCGAACTCGTGGCGCAGGCAACGCAGCAGCTGTCGATCCCGATGCCCGGCGGTGTCGAATCGCTCAATGCCGCTGCTGCCGCCGCTGTTTGCCTGTTCGAATGCGTGCGGCAGCGTGATGCGGCGAAGGGCGCTCCTGCCTGAGCGGGCATCGTCGGCTGGTTAGTCCAATCGTCGCGACGTGAGTGTCGTTTCCACGATGCCGGCGAGGCGCTGGATCGCCGCCGCCATCGGCAGTCCCGGCTGCGCGCCGGCGACGGCACACGCGAGCGATCCCGCGGCGACGCCCTCGGCGATGGCCTGCGGCCACCCGCTGTGTCGATCGAGGGCGGCCAGGAGCGCGCCGACGAAGGCATCGCCGGCCCCGGTGGTGTCCACGACGTCGATGGCGGGCGCAGGAGCGGTGATCAGCGCCCCGTCGACCGCTGCGGCCACGCCGTGCCGCCCCAGCGTCACCACCACGGCACAACCGTGGCGACGAAGCATCGCGACGGCAAAGGCTTCCGGCGTGCGGGGCAGGTCGAGCGCGGTCGCGATCGCCGTGGCCTCGATCGCGTTGACGATCAGCACGGAGACCGCTGCCAGCAGCGCCGGCGCCAGCGCCTGCGCGGGTGCGGCATTGAGGACCACGCGTGCGCCGCATCGCCGTGCCCTGATCGCGAAATCGCGCACGGCGTCGATGGGGACCTCGAGCTGCAGAGCCACAGTGGTCCCCGGGCCGAGCGCCGCATCGGGAACATTCACCGCCAGCGCCTTGGCGTTTGCGCCTGGAACCACCGTGATGGCGTTCTGCCCGCTCGCTTCCACGTGGATCAGCGCGACCCCGGTCGGCGCCAGGTCCCGTTGCACCCACGCGATGTCGACGCCCGCCGCGATCAGCCCCGCCAGGGCCGCAGCGGCGAACCCATCGGTGCCCACGGCGCCGGCCATGGCGACGTCGGCACCGGCACGGCGCGCCGCGAGTGCCTGATTGGCCCCCTTGCCGCCGGGGAACATGGCAAAGGAAAGACCGGCGATCGTCTCGCCGGGATGCGGCAGGCGCTCGGTGCGCGCGACGAGGTCGAGATTGATCGAGCCGAAGACGACGATCATGGTTACGGCTTGCCGTGGACGACCGTGCTCATCCACCACTCCCGAATGATCAATCCCGCCGGCTGCCGGCGCGCACCGTCACCGGCATCAGTAGACGTTCCGGCGCAGCTTGGCGCGATAGCTGATCGTCGTCGCAATCTCCTCGATCGACTTTGCCGTCGTGTCGAGCATGGGGATGCCCTCGCTCTCGAGCAGATGCTCGCATTCGCGCACCTCGTAGCGGCAGTTCTCGAGCGCCGAATACTTGCTGCCCGGGCGCCGCTCCTCGCGGATCTTGTGCAGCCGATCGGGATTGATCGTGAGCCCGAACAGCCGCTCTTTGTGTGGCCGCACCGACGCCGGCAGGGCGCGGTCGGCGAAATCGTCGGGCGTCAGGGGAAAATTGGCCGCCCGGATGCCGAATTGCAGCGCGAGATAGAGGGACGTTGGCGTTTTGCCGCAGCGCGAAACGCCGACCAGGATGACCTGCGCCCGCGTCAGATCGCGGGTCGCGGCGCCGTCGTCGTGTGTCTGCGAGAAATTGATCGCGTCCATGCGGGCGAAGTACTCGTGGCTGTTGGCGATCCCGTGCGAGCGGCCGGCCGCGTGCGAGCTCTTGGCGCCGAGCGCTGACTCGATCGGCGCGACGAAGGTCTGGAACAGGTCGAGCGTGAGCGCGTTCGTATGACGGCGCAGCGTGTCGCTCATGGCTTCGTCCACGATCGAGCTGAACACGATCGGCGGGCGTTCCTCGCGCACCATCGTCTCGTTGATCTGCTCGATCACCCCGGCGATCTTTTCGGGCGAATCGACAAAGGGGATCGTCAACCGCTGGAACTCGATGTCATCGAACTGGGACAACAGACTGTTGCCGAGCATCTCGGCGGTGATGCCCGTGCGGTCGGAGACGAAGAAGACGGTACGCCGGTTGGGCATGCGTGCACCGTCTGCCGCGCCGGGCGGGGCTACCAGTTCCGCCAGACCGGCACCACGCCCACGGGCAGGTCGGGCAGGGCGCCCAGCTCCATCCAACTCTCGCCGGGACCGTGCCAATCGGAGCCACACGACGCGCGCAAGCCGAGAACGCGCGCGTGCGTCGCGAATTCCCCGTACTGCGCCCGCGTGTGCGACGGCGACACCACTTCGATCGCGTCGCCGCCCGCGTCGCGGAACTCGGTCAGCAAGCGGCGCATTCCGCCGGCATCCACCTGGTAGCGGCCGGGGTGCGCCACGACCGCTTGCCCGCCGGCCGCGTGGATCCAGCCGACGGCCTCCGACAGTTTCGCCCAATCGTGCTCCACGTGGCCGGGCCTGCCCGGCGTCAGGTAACGGGCGAAGACGTCCTTCATTTCGCGCGCGTGGCCGGACTCGACGAGATAGCGGGCGAAATGCGTCCGCGAGACGAGCCGCTCGCTGGTCACGTAGCGCATCGCGCCTTCGTACGCGCCCTCTATACCTGCGGTGGCCAGCGCATCGGCGATGCGCCTGGCGCGGGTCGAACGCCCGACGCGAATCGCCGCGAGGCTGTCGGCCAGCGTTGCGTTCGCCGGATCGATGCCGAGCGCGACGACGTGAATCGTGATGCCCGCCCATGTCACCGACAGCTCGGATCCGCAGATCAGCGTGATCCCTGCCGCCAGGGCGGCCTCCCGCGCCTCCGCGAGGCCGCTCAATTCGTCGTGGTCGGTCAGCGCCAGCACGTCGACGCCGCACGCCGCAGCCCGCGCGACCACCGCGGCCGGCGTCAGCAGGCCGTCGGAATGGGTCGAGTGGCAGTGGAGGTCGTAACGGGGCATCGGCGGATATCGTCGCGCACTTCATGCCGGACATTCGCGGCATGGCCTAGCGTGATGCTTGAGATAACGGGTTGATTCTAGCAGAATGGCGGGTTCCCCCGCATGCAGCGCCGTCATCCGGCGGCGCGCTGCCGCCGACGCGAGACCCTGTGCTCACCGCTGCCAACATCACGATCCAGTTCGGGGCGAAGCCCCTGTTCGAGAACATCAACGTCAAGTTCGGCGATGGCAACCGGTACGGGCTGATCGGCGCGAACGGCTGCGGCAAGTCGACGCTGATCCGGATTCTCGGCGGCGATCTCGAGCCGTCCGGCGGCAACGTCGCGCTCGATCCGCACGAGCGTCTGGGCAAGCTCGAGCAAGATCAGTTCGCCTACGAGGACGTGCGCGTGCTCGACGTAGTGCTGATGGGCCACCGTGAAATGTGGCAAGTCAAGCAGGACAAGGACGCGATCTACGCCGACCCCGAGGCGACCGAAGAGGATTACGTCCACGCCGCCGAGCTCGAATCGACGTTCGCCGAGCAGGACGGGTACACGGCGGAAGCGCGCGCCGCTGAATTGCTGCAGGGCATCGGCATCGCGCAGGAACTGCACGACGGTCCGATGAGCGCCGTGGCGCCCGGCTGGAAATTGCGGGTGCTGCTCGCGCAGGCGCTGTTCGCCAATCCGGACATCCTGCTGCTGGACGAGCCGACCAACAACCTCGACATCAACTCGATCCGCTGGCTCGAGGACGTGCTGAACGAGCGCACCAGCACGATGGTCATCATCTCGCACGACCGCCACTTCCTGAACAGCGTCTGCACGCACATGGCCGATCTCGACTACGGCAGCCTGCGCGTCTACCCGGGCAACTACGACGACTACATGATCGCGTCGACGCAGGCGCGGGCGCAGCTCCTTTCCGCGAATGTGAAGGCGAAAGAGAAGATCGCCGACCTGCAGGAATTCGTGCGGCGCTTTTCCGCCAACAAGTCCAAGGCGCGACAGGCGACCTCGCGCGCGCGCCAGATCGAGAAGATCAGGATCGAGGACGTCAAGCCGTCGTCGCGGCAGAATCCGTATCTGCGCTTCGAGGTGGACCCCAAGCAGAAGCTGCATCGCCACGCGATCGAAATCCAGCACCTCGCCAAGGGCTGGTCCGGCCAGCCGCGCGAACTCTTCGCCAACGTGAGCCTGATCCTCGAGGCCGGCGAGCGGCTCGCGATCGTCGGTCCGAACGGGGCCGGCAAGACGACGCTGCTGCGCACACTGATCGGCGAGCTCCCGCCCGACGCGGGCAGCATCAAATGGGCCGAGAGGGCCAATATCGGCTACTTCATGCAGGACCAGACGGCGGTATTCGATTCCGACGTGACCGTCTTCGACTGGATGCGGCAGTGGGCGCAGGAGGGCGACGACGAGCAGATCGTGCGCGCGACGCTGGGCCGGCTGCTGTTTTCGGGGGACGACGGCAAGAAGCCGGTACGAGTGCTCTCCGGCGGCGAAAAGGGCCGGATGCTTTACGGCAAGCTGATGCTGGCCCGTCCCAACGTGCTGGTGATGGACGAGCCCACCAATCACATGGACATGGAGTCGATCGAGTCGCTGAACCTCGCGCTCGAACTCTATCAAGGCACGCTAATCGTCGTGTCGCACGATCGCCAGTTCGTCTCTTCGCTCGCGACCCAGGTGATCGAATTGGGCCGGCGCACGCCCGTGCATTTCACCGGCAGCTATGAGGAATATCTCGCATCGCGCACGCCCGAGTGAATGTCCGAGTCCGGCGCTCTGCCATTGGCAAAGTGGGACCGAATGCGCAACAAATATGAGGGATGGCAGGGCCGGCCGGATGAATGGCTCTTGCGTTGCGGGCGTCAATCTGGCCAGAATATGCCATTGGTATAGGAGGATGGGCGTTGCAGCCCGGCACTTGGCTGTCGCGCGCCATAACCGATATGATGAAAATCTTCGACCGCGTCCTCAATCCGCGCGAAATCAGACGCCGGCTGGGGCTCAATCAGGAGCAGTTCTGGACGCAGATCGGCGTCACCCAGAGCGGCGGCTCCCGGTACGAAAGCGGTCGCGAAATGCCCAAGCCCGTGCGCGAGCTGCTGCGCCTGGTGCATGTCGAGCAGGTTGATCTCTCGCAGGTCAAGCGCGTTGATTTCGAGATCATCAGCCATTTGAAGACCGCGCATCCCGACCTGTATCGAACACTGCGCCGCGCCGTCAAGGGCAGGGTTCCGGAAACGGATGCGCCGGTTGCGCACCCCGGTCTCGAACCATCGGGCGCAGCCGACCCGATCGACCTGCCATTGCCTGCGGACAGGCGTCCGGGCGGCACGCATTCGTTCTGACCACCAACCCGGAGCCGCAGCGCTCCGCTTTGGACCATCGCAAGACCCGCCAAGGCGGGTTTTTTTGCGTCGCCGCATGGCCCGCGAGCTCTTCCTAAAGCGCTAGAATCGCCTTGCCTGCGCAATTCTTTGGCGCGGCACAACATGCACTCTGAACAGGGCCAAGGCGAGAATGAGCCAACAGGCGCGGGTAATTCCCTTCGAGCACCTCAGGATGCGCGACGTCGACCAGGTCGGCGGCAAGAATGCGTCGCTGGGCGAGATGATCGGCCAACTCGCCGACGCCGGAATTCGCGTCCCCGGCGGCTTTGCGACCACCGCTTATGCCTTCCGCGAGTTCCTTGCGCATAACGATCTCGAGGCGCGCATTGTCGCGCGGCTGGCAACGCTCGATATCGACGATGTCGCGGCGCTCGCCCGCGCGGGTGCCGAGATCCGGGGCTGGATCGCCGAAGCACCGTTGCCGCCTGCGTTCAATGCCGATCTGGCAGGTGCGTACCGGACCCTGTCGGAATCGTCACCCGAGGCGACCTGGGCGGTGCGATCGTCGGCCACCGCCGAAGATCTACCGGAGGCTTCGTTTGCGGGTCAGCAGGAAACATATTTAAATATCAATGGATTGGATAATATACTTCATGCAATAAGAGAGGTATTTTCGAGCCTATACAACGACCGCGCGATCGCCTATCGCGTCCACCAGGGTTACGCGCACGCCGACGTCGCGCTGTCCGCCGGTGTCCAGCGCATGGTGCGCAGCGACCTTGGCGCCTCAGGCGTCATGTTCACTCTGGACACGGAATCCGGCTTCGACCAGGTCGTGCTCATCACGGCATCCTACGGTCTCGGGGAAACCGTGGTGCAGGGCGCCGTGAACCCCGACGAGTTCTACGTCTACAAGCCCAACCTCGATACGGGCCGGCCGGCGATCCTGCGCAAGACCGTGGGTGGAAAGGCCATCCGGATGGTTTTCGCCGACGGCAGGAATGCCGGGCATTCGACCGCCACCGTGGATGTTCCCGGTGACGAGCGGAACCGGTTCTCGATCACCGACGCCGAGGCGCACGAGCTTGCCCGCTACGCCGTCACCATCGAGAAGCACTACGGCCGTCCGATGGACATCGAATGGGGGCGCGACGGGGTCGATGGCAGGCTCTACATCCTCCAAGCGCGGCCGGAAACGGTGAAGTCACGCGAGCATGCGGGCAACCTGCGCCGGTACCGATTGAAATCCCGCTCCGACGTGCTCGCGAGCGGCCGTGCGATCGGGCAGAGAATCGGGCAGGGCACGGTGCGCCTGATCAAATCGGCTGCGGAGATGGACCGGGTCAAGGCGGGCGACGTGCTGGTGGCGGATATGACGGATCCCGACTGGGAACCCGTGATGAAGCGCGCCGCCGCCATCGTCACGAACCGCGGCGGCCGCACCTGCCACGCGGCGATCATCGCCCGCGAGCTCGGCATCCCCGCCGTGGTCGGCTGCGGCGACGCGACCCGCGCACTGGCGGATGGAGCGCTGGTGACCGTCTCCTGCGCCGACGGCGATACCGGGCACGTCTACGCCGGGATCCTCGACATCGAGGTGGTCGACGTGGTCCTCGACCGCATGCCGCCGTCGCCGACCAAGATCATGATGAACGTCGGCAATCCCGAGCTCGCCTTCGAATTTCGCCAGCTGCCCAACGAAGGCGTGGGCCTCGCGCGGCTGGAATTCATCATCAACAAAAACGTCGGCATCCATCCGAAGGCGCTGCTGGAGCTCGATCGTCAGCCCGCCGAGCTGCAGCGCGAAATCCGCGGGCGCATCGGCGGCTACGCGAGCCCGACGGAGTTCTACGTGAGCAAGATCGCCGAGGGCGTGGCCACGATCGCCGCCGCCTTCTGGCCGAAGAAGGTGATCGTCCGGCTGTCCGATTTCAAGTCCAACGAGTATTCGAATCTGGTCGGCGGCCAGCGCTACGAGCCGCACGAGGAGAATCCGATGCTCGGCTTTCGCGGCGCGTCGCGCTACATCGCGCCGGAGTTCCACGACTGCTTCGCGCTCGAGTGCACGGCGATGAAGCGGGTCCGCGACGACATGGGCTTCACCAACGTCGAGTTGATGATTCCCTTCGTGCGCACGCTGACCGAGGCGGAGCAGGTGATCGCGCTGCTCAAGGCGCAGGGCCTCGCGCGCGGGCAGAACGGCCTGCGCGTCATCATGATGTGCGAGATCCCGTCGAACGCGCTGCTCGCCGATCGCTTCCTCGAGCATTTCGACGGCTTTTCGATCGGGTCGAACGACATGACGCAGCTGACGCTCGCGGTCGACCGCGACGCGGGCGGTCCAATCGCGTCGTCGTTCGACGAGCGCGACGACGCGGTGAAGGCGATGCTGGCGATGGCCATCGCCGCGTGCCGCAAGGCGGGCAAGTACGCGGGCATCTGCGGACAGGGCCCGTCGGACCACCCGGATCTGGCGCAGTGGCTCGTTGGCCAGGGGATCGAAAGCATGTCGCTCAATCCGGACACCGTCGTGGCCACCTGGCTGCTGCTCGCCGGAAAGAAGTAGTCTTTCCGGTTGATTGACCCGGCACGGGGAGCCGCGTGCAATGGGCGGCAATGAAGCCGCTGCCGCGCCTGCGTCTCGAACCCCGCCCGTCACGCATCGGTTGCGCGATTGCCGTGACTGCTAGCGCGATCACGTCGACGCTGCTCGCATGGCTGCCACTGCCGATCGTGGCCATGGTAGCGGCAATCGTCGCCGTGCTCGCGGTTTTTGTGTCCGGCCTGTGGCGCTGCACCGGCCGGGGCGTGCCCGCCTTGCTGCACGTCGGCATCGACCGCAGGATCGCCGTGACGGATCGCGACGGGCGCTCCCGGGAGGGCGTGATTCTGGACGATTCCTGCGTCGGCCCCTGCCTGACGACCATCGTCTGGCGCTGGGATGGCATGCCGTGGTGGCGTCCGGCGCGCGCCATCGTCGTGCTGCCCGATACCCTGCCTGCGGACGACTTCCGGCGGCTGCGCGTCGCCCTTCGCTATGGCCGTCCTGCCACGGGGGCGACCAACGGCGAGGAGGCCGGCTGACCAGCCAGCCATGCCGGCCCATCAATCCGCATGCCGCTCTCCGCCTTCGGCTGGGCGCCGAGGAGGTGGAGGTACAGCGGCACCAGCGCTTCGGGCAACGGCAGCGCGGACCTGTCTTCGCCAGGATGCGTCAGCGCTCGCAGTGGCGTGCGCATGGGTCCAGGAACAACGGCATTGACGCGCAGATTGGTCCGGCTTTCCCATTCGTCGGCGAGAGTCGTGGCCAGCGCGGACAGGCCGGCCTTCGCCGCGGCATAGGCGCCCCAGTAGGCGCGGGGATCCTCGCCGCGCGTGTCCAGCGTGAAGATGACGCTCGCGTCGGGGGCGAGCGAGAGCAGCGGCAGCGTCGATCGCGTCAGCGCCATCGCCGCGGCCAGGTTGATGTGCAGCACCTTCTGCCACACGTCGAACGACTGGTACTCGATCGGGCCCAGCGAGCCCAGGAATGCGGCGGCGTGCACGAGCCCGTCCAGCCGGCCGAGCTGTGCGCGGATCGCGCTCGCGACATTGCCGAAATCGTCGACGGACGCTGCGGCCAGGTCGAGCGGGAGGATCGTCGGCTGCGGATGTCCGGCCGCGGCGATCTCGTCGTAAAGGGTCTCGAGCTTGCGCACCACGCGTCCGTGCAGCACCACCGTGGCACCATGCGCCGCGCATGCGAGCGCGAGCGCCCGGCCGAGGCCGCCGCATGCGCCGGTCACCATGATCACGCGACCGGCCAGATCGGCATGGGCGGCGGCATGGGGCGAGGGCAGGGGCATGGGATGGCCAGGACTTCAGTGTGGGGGATGACGGGCGTGACTTGCCCGATGATATCCGACCGTGGTGCGCGGCGAGCCCGGTCAGCCTGGGACAGTCAGCCTGGGGCGTTTGCACAAGAGGGCCTCGCCCCGTATAATTTCATGTTGGCCGTGGGGGGGTATAGCTCAGCTGGGAGAGCGCTTGCATGGCATGCAAGAGGTCAGCGGTTCGATCCCGCTTACCTCCACCATCCGACCCTTTGCACCCGTTGTTCCGGTTTCTGTTTGTGCCAGGTCCCCATCGTCTAGAGGCCTAGGACATCACCCTTTCACGGTGAGTACGGGGGTTCGAATCCCCCTGGGGACGCCAGGTTAAACCCACTACGCAGTGGGATGCGGTAACAGACCTGC
>CAYGYQ010000023.1:0-23647 GCA_964354035.1 uncultured Bordetella sp.
CGTCGCGGCCGCGGATCCGGAACGCCATCAGCGCGCCGCCGTCGGCGAGGTTGATCCCTGCCCAATCCCAGCCCGCGGCGCCGGGAGCCATCACGGTGCTCGACCATTCGTGATCGAGCCACGCGGTGCCGGTGACCGCAAATGCGCCGCCGCCGAGCGTCACCGTTCCGGTCACCGCAAGCTGCGGCTGACTGTAGTAATGGCTGGCCTGCGCGGGGTCCGCACCCTTGCGCGAGTACCCGGCTTCCCCCTGCAGCAGCAGCGGCTGCGTCGGCGCGAACGCAAGGTCGAGCGTGAACTCGCGCGCGGGGATCTTCGCCACATAACGACCGTCGACCAGCCCCAGCGACCAGTCGTCGATATAGGCACGCGTCGATGCCTGTTCGGTGCCCGCCAGTCCGAGGCCCCCCCGCGCCGCCCGCTGGTCGTGCCGGAGGCGCCCGTGCCGCGGATCGGCGAGCGCCGCGTGCGCGAACACGAGCTCCCGCGGCGCGAAGGCGCTAGGGTTCGCCTCCGCAATGCCCGGCCGGTTGCGGAAGAACGTGACCTGCACGCCGTAGTCGCGGCCCGCGGCATCGGCCACCCAGCCGGTGACATACCACCACTCGGTGCGGAATTCAGGATGGGCCCCGTGATCGCGCGGGAAGTCGAGCGCGCGGGGCACCACGCGCGCGTACTCCACGTCGGCGAACGCGCGGCCGGCGGCCAGCGCCAGCGGGAACGCCAGGAAGCTGCGGCGCTTCATCGCTGCCCTGTCGCACTTGCGTCGACGCGGCTCACCAGTCGTCCTTCACCGCGCGCACGACGTCCGCGCCCATCGCCTGCCGCCCGCTGACGAGCGCCGTCACCATCGCCAGGCCGAGCAGCAGGAGGCCGAATCCCGCGAGCGCCGGCCAGGGCAACGCCAGCTCCATGCCCCAGTGAAAGGATTGCCGATTCACGACGTGGATCAGAATCAGGCTGATCACAAAGCCCAGGGCAAGGCCGATAACCAGCCCGATGGCGCTGACCGCGAGCCCCTCGGTCGCGAGCATCCCGCCGATCTGCCGGCGCGTCATGCCGAGGTGGCGCAGCACGCCGAACTCGCGGCGGCGCGCGAGCACCAGCGCGCCGAACGACGACGAGAGACCGATGAGGCCGATGACCACCGCGGCCAGCTCAAGCGCGTAGGTCACCGCGAAGGTGCGGTCGAACACGGTGAGCGACGCGGCGCGGATCTCGCCAGGCAGCGCGATCTCGAGGCGCTCGCCGCCGGGGATGTCGCGCCGGATCGACGCCTCGATCGCGGGCGGGTCCGCGTCCTCGGCCAGCCACAGGGCACCGGTGCTGGCCGTGCGGTCACCGGTCAGCGCGATGTAGCGCGGCCGCTCCATCGCGACCACGCCCTGCTGGCGCCCGTAGTCGCGCCAGACACCGGCGACGGTGAAGCGCTCCATGCTGGCCGCGATCGGCAACGCGATGACGCTCCCCGGCGCGAAGCCGTAGAGGTCGACCGCGGCCTCGCTCACCCAGACCGGCGGCGGCGCAGCGGCGGCCACCGCGACCGGCATGCCGATGATGGGCAGCGCGCGCGCCGGATCCGCGGGATCGACACTGCGTGCCTGCAGCACGATCCGTGGTCGCGCCGGATCGAGCAGCAGCTGCTGCTCGCGCAGGAACTCGGCCCGCCGCACGCCGGGCAGCGCCGCGATCATCCCCTGGACGTCCGGGGTCAGATACGCGGTGTCCCCGCCGCTCGCGGCGCGGAAGTACAGGTCGGCAGGCAGGATGCGTTCGAGCCAGGTATCGAGCGAATCGCGAAACGACGCGACCATGATCACCATGGATACGGTGAGGCTGACGCTGGCGACGATCGCCGCGAGGCTGACGGCCGCCTGCCCCGGCGCCCCGCGCAGCTGGGCCAGTGCCAGCCGCGGCGCGGGCGCACGGGGAGTGGGCAACAGCGACAGCGCCGCCACGGTCAGGCGCGGCAGCAGCATCAACGTGCCGACCAAGAGCAGGGCGATCGCCCCGTAGCCGAACAGCGGCAACCCCGCCACCGGCGGCAGTCCGGTCGCGACCGCGCCCAGCGCCATCACCGCCACGCCCGGCGCGACCGGCCGCAGGCGCGCATAGGCGCGCTCCTCGTCGCCCGCCTTCAGCGCCTGCGCCGGCGATGCGCGCGCAGTCTCCAGCGCCGGCGCCAAGCTGCCCGCGACGGCGGCGGCGATGCCGAGCATGAAGAACAGACCCAACGCGACGGGCTCGAGTGCTAACGTCGGCACGACGCCGCGGAAATACCCGGATCCGAGGTCGGCGCCGACCCAGCGCACGGCGATCTCTCCCAGCGCGAATCCGAGGGCCAGCCCGAGCGCGCTGCCGGCCACACCGATCACCGCGCCTTCGGCCACGATCAGCGCCACGAGCCACCGGCGCGTGACGCCGAGCACGCGCAGCAGCGCGAACTGCGCGCGCCGGCGGACGACCGCATGCGCCTGCGTCGAAAACACGAGCAGTCCACCGGTGAAGAGGGCCACCAGCGCGAGCACGTTGAGATTGACGCGATACGACCGCGACAGGCTGGTGCCCGCGGCGATGGCCGTCTCGGGGCGAAGGACGGCGAGTCCCGGCGGCAGATTCGTCCGCAACCGCTCGGCGAATGCCGCCACGTCGACGCCCGGCTTGAGGCGCAGATCGATCCGGCTCAATGACCCCAGGCGATCGAAGGCGGCTTGGGCGCCGGCGATGTCCATCACCGCGAAGCGCTGGTTCCCTGCTGCGCCAAGCTCGCCCGCCACGCGCAGCGGCACCTCGGCCAGCGCCACCTGCACGCGCACCGTGTCCCCGGTCGCCACGGCCAGCGAGCGCGCCGCCGCGGGGCTCAAAAACAGCGCATCGGGGCGCAGCGTGTCGAGGCGATCGGCCGCAGTGGCGATCAGGGCGGGCTGGATGAATCCGGCGCGGAAGACGTCGATGCCGACGATCTTCAGCGGCACGTCACTGCCGGGGATCTTGGCGTCGACTTCGACGACGGGGCTTGCCACCGCCACGTCCGCCATCCGCGCGAGGTCGGGGAAAATTGCCTCGGGAAAGCCGCCGCGCGGGCCGCGCACCTCGAGGTCGGCGTCGCCCGACAGCATCTGCACACCCTGCGTCAACTCGTTGACCGCCGCCGCATTGATGAGCTGCACCGCGTAGCCGAGCGCCACGCCCAGCGCGATCGCCAGTACCGCGAGTGCCGTGCGCATCGGGTTCTGCGCGAACGCGCCGCGCATCTGGGTCAGAGACGCAGCAAACTGCGCCATTAGCGCAGTCCTTCGCGCGTGAGCACCAGGATGCGGTCGGCGGTCTCGGCGGCCGTGCGCGAGTGGGTGACAAGGATGCCCGCGGCGCGGCTCGCCTTCACCTGATCGCGCAGCAGCCGCAGCACCTGCCCCGCACTCTCGGGATCCAGGTTGCCGGTGGGCTCGTCAGCCAGCACGAGTCGCGGCCCGTGGACCAGCGCGCGGGCGATCGCCACGCGCTGCAATTCGCCGCCGGAAAGCTCGCGCGGCATGCTCGCGCTGCGCTGTGCGAGGCCCACGGCCGTCAGCATGGCCGTTACCCTGGCTTGCGCCTCGGTCGCCGGGACGCCGACGAGCGACAACGGCAGCGCGACGTTCTGCGCGACCGTCAGATACGGCAACACGTGGAAAGCCTGGAAGACGAATCCCATCTTCACCCGGCGCACCGCCGTCAGCGCGTCGTCGTCGAGCGTCGCGAGCTCGACGCCGTCGAGGGCGATCGAGCCGGCGTCGGGTCGATCCAGCCCGGCGACGAGATTGAGCAGCGTCGACTTCCCGATCCCGGATTCGCCCATCACCGCGACGTAATCGCCGGGGACGAGCTCGAGGTCAATGCCGGTCAGGACGGTGCGTTGCTGCGGGCCGGCGTAGGTCTTGGCGAGCTGGCGGATCGAGAGCACGCCGCGGAGCGTAACGGCGCGCGGTCACCGTGGCAAGCGCGGAAACGGACCTAGCTCACGCGCCGCAGCGAAGTCTTTTCCCGCGCCGGACGCGTCCACGGCGACTCGCGCACCCAGGACGGCACATCGTCGGCGGCCAGCGGCCGGCTCACCAGGAACCCCTGCACGGCATCGCAGCCCAGCGTGCGCAGCTCGTTTAACGTCGCCTCGTCCTCGACGCCACCGGCAACGACCGTGAGCCCCAGCTTGTGCGCGAGCTCGATTGTCGAACGGACGATAAGCGCGTCGCTGGCGTCCGTTGTCATGCCCATCGTGAACGACTTGTCGATCTTGAGCTCGTCAAGCGGCAGGCGCCGCAGGTAAGCGAGCGTCGAATAGCCGGTGCCGTAGTCGTCCAGCGCCAGCTTGCAACCCAATTCGTGCAGGCGCTCGAGATTCTTGAGCGCGTGGCCCGGCTCGCCCACGATCGCATTCTCGGTGACCTCGAGCGTGATCCACTGCGCGGCACACCCTTCCTTTTCGAACAACTGCGCCAACCGCGCGGGCAGATCGACATCCAACAGGTCGCAGGCCGCGATGTTGATCGAGATGTTCATCGGCAGGCCACGGTTGCGCCATTCCGCGCATTGCGCAATCGCCTGCCCCAGCACCCATTGGGTGATGGTGCGAATGTAGCCGGTCTGTTCGGCGAGGGGAACGAACTCGGACGGGGGCACGAGCCCTCGCGCGGGATGCTGCCAGCGGACGAGGGCTTCGACGAAGTGTTCGCCGCATTCGCCGAGTGCGATCCGCGGCTGATAGATCAACGCGAGCTCCTCGTTGTCGACGGCCTTCTAGATCGCTCATCAGCGCCAGACGCTTTTCGCCGTTTTCCTCATAACGGTCGTCCCAGGTGACGATCCGCAGCTTGTCCTGCTTGGCGGCGTGCATGGCGATGTCGGCGCGCTGGAGCAGCTTCCCCGGATCGTGGCCATGGTCGGGGCACACGGCCACGCCGATGCTCGGATGGACGTCGACGGCGTGTCCGTTGAGGGTCATCTTGACTTCCAGCGCTCGCGCGACCGCTTCGGCAACCCGCTGCGCGTCGCTCAACCGGCAGCCCGACATGAGGATGGCAAACTCGTCGCCGCCGATGCGGGCGACGGTGTCGGTCGCACGGCGGATGACCGAGCGCAGCCGGGCGGCGACCTCGCGCAGCAGCATGTCGCCGATCGAATGGCCGAGCGTTTCGTTGATATGCCCGAAATGATCGAGATTGAGAACCAGCACGGCGACCGGCGTGCCCGCGCGCGCGCCGGCTGCGATCGCCTGCTCCATGCGATCCGCGAACAGCACCTTCGTCGGCAGACCCGTCAGCGCGTCACGATGGGCGAGTTCGGTCATTTTCGTCACGTTGGCCGCGACGCCTTCCTGCATCGCGCGAAATGCCGTCAGCAGCACCCCGACTTCGTCCTTGCGCACAGCGGTCGGAATCGGCGCAAAGTCGCCCGCGGCGGCACGACGCACGGCGGCGGTCATTTCGCCCAGCGGGCCAACGATTCCTCGCGCCAGGGCCAGCCCGACCACCGCCGTTGCGCCGATCCCCAGCAGGGCGACCAACCCGAGCCACTGCTCCAGCCGGTAGAACGTTTCCAGCGCCGCCGGCAGCGACCTCTGCAATACCCCGACGGCGGCATCGTCGGCGCGTGGCGCGAGGTCGATGACCCGCGTGATCACATCGTCGCCGAACTCCGCGTTGCCATTGGTGCCGATCGCGGCATACCGGTTGGCGCCGATGTCGCGCGCGAGATCCGACCTCGCCGGCTCCGCCAGCGTGCTGGCGCTGGCCTTCCATTGGCCGCCCTCGGGTCGGCTCAGCAACGTGACCTCGAGCCCGGTCAGACTGCGCATTTCCTGCGCCATTGCGTCGTCGATCCGGATGCCAGCGGCAACCCACACCGCCGGCTGTGACGGCGACGACAGCGGCACGACGACGAGATGGTAGAGCTGCCCGCCGACGGCAACCAGCGCGGAGGCTTGTTGCGTCGCCGATGCGCGGTCGAGCAGCTTGGGCTGGCCGAAGCGGCGGCCGACCTCGCCACTGATCGTGCCGGCGACCACCCGGCGCTCCGGGTCGATCAGCAGCATCACCGCCGATCCGATGCGCTTGCCGTGCTTCGCCAGCGCCGGTCCCAGGGTGCTGCGGTCGGCCGTGGCGGCGGTTTCCCGGAAGGCGGTGTCGGTTGCCAGCAACCGCACGCCCTCGATCAGTCGCTGCGCGTCGAGCTCCAGCACGCGCTCGAAGGCTTTCGCGCCGAATACGACCTCGGCGTTCGCCTTCTCGCGCACGGACGCCGTGCCCACGAAATGGACCAGCGCCAGTCCGGCGACCTGCACGGCGACGAACAGCACGAGAAACGAGGCCAGGATGCGCGTCGGGATCTGGCCGAGGGACAGGTGGTTGAGCTTGGGCAAGTTCATGGCAGTGGCTGCGATCAGCAACGAGCTGTCAGCGGAGGGCGGCCCGCTGCCGCACAGGGGCAGTGGGAAGAGTGCCGTTGGGCCTGGCGTGGCCGATGCGCGTCCGCCCGAAGCGTCGCCCGGACCCGCCTGCGGCCGAATACCATCTGATTTTTCTCAAGTGAAACAAAGCTTTGCATTGTCTTCGCCGGGCCAAGCCCATAGGGTCCGGCCAATGTCCCCGGCCCGAAATCCGGGGCGCCGTGGATTACGGCTTCAACAAAGCAATTTTCCTGCCGCCGGGAATGCCGGCCCGAGCGGGGCGACTGGCGGCACGCAAACAGGCGCAGGCGGCGCGATTACTTGCGCCGGCCGTGACCGAGGAACCGGCCGAGGAAACCGCGGCGACGCGGCTTCACCCCACCGTCGAGAAGGGCGGGGACCGGGGCCACCTCCGCCGGCCGGCGGTTGTCGAGAATCGCCTGTGGCCGGTCCACGACGAGGCGTTGCGCCTCCTCGGCGCCAACGCGCCTCGCCGCGGCCTCGCGTCCCTCGGCGAGCAATGGCGCGCGGTGCCGCGCGCTGTGGGCGTCGGTGGCGAGCAGATGCACGAGCCCCTGGTCCAGCATCTTCTCGCCGACGTACCGCGCGTCCTTGCCGAAGCGGCCGGTCAGGCTGCCTGCCGTCACCTGCATCCAGACGCCGCTTTGCACCAGCGCGACGAACGCCGCGTAGTGCGGCTTGATCCACGTGAGCCGCTCCGGGTGCGTCAAAACCGGTACATAACCGGCGGCGACGAAATCGAACATCGCCTCGGCAAACCGCGGCGGCGCCACCGTGTGCGGCGGCTCCAGCAGGAAATAGCGGCCGCCGGCGAGCGACGGTGCAGTGCCGGCCTTGAGCCGGCCGAGGAGTTCGGGCGTCAGATGCGCGTCGGCGCCGATGGTGAGCATGAGCGCGATTCCTTCGTCCAACAACCGGCGCTGCAGACTCGCTACCCGCGCCTTGATCCCCACCGTGTCGTTCTCGTAGAGCCCCGGATAGATGTGCGGCGTGCACGCCGTGGTGCGGATGCCGTCGGCGACGGCGATGCGCGCCATCTCGAGCGACGTCGCCTCGTCGGGCGAGCCGTCGTCGATGCCGGGCAGCAGGTGGCAGTGGAGGTCGATCATGATGGTTGCGGCCCGGTCCGCTCTTCATGCCGGACGCCTGCGGCCGGCACGGCCTCGACGCCCGGATGCAGCATCACGCCCGCCAGTGCGGCGAACCACATCGCATTGGCCGGCATGTGCAACGCGAAATCGAACAGGCTGTGCAGGACCATGGGCACCAGGCCGAGGCCCGCGCCGAGCTGCAGCAGCGTGAAGCTGCGATCGGCGCGGTCCCGCCACAGCGCGACGAACCGCGACAGCCACGCGGCGAACAGCAGCGCGACAATGACCGGCGCCGCGAGCCCGAGTTCCATGAACGCCTGCAGATAGTCGTTGTGCGCGTAGTCGATGAACCCGCCGACGTCCGCGACCTGGAACCGCGGGAAGACGTCGGCATACGTGGACAATCCGCTGCCGAAGGGCAGGAACTCGATGGCGGCGCGCAGCGTCGCGGCGTAGATCGACCACCTGAAATCGGCGCTCGCCTGCAGCGGGCCGGGCTCGAGCCCCCGCAGGAGCGGCCCGACGCCGATCGCGAGCGCGACGCCGATCGAAACGACCACGAGGCCGAGCACGATGTAACTCGCTGCTCGCAGGCGCGGCGTTTGCCTGCCGGCGGCGCCCGCGCGCACGAGTACGAACGCCGAGCACGCGAGCCCGACCAGGCCCGAGGTTATCCCCGCGCGCGAGCGCGTGAACAGCAGGCAGACCAGGATGACTACCGCGGACGCGAACAGGAGCGTCCGCTTGGCGATGACTTCCGATGGGGGTGCGTGCACCGGTCGCCTGTGCGTGTGCCGCCCGGGATGCAGGCCGTACACGAACAGACCCACGATCACCGGCAGCGTCATCGCCAGCAGCGCCGCGAGATGGTTGCGATTGACGAAGGTGCCGATCGCCACGTACTGCCCCGGTTCCTCGTTGCCGAAATAGAGCATCCCGCCGCCGCTCGGCCCGACCTGCAGCAACCCCAGCACGCCCTCGGCGCCGGCTATGATCACCAGCAACAGCAGCAGCTGCGCGGCGTGCGCGGGCGAGAGGCGCAACGCGCCCAGCAGGCATGCGAGCGGTGGCAGCAGCGCGAGCCAGCCGCGTTCCGTCGCCGCGGGGACCACCGAGATAGCGCGCCAGACGCGCGCGCCGTCGGCGGCCGCGAATCGGTCGAGCACCGCCGCATACTCGCCGTGCCCGGGCAGGGCCCGCCAGAGCCCATCGGGCAATGGGACCAGCTGGACGAGCGGATAGACGAGCAGTACGCCGATCGCGACCGCAAGCGAGCGCGGAACGACGACAGGCGCGCGATGCATGACGACGATCACGAACAGGAACCCGATCGCCGCCAGCTCGAGCAGCAACATGGGTAGCGGCCGGTTGCCCGCCTTGTACAGCGGCGCCAGCGCCAGAAATAAGGCAAAGCAACAAAAAAACATGGAGCCCGCAGGCTCCACGTGTCGGAGGGTCTTGGTTTCGATGGCGGGTCAGTTCGGGCTTTTGGGTCTCTTGTCGTTCTTCAGGACCTCGTAGGTGACGACACCGGCGCCGATAATGCCGATGGTTGCAGGCCAATACCCGAAGGGCAGTATGCACTGCGGCACTTCGACGACACTGGTATCCATCGTCACAACGCCGGTTCGTGCCAAGGCGCGGCCGTCGATGGTTGCGTTGGCCGCCACGCCAATGCGTTCCGTCGCGATGATGGTGCCGACGAAGTTGCTGTCGCTGCCGATGGCGGCCGAATTGCCGACCTGCCAATACACGTGGCAGAGCGAGGCACGCTGCCGGGTGCGCGCATCCGCTGCCCGGGCGCCCGCGTCGGCCTCCTGACCGCTGTTGGCCACGCGCACCGACGACCTGGCCGCGGTCGTCAACGTGGTCCCGACCTGAAAAACGAAGACCGCGTTGGGATCGCCCTGGGCGTCCAGCACGAGCTCGCCGGTCAACGTCGCCGCGGCCGACGGAAAACAGTAGACGCCCGGCGTGAGCGTTTGCCCGCCGAGGTCCTGCCCGATCAACTTGACATTGCACTGCTGGCTGGCCAGATCGGTGTAGGCATTCGCCACATCCTTCTGCGCCTGGTTCGGCGTATCTCCAGTCGTTTGGATCGTGCCGTCGACCACCTTGCCGCCAGGGAAACCGACGACCCCGGTTCCGGGGCTGACGCCCAGGTCGCCACGAATGACACTTCCTCCGGAGTTCACCACCTGGGGTCCCGCAAGAACAGCGAAGGGGGTGGCCGCCCCCAGCGGCGGCGCCTTGGCGGCCGTGCATTCCGCGGCCTCGCGGACGGTATAGCGCTGGTTCTCGCCCATGCTCACGAGACATCCGCGCTCGTAGGTGATCGTGACCTTGGCGCCGGCCGTGGTGATCAACCGCGCGCCTGGCGCGAGTTGCTGCCCGTTGACGGCCGCGGCCATGCCGTCGGCCTGGCTGACCAGCACGTTGCCCTGCAACCCGGTCACCCGTGCGATTCCGCGCGTCGACGGCGGCTGCTGCGCCTGCGCCAACCCTGCGGCCAGCACGGCGGCGAGCAACAGAAGGGGGCTACGCATGCGGGTGAACATTGCCGGTTTTGTCTCGAGGGCGAACACTCTCGGATTTCGGGCGTTCGGCGAAGCAATCATCGTGCCGAGCCTATCAACCCCCCTTGTGTTAGTCAACGCTCCGAACCCGCAGGTCGTCGAACCAGACCTTGCCTTTCAACCTGATTGCCACGGTGCCGGGTACGTTCGCTCCTTGTTTCGGGCTGGCGAGCTCAAGGCGCAGCAGCTGGGCGGGACAATTCGCGGGTACGGCGAAGTCCTGGAGAAAGTCCCGCCAGCGTGTCGATCCGGCGAAGGGTTCACTGTGGGCAAGCTGTCTCGCCTCGCGTCCGGCTTCCTCCTGGCAATACAGACCCCATTGCAGCCCCAACCATGCGTCGAGGTCCGATCGCACCCGCCCCTCCAGCCGATAACGCCCCGGAACCAGCACCAGATACTGGTACACGGGCGGCCCGGCGTAGCGCTGGTTCCCGAAAGTCACGCTCAGCGCCTGCTGGCCGGTGATGCCTTCGCCGGGCCCCGTCGCAACGACAGCGCCCTGCTGCACCGGGACCGTCCAGTCGAATCCGACATTCGACAGCGGCAGCTCGAATCCGCCGTTGAAGACATATCCCACGCGTTGCCGCTGTTCGAGGGGCAGGCCGTTCAGCCAGACGAGGTATGCGCCCATCCACCGGCCGTCGCGCTGCAGGCGCTCGATCAGGCAGCCCCGCTCGTCGGGCGTCGCCACCGCGGCGGCGACGCGCGCCGCGTAAACCTCCTGCATCGCGCCTGCACTGGCGGCGTGGGCGCAGGCATAGCGGAAGAACTCCGGCCACCAGGACGGATTTGCACGTGCCGCGCCGTCGAAGAACGCGCGGTGCCTCCCGGAGGCGAGCGCCGCGGAAAAAACGGGCCAGACGCGCCCGCTGACTTCGCCCGGGGCGGAATCGACCGCGCGCCGCAGCGTCGCGAGCGCCTGGGCTTCTTCGCCCGCGCGCAGGAAGTACCCCGCGACGAGCAGCAGGGATTGCGGATCCGCGGGAGCGAGGCGCACCGCCGTGTGCATGGCCGCGTCCGCCTCGTCGCGCCGGCCCTGCCGTTCGAGCTCGAGCGCCAGCAGCAATATCGCCGTCGCATCGGCCGGATTCCGCGCAAGACGCTGGCGCAGCGAAGCTTCCGCAGCCGCTGCGTCAGGCGATGGGGCGGCGGCCGGCTCGACGTGGCGAGCGGAACGAGCATCGATGCCGGCGACCAGCACGCGCCAGGCCAGCAGCAGCACCAGCGGAAGGGCCAATGCCAGCACCGCGGCGCGCGGCAAAGCGTTGAGCCGGGAAATCACGGGCGAAGGATCATCAATTCATCGGTTGCTGCGACAGCCGGGCAATCACCACGCGTCCGTCGCGGCGCACGAGCTCGATATCCACGGCGAGACGCTGTTCGACTTCGCGGCCGTCGCGCCAGCCAATCCTGACGGTGATCTCGCCCTTGGCGATCGTCCGGTCGCCGACGCGCTTCCAGTTGACGCGCGTCAGCTGCATCCGGCGCCATTGGGAGAGCCGGAACAGTTCGTCATATTCCCCGCGTATGGCGGCCCGGCCATGCCGGAGGTTGGCGTCGGCGTCGGCGTCGAACAAGGCCGCGAACGCGTCGGCACGACCGCGCTCGTACGTTTCGACGAACAGCGCGAACAGCGTCTCGATCTCGGTCGTGGCAGGCGGCGGCGCGGGTGGCGCATTCGACTCGACTTTCGCGACCACTGGCGCGGGCGGGACAGGCTCGGGCTCCGTCGCACCTGCGACGGGCAAAGGGTCGTCGGACGGAACGCCCGGCGCCGGCGCTTTGGCCATTGCCGCATCGGCGTTCGCCACCACGCCGAGCGTCGGCGACACCCGCGGAGGCGGCGTGCTGTTCGCTGCGGCGCCCGGCAGCTCCGGCGCGCCCACTTCCGTTGCCGGGGCGGGTGCCGCCTCGGGCGCCACGGCGAGAATCGTTGGCGCAGACGGGGCCTGTCCCGCCTGGACTTCCCGGGTCAGCCATTCCTGCTCTCCTTCAAGCCCCATCATGCCGATGGTCAACGCGGCGACGACGATCAGCAGGGAGAACGCGATCGTCGCCGGGTGCTCGCGCACATAACCGCCCACCCCCACTGTCAGCCATTCGGGCAGCGGCATCCGCCGCAGCATCCCTCCTCCCCCTAGCCGAGGCCGCGGTCGCAGCACGACGGGCATTTTCGAGGCGGCCGCCGCGGCCGCGGCCCGGTGCATGGCCCTCGCCATCGCGGCGCGCGCTTCGGCGTCGCGGTCGAACCGCGTGCGCGCGTCCTGGTTCCGCAGGATTGCGTAGGCGCGGTTGGCCTGCGCCGCAAATGCATCCGGCCAGACCGTTCGCGTGCCCTGGCGATCGGGATGGACGAGATGCATCAGCAGCCGGAAGTTTTCCTTGATCGCCTGTGGCGACGCGCCGGGGGCGAGGCCGAGCGTCTGGTAAGGCGTCGCGTCGGGACGGAAGTAGAGGTGTCGCACGTAGGATGCCGCGGCTTCCTGCAACCTGGCGGCCGCCGCCGTGTCGCCTGGCGCTGTCGCGGCGAGTCCGGTCGGGCGACCCAGCGCGAGCTTGAGCACCACCTCGGAATCGAGCAGCGGCGCATCGCGGCGCCGTCCCTCGGCGCGGTAACGCGCGGGCTCCCGCCAGAACCAGAGGAGCAATTCCGCGGTGCGATCCGCGGAAAGGGGATCAGGCATGGCTACCGCTGCCGATCACGCCCGGGAGCAGAAGTCCCGCCGGATATGCCGGTTTGTTTTCGTAGGCGCGGGCCTGCCCGCGCTCGATCGGCCTCGACGCATGCGCAACTGCCGAGCGCGGGCAAGCCCGCGCCTACGATCCCGCCCGTCCCCGCGCAGCATCGACCCTCAACATCATGGAGGATTGGTACCGGATGTGTCATGTGAGCTGCGGCACATCGCTGGTGCTCCGGTAGTAGTAGTACGCGCTCTCGTAGCCGTACATGCCGTCGCGCAGATCGAGTTTGGTCATGATGGCGCCGAGCGGATGCACGTTCGCCTGGCGCAGGCGCTTCAACGCCGCGCGCGCATGCGCCTTGCGCGTGCTGCCGGAGGCGACGACGAAGGCCAGCGCACCCACCTGGTCGCCGAGCACGATCGAATCCGCGAGGCCGAGCACCGGCGGCGCGTCGACGATGATCTGCGCGAACCTGTCGCCGAGCTGCCCCAGCAACGACGCCAGCTTGGGCCCGGAGAGCAACTCGACCGGGTTCGGCGGCATCGGCCCCGCCGGAATCACGAACAGGTTCGGAATCGCCGTAGGGCGCACCACGCCGAGGGCAGGCACGTCGCTCGACAGGAAATTCGAAAGTCCGCGCGAGTTGTCGACGGCAAGCGCCTTGTGCACGGCCGGATGGCGCATGTCGGCATCGATCAGGAGCATGGGGAGCCCGGCCTGCGCGCTGTTGATCGCCAACGCGAGCGCAGTCGTTGTCTTGCCGTCGCCCTGCGCGGTGCTGGTCACCATGAATATCCTGGGCGCGCCGTCGCGCGTCGAGAACTGCAACGCCGTTCGCACCGAGCGATAGGCCTCGGCAAACGAGGAGCGCACGTCATCGTGCGCCATCAGTCCGAGCGACCTTCCCTCGGCGGCCTTCGGATGCTGCAATTTCGGCACCACACCCAGCACCGGGAGCTGCGTCAGCTGCTCCATGTCCTCGGGCGTGCGTATGGTGTCGTCGAGATGCTCGAGGAAGAACGCGAGCGCGATGCCGCCGATGAGCCCCAACAGCATCGCGATGATCAGGTTCTGGCGCAGGTCGGGCTTGAAGGGGGCCGAGGGGACCTCTGCCCGGTCCACGACCGCGACATTGTTCGCGCCGGTGCCGCCGGTCACGCCGACCTCGTTCAGCCGCTGCAGCAGGCTGTTGTAGATCGCGCGATCGGTGTCCACATCACGCTTCAGGATGTTGTAGCGGATGCTGCGCCCCTGCAGGTCGAGCACGTCCTTCTTGGTCTGCTCGAGCTTGGCATGGATGCTCTTCTGCTGCGCCAGCAGCCCCTGGTAGGACGTTTCGACCGATTTCCTGACCGCGTCGATCTCGGCCTTGATGCTCTTGTCGATCTCGTCCATCTGCGCCTGCAGCTGCTGCATCTTCGGATAGCCCGGCTTGAATATCCGCAGGTTATCGGCGTATTCCGATTGCAGCTTCGCGCGCTGCTCCTTCAGCGCCTGCACGGTCTTGCTCTCGATCACCTGTGGCGCCGCTTCCGGACTGGTCTTGATCAGCTCGTAGAGCGCTTCGGACTTCGCGAGGTCCTGCTCGGCCTTGTTGGCGGCGGAGCTGTAGTCGGCCAGCGTCGACGACAATACGGTCTGTCGGTCGTCGACGGTGACGATGGCGTTCTCGCGCTGGAAATCGATCAGCGCGCGCTCGTTGGACTCGAGCTTGGCCTTGGTCTCCGCGAGCTTCTCCTCGAGGAACGCCTTGGCATACGACGACTGGTCGTAACGCTGCTCGAGATTGAAGCTGATGAAGTTCTGCGCGAGGGCATTGAGGACCTCGGCCGCGAGCCGTGGGTCGGCCGACGCATAGGACACGCGGACCATCTTCGTGTTCTTGATGGGGGCCACGCCGAAACCCGCGCGCAGCGAATCCGCGACGTTCCGGGCGGCGGCCTTGGCCGCCTCCTCGGGAGAAAACGGCACGTCCTGCGGGTTGTCCTTGCGGAACAGCTCCTCCCACCAGGGCCGGGCCGGCGGTGCGGCCGCAGCGGGGACTTTCAGCTTCATCTGCGTGACGATCCGCTCGGCAAGGGAGCGGCTCTTCAGCAATTCGAGCTGGGTCTGGAAATAGTCCGGGTCGCCGGTGTCGAACTGCACGCCATCCTTGAAGGGGATGATCTTCGACGCCTCGGAATCGATCCGCAGCGTGATCTCCGCGCGATAGATCGGGGTCTGCATCAGCGTCCCGATCGCGGTGGCCACGACCGCGATCAGGAAGAACGCGATGATCGACCATTTCCGCTTGACGACGACATGCCACAGGTCCCGGAAGTGCACCTCGTCGTCCGCGGGCGCCGGAGCGACCTCGGCCGGAAACAGCAGCGTCGAAAGGTCGGTGTCGCGGCGGAGCTGGAGCGCCGTGGACACCGGCGGGCGCGGCGAACCCGGCGGATCGGAGCTGCGACCTTCTTCGGGCATCGCGTGGCCTAGGGCCGGTTCACGTAGTTGAACGGATTGAGGATCCCGATGAGATCGCCCAGGAACGAATCCCGGATCGCAACCCGTGCCGCGGAGCGATTCACGACAATCAGATCACCGGGTTGCAACAGGGGATCCGGGGCTTCCGCGGCGCGGATCTTGCTGACATCGAACTTGATCGCCCGCCGCTCGCCCTCTTCCATCCGGAACAGCACGACGTCGGTCAGATCCGTGAGCGAGCCTTGGCCGCCCGCGTTCGCGAGCGCCTGCAGCAATGTCGTCGGCCCCTTCAGCGGATAGATTCCCGGCTTGCCGACGGCCCCGTCGATCGTGACGTTCTGCCGCGTGAACTCCTTGACGAACACCGACACCTCGGGATTCTGCAGGTAGTTCTTGCTGTAGAGCCCGCCGATCAGCGCTTCGGCCTCCGCGGACGTGAGCCCGGCCACGCGCACCGCGCCGATGAGCGGCAGCCCGATCATGCCCTTCGCGTTGACGCGTGCTTCCCGCCGCAGGTCCTGGATCCCCAGCACCTGCACCTCGAGCAGGTCCTGCGTGCCGATCCGGTATTCCTCTTCCACCGCCTCGATGCGCACGGGACTGGAGCGCTCCGACGGCACCGCCTGGATCTCCGTCGTCGCGGAAATCGCCGGAACCGCGCCAGGCGCCGGGGTCTGCGCCGCCACGGGCAACGCCAACACGGCGGCGGCCCCTGCCAGGACGCCCGTCAGGAGCCAGGGCCGCGTACCCCGCAGACGGTTGCCAGCCAGACGAATCGGGCCGAACGTGGACGTGGCCAAGAAACCTCCTGAACTGGCAACGTGAACATCCTTGAATGCTAACAGAAACCCGCCAATTGGGGACAGCCCGCGTTTTCCTGGCCGCGCAGGCAGACCGGGAGGTTGCCGGTAAACGGGGTAGGCTCCTTGTAACAACCTAAGCGTTGGGTTAGTGTGCCTGGTGACCGGCGGCGCGAATGCCTGGCCGGTTGGAGAAGAATTGGTGGCGAAGGGAAAAAAGATTGGGCGGGCAGTCGATTCCGGCGCCGGAACGGCATCCGCCAAGAGGAATGAGCGGCGAAGTCCTGGCGACCTCGCGGTATCTGCCGGCTACGATCCGCGTTCGAAGCGACTGTGCATCGAACTGGCGTCGGGCGTAGCGGTCAACGTCCCTGCAAGCAGGGTTCAGGGGCTCGCTGACGTTGCCGCAGCGAAGCTCAAATCGGTCCGGATCGACGGCAACGGCTACGGACTTCATTGGCCGGAACTGGACCTTGCCATGAACGTTCCTGATCTGATTGCCGGCTGCTTCGGTACGCGCGTTTGGATGACCGCCCTGGCGAGACATGGCGGGAAGTCGACCTCGGCAGCCAAAGCCAGGGCCGCGCGAAAAAACGGGGCGAAAGGCGGTCGCCCGCGGGGACCGACCACGGCTTCCTTGTCGCGCCGGCAGTCAGGGCGTTGACGCAACACGTGCGCACTCCCCCATTCCCCGGTGCTGCCGAGCACCTCATTTGTGCGGTTCTCCGTCAGGAGGCCGCCGCCTGGAACGGGGACGACGATGCCGCGACAATCGCTCTGTTTCTCGACCTTGGCCGCTACCACGGCGTGCTGCCGCTCCTGGACGCGGCGTTCCGCCGCCGCAACGATGCCGGGACCTGGCCGCGCGAAATCCTGTCGGCGTGCGGCAAAGCGGCGCGGGATCAGGCCATGTTCGAACTGGCGCACCGGGTCGAGATCGTTCGCGTCCTCGCCGCGCTCGCGTCGGCCGGCGTGGCGCCCCTGGTGCTCAAAGGGGCGGCACTGGCCTGCAGTCATTACCCGAGCGCGCCGTTGCGGCCGCGTGCCGACACCGACCTGCTGATTCCGCCCGACCAGCGAAGGCAAACCGACCTCGCGTTGACTCGACTTGGCTACGCGAAAGACGCCGGCGTCGAGGGCAGATTCATCTCCCATCAAGCGACCTGGAGCCGGTCGGATAACTTGGGCGCGACCCATCATCTGGACATTCATTGGCGGATCAACAATTCGCAGATCCTGGCCAAGGCGCTTGACTACGAGGAACTCGTGGCGCGTGCTGCGCCGCTGCCTGCACTGGGGCGCAACGCTCGCGCGCTCGCACCGGTCCACGCCTTGCTCTTCGCGTGCATCCATCGCACCGGGCACGCCAATGCGCCCTATTACGTCGACGGCATCGCGCGTTTGGGGGGCGATCGACTCATCTGGCTCTACGACATGCACCTGCTCGTCGGCCGAATGGCCGCCGCAGACCTCGACGACTTCGCCGCGCTCGCCAATGCCAAACAGATCAAGGCGATCTGCGCCGAAGCCCTGCTGCGAGCCCGCGCATGCTTCGCGACGCCTATTCCGTCGCATGTCATCGCCATGCTGCACGAACCCGGGCCGCTCGAAGCGTCCGCCCGTTACCTGTCCGGTGGCCGGGCGCGACAGATGCTCGGTGATTTTCTCGCGCTCGAACGCTGGAGCGACCGGGGCGGCTGGGCCAAGGAACTCGCGTTCCCGTCCGCCGGCTACATGCGCTCGAAGTATTCCGATGCGGCCGGCACCTGGCTGCCGATCCTGTACGCGCGGCGCGCGCTGACCGGCATGGCCCGGCTGATCCTCGCCCGCGGCACGGACCACCGCCACTGAACGCCGGGGATGTCCAGCCTTCGCCCCCTGCTTGCCTACGCCGCCCCGCATCGCGCGGGATTGGCGCTGAGCGGCTTCCTGATGCTGGCGGAAAGCGCCGCGGCGCTGGCGGTGCCCTGGCTCGGCGGCAGGGTGGCGCAAGCGCTGTTGCGGGAAGGCGGGGGCCCCGTGTCGGGCACCGCCACGATCCTCGCGGCGCTGCTCATCGTGTTCGCGGTGCAGGCGCTGCTCAAGTTCGGCAACGGATATCTGCTCGGCAGCACGGCGGAAAAGATCGTCGCCGACCTCAAGGTGCGCGTGTACGACCATCTGCAGGCATTGCCGCTGTCGTTCTTCCAGCAGCGTCGACAGGGCGACACGCTGGCGCTGCTCACCCACGACGTCTACACGATCAGCGGCTTCGTCACCGGTACCGGGCTCGCCGTCGTGCCCCTCCTTTTCACGGTGGCAGGCGCGGCATTCTTCATGTTCCGGTTGCAGCCGGCGCTGGCGCTGGTCGCCTTGCTGCTGATCCCGCTGTTCTATCTGCTGCTCAAGATTTTCGGGCGCCGCATCCGGCCACTCGCGCAGCAGTTGCAACAAGAGCACGCCACGGCCATCGCGATCGCGGACGAGAACCTCGGCATGTTGCCGGCGATAAAGACGTTCACCCGCGAAGCGCGGGAATCGGCGCGGCATCGAGAGCAGATCGATCTCGTACGCCGCCTGACCACGCAGCAGCTCAGGATCGTGGCGGCACTGGGACCCGGCGTCCAGTTCATCGCCGCCGCCGGCATCGTACTCATGCTGTGGCTCGCGAGCAGCGAGATGCCAGGCAGCAAGCTTGCCACGGCCGAACTCGTGAGTTTCCTGCTCTATGCCCAGTTGCTGACGCGACCCGTCGCCGGACTGGCCGATGTGTACGGCCAGACCCAGACGGTGCGCGGCGCGATGACGAGGCTATTGCAAGCGCTGGATGAGACGCCCGAGCCCCCGCCGCACGTCGGCATGACGTTGCCCCCCGTGCGCGGCGCGATCGCGTTCACGGACGTGAGCTTCGGCTACCCCGGCCGGTCACCGGCGCTCGCGAACATCGACCTTCGCATCGCCGCGGGAGAAACCATCGCCATCGTCGGTGCCAACGGCGCGGGAAAAAGCACGCTCGCGCACCTGCTGATGCGCCTGCACGAGCCGACCGCAGGGCGGATCACGGTCGACGGGATCGACATCGCGACGGTGTCACTCGACAGCCTGCGCCGCCAGATTGGCGTCGTGCCGCAGCACGTGCTGCTGTTCAACGCCAGCGTCCGCGACAATATTGCCTACGGCCGGCCCGAACCTACGCCCGAACAGGTCGAAAACGCCGCCCGCGCCGCCCGTGCGCACGACTTCATCGTTACGCTGCCCGCCGGCTACGACACGGTCATCGGCGATCGCGGCGTGCGCCTTTCCGGTGGCCAGCAGCAGCGCGTCGCGCTCGCCCGCGCGCTGCTCAAGCAGCCGCCGATCCTGATCCTCGACGAAGCCACCGCGATGTTCGATCCACAGGGCGAGGCGGAATTCCTGGAGCAATGCCGGGACGTTTTCGCGCCACGTACCGTGCTCCTGATCACCCACCGGCCGGCGAGCCTGGCCGTAGCGGATCGGATCGTGCGGATGGAGGGCGGCCGGCTTGTGGACGCCGGGGAAATGGACGCGGAGGCTTGCCGCCAGCCCGTGTAGTCCCGACCGGTGCGCGGCATCGATATACGAGCGTGCATCACGCGAGCGCCGGCGCCCCGGTGCATCGCGGTCTTGTTTCGACCTACTTGCCGTACTTCGTCGCCATCTCGCCAACTTCGCCGAGCGCCTCCTGCCAGGTGCGAAAGCGGTGGGGGAACTGCAGCGCAACCGCACGGGAGATAGCGTCGTTGCGCATGCCGCGACCCATGCGCTCCAGAATCGCACTCGCGATGGCGCCGTCTTCGTTCAGATTGGCGACATGACTGTCGGCGCGGCGGCGCAGTTGCTGCGGCGAGAGCGGCGTTCCTGCCAGCGTGCTCTGGCGAAAGTCCACCTTCACCAGCTCGGGATTCCCCTGACCCAGGACTCGGGTGTTCCAGCGCCAGACGTAATCGTCGCGCACCAGATCGGCGTGCAGTGCAACGGTCACGGTGTCGCCCGTCTCCAGCGGCACGGGCTTGGAAAGCGGGAAGTAGGCATTGCCGTAGATCAGCTCGGGTTCGCCCGGGGCGTTGGAGAAACGGATTCCCTCGGCCAGGGTTGCGTCGAACCAGACGACCAGGCCGTCCGCAGCTCCCGGACGATCGACGGTCCAGGCGATCTCGGCGCCGATGTCGGGTTCCGTTACGGAGTTGTAGTCGAGCGTCGCCCAGACCTGCGGCGGAAGCAGGATCTGCTCGGGCTTGATGCGGCGCTTGCTCCAGGTGTTGGTGACAACGCGGCGCGCCCGTTCCATGCTCAGCCCGTAGGGGTTTTCGCCCCAGGGTTGCGCATGACGGCGATACGTTTCCGGCGCCTCGGTTACCGCAGCCCACAACGTATCGCGTTGAGGAATCAATCGGCCACCGGGCGCCAGCAGCCGCTCCCGCGCATCGGCAATCGAGCCGATGTGGTGCCGGAACGGGGGCAGCACGCCGCGCAGGTCGGAAATGATCACGTCGGCCTTCTCCGGCAGCACGACCTTGGTGGAAAGCTCCTGCATGAACTGGATGCGGTCGGCAAAGCCGTTGGCCGCCACGATCTCACGTGCCACCTGAATGGCGTCATCGGGCTCGATCGCGTAGACGCGCCGCGCGCCGAACTGGCACGCCAGCAGCGCGAAGATCCCGGTGCCGGTGCCGATGTCGATGACTACGGAATCCGGCGCGACGGCCTGCCGCAGCGCACGGACGTAGGCCTCCATGCGCGGGCGATCGGCGATCATCTCGCCGTAACCGGAGACGCTATACGCACTCACGCTGTTCAGCTGCGCTTGTCGAGCCGTCCCGATGGGTCAATTCGCGAAAGTCATCGCGAATGACCTCGCAGAGTCCGGACACCTGGCCCACGTCTGCGCTTGGAATCGCCCGTCGTAGCGGCACCGTGGCCATGACTTGCCGGAGCACCCTGAATTCATCGGCGCGGGCGGCTTTGTCCTTGAGGTAAGGGACATACGCGTTGGCGACCAGTTCGATCATCCCGGGCTGCGGCGCCACCGCCTCGATCCGGGGTGCATCGCTTCCCTCCGACCGCTCACCCAGGAAATAGATTGCGGCCAAGGGCGAAGCATCCGACCGAAATTGAAATCGCATGTCTTCGCCAGCAAGATCGAGAAAACGTTTGTCCCAGTTCGGCGTGAGCAGCGGCAGTGCGTCCGGGGTGCCGAACAGTGCCTCCACCGATTCGGGCCACAGGCGGATGCAGGGGTAGGCCGGCTGCACCATCAACTCGTCACCCTCGCGTGCAAGCGTGACCACGTCCTCCGCCAACACACCGTAACCCAGCTTGGCAAATGCGGCGGCGGTGGTCGACTTGCCGGCGCCGGCCGGACCGACGAGCGCTATGGCCTGCCTGCCGATGTTGATCGCGCTCGCGTGCAGGGCGTGGGTACCCCGCAACAGCAACACGAAACCCAGCACCGGGCCCAGCAGATACGTTGCCGTGTCCTCGACCGTCAGGGGTTCCGGCCAAGTGGCCCAAACGCGCCGTCCGGGACGGTCGACGAGGAATTCGGTACCGTCAGCGTAGTGCAGGTGGAACCAGGCACCGCCGTCGAGCTTGCAGACCGTCAGCGTTGGCTGGCCCTGGGCGTTGGCATTGGCATTGGTACCCGAATACCATTGCTGCGCGCCGCCCCGCATTGCGCCCAGGAAGCCGGGCACCACACCCAGCGAGACATGCAGGTCAATGCGCGTCGCAAATGCAGCGGGGGGCACCCGCGGGATGGGACGATTCGATCGAATCCTCAATCCATAGACAGATGAATCCGGCACGGTCAACGGTCAGCTATTCGACCTCTGTGAATCCCCACAAACCACACCCCGCTCAACTCGTCTTGTCCATATTGCCCTTGCCGCCGGAGTCGGCGATCGCACCGTTCTTTCCAACGCTCTGCGTCATCCGGGAAATGTTGCCGTAGATTATCAAGTGCGGAGCGGCGTACGCCTTCCGAGGCAGGGAGTCTTCGTTGGGCGTCGCCTTGATTTCCTTGCTCATCCGATCACCTCTGGTCGACCGAGATCCACCCTCTTCGGAGGACAACCTCGAAAACTATACAGTATCAGTCCACTCCGGAAAAACGGTCCCGCGTTTCCGTTGCGCTGGGCCTCTCTCCGTCGTGGGCAACGGAAATGGCGTTCTCGAGCCATCGATTGAGAATGAGGGGGCGAAGATTGAGCCACAGCCTGGTGGAGTCTGCCTCGCCGGCGATGCGCGGGACCGATTCGCGCCGAACGAAATTTGCAAGCCTGGCTGAAGGGGCAAAATTGTCGAGCGAGTGGCCACCGGACTCTCGCAGCATCTCGACCGCCGGATCGCCCGCCAATCCCGCCTTGGGGCGGCGGCGCACGGCTTCGGGCAGCGTTCCGACCATCGCGACCCGCAGCATGTGTTTCCCAATCGACCAAGGCACCGGCGGAATCGCGAGGACGTATTGGACCAGGCGCCGATCGAGCAGCGGATGCCTTGCTTCAATGGGGAGACCTGTCACACCGGCGTCATAGCGCTCGAACAGCGCCCACCAGTTGGGCACGGACAACCTCGTGGACGTCACGGGTCGCGTTGGATGCGCGGGTCGTGGCTCCGCATTCATCCGCGCCCACCGCCCGCGCAAATCGATTCGCGACGCGAACGCGGGGCGGACCCAGGACGGGTACCTGGAGCGAACCGGATACCGTCCGAGCTTGCGTTTGATCCAGGTGCGAACACCCATTGGAGGCAGCCTGTGCTCGACGCCGATGAACCATCCGAGTCCCGCGGCCAGCTCCGCAAGCTCCCGCTTTTTCAGCAGCTCGCGAAAGTAGAGCCCGGGCGATTCGCTCAGCAGCGCATCGCCATCCCACCCGGTCAGGAGGACGCGGCTGTGCGCCGCGACCATGCGGTAGAAATCCGCATTCGCCGCCGGCTGCTGGAAAAGGTAGAACGGTTCCGGTGCCGACTTGTCCGCTCTGGCATCCGGTTCGAACAGCGGATAGTCGTCAGCGGCCAGATAGTGGACGGGAATGTCCAATGCCTGTCCCACCAGTCCCGCAAAGTGGCGTTCCCGGTCGGGGATGAGTCTGTCGTAGACGAAGGTATACGCCTGAAGGTCGAATTGGCCGCCGCGCCGGGCGAGCATCTCCTTGGCCGTCGCCGCGATCGACGGCGAGTCGAGGCCGCCGCTCATCTCGACGGCGACGCGGCCAGCGCGCAACCGATCCGCGACCGCGGTTCGGAGGATCGCCTCGAAATGTTCGACGTAGTCGCCGGATCGTTGGTACCGAATGTGACCATCGATGGGCAACGACCAGTACCGGCTGACGCTGACCCGATCGTCCGACCACGTCATGCAATGGGCGCCGGGCAGGCGCTGTATGTCGGAAAAGGTCGTCGTCGCCGGATCCTGGTTCTGCCAGAAGAGCAGGAAGTCGCCGATGGCGACTTCATTCAATGTGTCACGGACGGCGGGATGAAGCCGCAGGCAGTTGAGCGTGTTGCTGAAAACGAGGGCATTGCCTACCCGTGCGTAGAAGAACGGTTTGACCCCGAAATGATCGCGCGCGCAGAAGAGCCGCCGCT
>CAYGYQ010000024.1:0-23560 GCA_964354035.1 uncultured Bordetella sp.
AAGATCGGGCTGGTGCCGCCGGTGGCGGTGGAGCGTGTGCGCTCCATCGGCAATGCCGCCGGCGACGGCGCGCGGATGGCGCTGTTCAACCGCAACCACCGCCGGCGCGCGACGCAGCTCGCCCGGCGCCTGCGGGTGCTAGAGCTGTCGCTGCGCGCGGACTTCCAGGACCTGTTCGTCACCCACACCGTGCTGGCGCCCGAGGCGCCGGCGCTGGAAACGGCCTGAGGGAGGGCGGACGCTATGCGCGCGGTGCGGCTCTGGGCGGTCCGGCACGCGGCGCTGATGGAGCGCCCGTACGGCGCGATGACCGTCGCGCTGCGCGGCTTGCGCCCGCTCGCGCGAGTCGTCGGTGCGCAGCGGCTGGAGAAGCCGGTCGCCGGCGTCGAGCGCGCGGGCGCCTCGACCTGGCTGCCGATCATCACCGGGGAGCTGACCGCTCCCCGCCCGGCCGTCGACGCAACGGTGCGGCCCGCCGGCAGCCCGCTGCAGCTGCTGGCGAGCGGCGCGTTCGTCGTCACCGCGGAATTCGCGCCGCCGGACTCAGCCGATCCGGCCGCCGTGCTGGCGCGGCTCGACCCGTTCCGCGGCAACGTCGACGCGCTCAACGTGACCCACGCCTCCGGCGCCAACTGCCACATGTCGAGCGCCGCCGTGTCGGTGCTGCTGGCACAGGCGGGCTGCGAGCCGGTGATGCAGGTCACCTGCCGCGACCGCAACCGCATCGCGATCCAGGGCGACCTGCTCGGCGCCGCGGCGCTGGGCGTGCGCAACGTGCTGTGCCTCACCGGCGACCACGTCGGCAACGGCGACCACCCGGGCGCCCGGCACGTCGGCGACCTCGACAGCGTCACGCTGCTCGCCGCCATGCGCCGGATGCGCGACGCGGGCGAGCTGATCCGCGCCATCCGCGGCATCGCCGGCATCGCCGGCGTCCACCTGATGGCCCATCGGCAGGAGCGCCTGCTGCCGTCGATCATCAAAGAGTCCGGGGTGTTCGCCGGGCGCGTGCCACTGTCCAGCCCGCCGCAGCCCCAGCCACTATCGCCACCGCAGCCCGCGGCTGCCTGACGAGCCCGCCCATGACCACCAGCCCGCCCCAGCGCCCGACCGTCGTCATCTCCTGCAAGGTGCTCGAGGACCTGCTCGGCAAGCGGCTGCCCGCCGGCGTCCCCGCCGTCTGGCTCGACGTGATGCTGCACAACTCGCCGAAGAAGCTCGGTGTCGCGCTGCAGGAGCAGATCGACGCGCTGCGAGAGCCTTCGTTCGTCATCGTCGGCTACGGGCTGTGCGGTAACGGGCTGGTCGGGGTGAAGGCGGGCGCGCACACGCTGATCATCCCGCGCACCCACGACTGCGTGGCGATCTTCCTCGGCTCGCACCAGCGCTACGTGCAGCGGTTCTTCGCCAACCCCGGAACCTACTACCTCACCAAGGGCTGGATCGACGCGCGCGACGAGCCGCTGTCGGACTACCACGACTACGTGAAGGAGTTCGACGAGGAGACCGCCGACTACCTGTTCGAGATGAAGTACAAGCACTACCGCCGGATCTGCCTCGTCGGCTTCTCGCAGGAGGAGCTCGACGCCTACCGCGAGCAGGCGCGCGCCGTCGCCGACTTCATGGACCGGCGCTTCGGCAACGTGGACTTCGAGGAGACGCTGGGCACCACCGGGCTCATCGAGACGCTGATCGCGACCGGCACCCACCCGTCCGACGCCGACGAGGAATTCGTCGTGGTCAAGCCCGGCGGCGAGATCACGCAGGACATGTTCATGCGCGCCGGCGAGGCAGCGCCGCAGCCGATGGGCCGCATCGAACGAGCCGCTTGACTGCACGACCGGGCTGGGCGCCGGCCGGCGCCGCGACTATCCGCAAAAAGGATGCGGCTGCCTCCGAACGCCACTATCATTCAAGGCTGTGCCCTGCGAGGAGAACGGACATGACCCCCGAGCAAGTACTTTCCCATCCGCCGCGCGTCCTGACCCAGGCGCAGCGCGAGTTCTATTTCAGCGAAGGCTACCTGCTGCTGCCCAAGATCCTGCCGGCCGAGTGGCTCGCGCGCCTGCGCGCCGCTACCGACGAGCTGGTCGAGCGCAGCCGCAAGGTGTCCAAGGCCGACGCGGTCTGGGACCTGGAGCTCGGCCACAGCGCCGCGACGCCGCGCCTGCGCCGGGTGTCGGCGCCGGTGGACCAGCATCCTGCGTACTGGGACTACGTGTCGCAGTCGCTGGTCGCCGACATCGTCGCCGACCTGGTCGGGCCGGACGTCAAGTTCCACCACTCCAAGCTCAACTTCAAGTGGGCGCGCGGCGGCGAGGAGGTGAAGTGGCACTACGACATCGCGTTCTGGCCCCACACCAACTACTCGCCGCTCACCGTCGGCACCTACCTCTACGACTGCGGCATGGACCAGGGCCCGCTGCAGGTGCTGCCGAAGAGCCACCTGATCGAGCCGATGCTGTCGCAGTACGACGAGAACGGGCGCTGGAGCGGGTGCCTCAGTGAGGCCGACGTGGCGAAGCTGGACCTGTCGAAGGCTGTGCCGCTGCCGGGTCCCGCCGGCTCGCTGACGCTGCACAACTGCCGCACGCTGCACTACTCGGCGAAGAACTTCTCCGACCTCGGCCGGCCACTGCTGCTGTACACGCTGTCGTCGGCCGACGCGTTCCCGTACACGGTGAACCCGATCCGCTCCAGCCGCGACCAGGTGATGATCCGCGGCCAGCGCGCGCAGTGGGCGCATCACGACCCGAGCCCCTGCCTGATGCCGCCGGACTGGTCGGGCGGCTACACGTCGATCTTCGCGCTGCAGCAGAAGGAAGAAGAGCGGATGGCGATGTAGGGCGCCGCGTGGTCCGGCGGCCCGCCGGTCGCGCGCCGCGGGGCGCTGGAACTCTACGCGGCGGCACGGTCGGCCTGAGCGACGCTCATCGTCGCGGTCGCGGAGCGCGCGGACGCCTCGCGCTCCGGTGTTGCGGCAATGGTCCGGCGCCGGAGCGCTGCGGCTATTCCTCTTCCTGCCTGCGCGACTTCCTGTGTTCGGCGACCAGTTGCTGCTGCAGCTGCGGCGGCGCCTGCTCGTAATGGGACAGCTGCATCGACCACGAGCCGTGGCCGCCGGTCACGGACTTCAACCGGGCCGAATAGCCTTCGAGCTCCGCCAGCGGGGCGAGCCCGTTGATCGCCAGCACGCCCGGTTGCAGGCCGCGCGTCCCGGTGACCTGGCCGCGCCGCGACGACAGGTCGCCGGCGATGTCGCCGGTGTTCGTCTCGGGGCAAACCACCTCGACCGTGACGATCGGCTCGAGCACGATGGGCCGGGCCTTCTCGATCGCGTCGAGGAACGCCTTCTTGCCGGCAGCGACGAACGCGACTTCCTTGGAATCCACCGGGTGGTGCTTGCCGTCGTAGACGACGACGCGCACGTCCTGCAGCGGAAACCCGGCGATCGCGCCGGTGCCGAGCACCTGCTCGACGCCCTTCTGCACCGCCGGCATGAACTGGTGCGGGATCACGCCGCCCTTGGTCTGGTCGAGAAATTCGAAGCCGGCGCCGCGCTCGCGCGGCTCGATGCGCAGGGAGACCTCGCCGAACTGCCCGGCGCCCCCCGTCTGCTTCTTGTGGCGGTGGAAACCCTCCGCCTGCGCGGTGATCGTCTCGCGATAAGGGATGCGCGGCGGCCGCGTGTCGACCTCCAGCTTGAACTGGCTCGCCATGCGCTCCAGCACCGAGCGCAGATGGAGGTCGCCCAGCGCGCGGAGCACCGTTTCGTTCGTCGTCGCGTCGTGCTCGACGACGAGCGTCGGATCCTCGGCGATCATCCGGTGCAGCACTTCGGAAATCCGCTGCTCGTCGCCGCGCTTCTTCGGCGTGATCGCGACGCCCTGCATCGGCGTCGGGAACTCGAGCGGTCGCATGTGGATGTGATCTTCGTCGTGCGAGTCGTGCAGCACGCAGTCGAATTCGATCTCGTCCACCTTCGCCACCGCCGCGATGTCGCCGGGAACCGCCCGGTCGATCTCGACGCTCTTGCCCCCCTGCAGCATGAACAGGTGCCCGACCTTGAACGGCTTGCGGCCATCGCCGACGAAGAGCTGCGTGTCCTTGGTGATGGTGCCCTGGTGCACGCGGAAAATGCCGAGCTTGCCGACAAACGGGTCCATCACTACCTTGAACACGTGGGCAAGGACGTGCTTCTTCGGGTCGGGCTCCGAGCGGAACTCCGAAGCGCTCTCCCCTTCCCCCTTGTAGAACAGCGGCGGGTTGCCCTCGGCCGGATTCGGCGCCAGCTTGACGAGCACGTCGAGCAGCTCGGGGACGCCGGCGCCGGTCTTCGCCGAAACGAAGCACACCGGCACCAGATGGCCTTCGCGCAGCGCCTTTTCGAAGGGCGCGTGCAGTTCCTCGGGCGAGATCTCGCCTTGCTCCAGGTAGAGCGCCATCAGCTCCTCGTCGACCTCCACCACCTGGTCGACCAGCGCGCTGTGCGCCTGCCCGACCGACGAGAAATCGGACTCGCCGTCGGGGTTGAAGAAGCAGTCGACGACGCGCTTGCCGCCACCGGCCGGCAGATTGATCGGCAGGCACTCCTTGCCGAACAGCGACTGGATCGACGCCAGCAGGTTCGGCAGGTCGACGTTCTCCGCATCGATCTTGTTGACGATGACGAGGCGGCACAGGCGGCGCTTGGCCGCCCAGTCCATCATCCGCGATGCGATCATTTCGATGCCGGACTGCGCGCTGACGACCACCGCCGCCGTTTCCACCGCATCGAGAGCGCCGATGGCCTGGCCAATGAAATCGGGAAATCCCGGAGTGTCGATCAGGTGCACGCGCGTGTCCTGCGTGTCGAGGTGCAGGACGGACGCGCGCAGCGAGTGCTGCCACGATTTTTCCAGCGCGTCGAAATCGGCGACGGTCGTGCCGCGCTCGACGGTGCCTGCTTCCTTGATGCCGCCGGAGGCGAGCAACAGCGCCTCCGCCAGCGTGGTCTTGCCCGATCCGCCCTGGCCGACGAGCGCGACGGTACGGATGCTGCTGGTGGCGTAGTTCGCCATGCTCCTGACCTCCCCCTATGGTTGTTACCGCAAATTATACCGGCGCGACCGGATCGGCCGGCATCCTTCGGCAATATGGGCTTCGGATCGGGAAGGGTCGGCCGCGTCCTGACCTAGCGCCCACGGCCACGTCACGGGCCCGTTCAGTCCGGAAAGCGCGGCGGCCGCTTCTCCCGCATGGCCAGGAGCGCTTCCGGAAGATCGCCCGACAGGAGCATCGCCGCGTTCCACGTGGCGACGTGGTTGAGCCCGTCCGCGACCGAGTGGTCCCGCGCATAGGTGATCATTTCCTTCGCGCCCCGCACTGACAGCGGCGACCGGGCGGCAATCGTCGCGGCAAGTTCGCGCGCCCCCGCCAGCAGCGCCTCGTGGGTGTCATAGCAACGGTTGACCAGGCGGATTTCGCGCGCCTCCCGACCATCGACGTTGCGCCCGGTATAGGCGAGCTCGCGCGCCATGCCGTCGCCAATGAGCGCCGGCAGCCGCTGCAGCGTGCCAAGGTCCGCCGTCATGCCGACTTCGATTTCCCGGATCGAGAACACCGCATCCGCGCTGCACAGACGGATGTCGCAAGCGGTGACGAGATCGACGCCGCCGCCGATGCAGGCACCGTGAATCGCGGCGATGACCGGCTTGCGACAGCGTTCGATCGAGGTCAGCGTGTCCTGCAGATCGAGAATCAGCCGGCGCAGCTTCTCGCGCGCCCGCCCGTCGCAGGCGTCGGCGATCTGCGCCTGGATCGCGCCGAGCAGGGCGAGATCGATCCCCGCGGTGAACTGCTTTCCCGCGCCGCGGATGACACCCACGCGCGCTGCGGGCGTTTCGTCGAGCCAGCGCATCGCGGCACGGATCTCGTGCCACATCGCGTGATCGATGGCATTGGCCTTGTCGGGCCGGTTGAGCACGATCGTGGCCACGGTGCCATCCAGGTCGACGGCGAGTCTCTCGAAGGTCATGGCGATCATCCTGTTTGCCGGTCGGGCCTGCCTGCGGTCAGCGCCGGGCGCAGGCGCGCGAATCGGTCCGGCCGCAGACGATTTTCCCGCACGCCGCGGACCGGCAAAGGTTTACGCCCCGGCGGGCCCGCCGCCCGCCTGGCGCTCGCGCTCGACGAACGCCCGGAAAATGTCGGTCTCGGTGATCACCCCGACGACTCGCTCATCGTCGTCGACGACCGGCAAACCGCCGATCCGCTGATCGACCATCAGCGTGGCGGCCTCGGCAAGCGGCATTTCGGGTCGTGCCGTGGTCACGGTCCTGTGCATGACGTCGGCGACCTCGATCGCGGCCTGCAGGTGACGCGTGGCCGCGAGCAGGAGGTCGCGCTCGGCGACGATGCCGATAAGTTTCATGGCGCCGTCGAGCACCGGCACGTGGTGGAGCGCGTGCTCCTGCATCAGCATCAAGGCCGCCTTGTAGTCGGCGTCACTGCGGATGGTGACGGGATGCGTGCTCATGCGGTCGCGTACTAGCATGCTGGTGCTCCTCGAGAATGGCCGCCAAGGCAGACCGATCCGGGAATGCCGAAACCGGGTCACGCGCGTGACGAACAGCGCACCGCACACCGGTGCGGCCGATCGCTACGCCCTCCCGAAACGTTCCCGGTTCAGGGCATTCTGAACGATCCGGCACCGCGCCCGCCTTGACGTGGGGCAACAAACGGCCACAGGGGCGCCGGTCCGGGCGCCTCTAGGGCGTCAGCACCAGCATATCGCGCAGGTGCCGCAGCAGTTCCTCTTCCTGGAAGGGCTTCCCGAGGTAAAGATCGACGCCCAGTTCCCGGGCATGGTTGCGGTGCTTCTCCGCCGTGCGTGACGTGATCATCACGATCGGGATGCGCGCGCTGGTCGGATTGCCCTTGATCGTCCGGGTGAACTCGAAACCGTCCATGCGCGGCATTTCGATGTCGAGCAGGATGACGTCCGGGGTCTCCGTCTGCAGGAGTTCGAGCGCGTCGACGCCGTCCCGGGCGGTGAGCACTTCGTACCCTTCGCGGGTAAGCAGCCGACTCGTGATCCGGCGCACGGTGAGTGAGTCATCCACGATCATGACCAGCGGCCGCTCGGCTTGCTGGACGGCCGACTTCGGCACCTCGGGCGCAACGCGCTCGGCGTTGGGGTCGAACTCCGGCACATCGGCGCGTTGTGCGAGCTGGACGGGATTGATGATCAGGACGACCTCGCCGTTACCCAGCACCGTGGCGCCGGCGATCCCCGACACGCGGGCCAGCTGCGGCCCGATGTTCTTCACCACGACTTCCTGGTTGCCCACCATTTCGTCGACGTGCACGGCAGCCACGCTCTGGCCGCTGCGCAGCAGCAGCACCGGATTGGTGCGTGTGGACTCCGGGATCCGACGCGGGTCACCCAGCAGCCGCGGCAGATAGTGGAATGGATAGCTCAAGCCCTCGGCCTCGACGCGCCGCTGGACGTACATGTTGACCAGCACGTCGGCCTTCACGTGCAGCACCTGCTCGACCATGGGCGCCGGCAGCGCCCACAAGCGCCCGCCCGCGCGCACCATCACCGCCTGCGCGACGGCCAGCGTCAGCGGCAGGTAGAGCAGGAACGTCGTGCCGTGGCCCACCCGGGTCGAGACCTCGACGCGGCCGCCCAGTGCGGTGATCTCCGAGCGCACGACATCCATGCCGATGCCACGCCCCGAGACCTGCGTCACCCGAGTTGCCGTCGAGAGGCCGGGCTCGAAGATGCAGGCGATGAGCTGGGCGTCGGTGGGCTGCACGTCGGCGGCGAACCTTCCCTTCGCGACTGCCTTGGCGCGCAGCTGGTCGAGGTCGAGGCCGGCGCCGTCGTCGGTGAGCTCGATGGCGATTTCGTTGGCGACCTGGCGCACGGTCAGCGTGATTTCGCCGGTCTCGGACTTGCCAGCCTTGACCCGACGGGCGCGCGGCTCGATGCCGTGGTCGAGCGCATTGCGCAACAGATGCTCGAGCGGACCGACGAGCCTCTCGAGTACCGCGCGGTCGAGCTCGGTCTGCCCGCCGCGGATTTCGAGGTTCGCCCGCTTGCCGAGCTCCCGTGCCGTCCCGCGCATGATCCGGTACAAGCGCTCCGACAGGCTGCCGAACGGCACGGTGCGAATCGAGAACAGCTGTTGCTGCACGCCGCGCGCGAGCCGGCCCTGCGCGACCAGCGCCGCGTCGGTGACCTCCAGGTTCTTCAGCAGCGACTGCTGGACGGTCGACACGTCATTGACCCCTTCCGTGAGCGAGCGCGCGAGCTCCTGGAAGCGCGTGTACTGGTCGAACTCGAGTGGATCGAAGCCTTCCTGGCCCTCCCCCATCTGCATCAGGCGCGACTGGATCTGCGACTCGGCCTGGATCTCGATTTCCCGCACTTGCGTGCGCAGGCGCACCACGCTGCCGGTGAGTTCGAGCAGGTTCGCCTTCAAGGCGCGCAGCTCGCTCTCGATGCGCGCCCGTGCGATCGCCACTTCGCCAGCCTCGTTGACGAGGCGGTCGATGATGTCGGCGCGCACGCGCAGCATCGCGCGGGTGCCGGATTCCACGTGGGCGGAGTCCGGGACTGCGCGTGGCGCTGCGGCTCCTGGCGCCGGCAGCGACACAACGACCGTCGGCGCCGCTGGCGGCGCTGCGGGGGCGGCCCCCGGCGCAGCGGTCGCAACGGGAACACCCGGCTCGGCGGCGGCAAGCGCCTCATCGCGTTCCGCCGCCCAGGTCAGCGCAACGTTGGTCCTGCCCTCGCGCAACGCGTCGAGAACGTAGGCAATGCGGTCGAGATCGCTGTCCAGTGTCTCGAACAGCTCGGTCGAACCGGATACCGGCGCGTCGTCGATGACCAGGCGCGATTCCATCAAGTGTGCAAGCTCGCCCAGACGCATGGCCCCGGCCATGCGCGCGCTGCCCTTGAAGGTATGCAGCGTCCGGCGCAGCCGCCGCGCGCAGCCTGCATCGCCGGGGGAGCGTCGCCACGCGCGCACCTGCTCGCCTGCCTGCGGGTAGAGCTCCGCCGCCTCCTCGAGAAAAATCGGGAGTACCTGCGCGTCGACGTCGTCACGAACTTCGGCCAGCGGATCCTGCGGCACCTCGCGGCGCGAGGAATCGGGGACCGGGGCGGAGGGCGCCGGCGGCACCGCCGCGACCGGCGACGGAGCGACGTCGTCCTGCGGCGGCGGCAGCTCGGCCATTGGCGCAACCGCGACCGGCAGCATATCCTCCGCGAATGCCGGTTCGGGTTCGGCGGCTATCTCGTCATACTCCGGAAGCACTTCGATTTCCGGCGCCACGGGCTCGATGTTCGCTGCCTGGCGCGCCGCCTCGAGCTCCTGCCGGATCTCCGCCGCGATCGCCTCGTCCTTGGCCTTGAAGCCATGGCGCGCCTTGACGCGCGCAATGAACTCGCCGAGTCCGCCTACGGCGTCGGCCAGCGTCGGCAGCGCGTCCACGGGCATGGGCGAACGCCGCTGCTGCAGCGCGAGCAGTGTCTGTTCGAGTGCGCCGGCTGTCGATGCGATCAGCGGCAAATTGCCCGCGCGGTGAATCCCGCACAGCGTATGGCTCGCGCGCACCATGGCCTCGGACGGCAGCATCGCGGAATCGAATTGCAGCAGCGAAAGCTCGTGTCGCAGCGTCGCGAGATGGGTCTGCGCCTCGTCGACCAGGACGGGGAAGAGGTCGGCCGGGATCCTGGCATCGCCGATCGCGATGACATCGGGTGGTGCCGGAGCTTCGGCTTCGACTTCGGCTTCGGCATCCGCGCCGCCGGGCATTGCACCGACGGGCGCGAACTCGACGATTTCGGTGCCGACGTCCTCGCCGTCATCCATCGCCGCGACCCACACTGCCGGCTGTGCGCCAGCCTCGACCGTTTCGTCGTCGACCTGCTGCTCGCGATCCCGTCCGGGTGCGGCCACGGCGCCAGGCTCGGGCAACACGGTCCCGATGTCGAGCGCCAGCTCGCGCTCGGCGACCACGACGGGCGTCTGCGGCGCGGACTCGGCGTCGGCAGGGAGCTCGGCTTCCGCCCGGCCGATCGCGGCATACAATTCCGCGGGATCGGCGGCGACGCTGCCCGTGTCCTTGAGAGCTCCGATCCAGTTCCTGAAATTCGTTTCCGCGACCTCGATCATAGCGAGTGCCGCGGGCGGGACCACGCGCTCCTCCTCGAGCAGCCGGTTGTGGACCTGCTCGACGGCCCAGGCGAGCTCGCCTAGCTCCGTGAGGCCGACCATCCGGCCACTGCCTTTCAGCGTGTGAAACTGCCGGCGTGCCGAGCGCAATGCCTCGCGATCGCCCGGGTTCCGCTCGAGTTCGCCGCGATTGGTCGCGACGGTGTCAAGCACCTCAGCGGCCTCGATGAGGTAGATTTCCAGCAGCTCGGCATCGAGTCCCTTGGCATCGACCGCGAGCAGCCGCTGCGTTTCCGCGGAGATGGCGGGAGCCGGCGTCGCAACCGCGCTGCCGCTGTCGGCAATCGCCGAAACGGCAGCTTCCAGCTCGACCGTGCCACCGCTCTCGAGCTCGGCGAGCGCCGCCTGTGCCTGCGCGACGAGCTCCGCATCGTCTATCAGCGTGGCATCGTCGACCAGATCGTTCAACTTCGCGACCAGCTCGGCGCGCGCTGCCGGATCGGCCGGCGCGCGATGCATTTCCGCGACGAGTTCCGGCAACGTGTTGCGCAGGTCCGCGACCGCGTCCTCCACGGTCTCGGCCGCGCGGTCTTCCTCCTCCGCGGGCGCCTCGCCCAGTCGCCTGGCCAGCAGCGGCGCTATCAGCCGTTGCCGGTTTGGCCGCTGCTGCTCGAATGCCTCAACGAAGAACCCGAGCCCCGCAAGCGATTCGGCAAGGAGCTCGAGGTCCTCGTCATCGACCACGGTGTCCGGGCTCGCGTAGCTGTCGATCTGGTCCTGGCACAGGCCGAGCAGGCGCTCGGCGTCGTCCTGCTCCAGCATGCGCAGCGCGCCGCGAAGCTGCAGGCTGTCCTTGTTCAGCGTCGCGAGCTCGGAGCGCCTTGCATGGTCGCGGAAGAACGCGTCGAGCACCTGCTCCATGCGCCGCAGATTGGCCTGCATCTCGCGCGCCACCTGCGCGAGCAGAATCCGCTCCTGCGCGCGACGGAAGATCTCGTCGATCAGCGCCCCTGTGGCCACGGGTATCGGGCGCCCCGCCTGCGCCGCGTCCAGCCGCGAGAGCATCGCCGCGACCTGTTCCGGGAAGTTGTCTGCGAAGCTGCCGCGGTTTTCGACCGCACTCTCGGCGAGCAGGATGGCGGTCGCGTACTCCATGGCCAACGCATCCGGCACGGCGCCCGACGGCGGCATCGCATCAAGCCGGCTGATCAGCGACGACGTCAATCGCGTCAGCGCCTCGTTGCCGATCTCCGCGGCGTTGCCGTGCACCGATCGCAACGTCTCCTGCAACCGCGGCAGGCTCTCGGCACGGCCCAACGTGACCTTCAACCAGATGTTCTTCGCCGCGGCGAGCTGTTCGCGCATCTCGCGCAGGATGGGCTGGAGCCTGACCAGGTCCGCGTTAAGCGCGGCTGCCGTCGGAATGAGCCCCGCAAGGCCGAAGCCGTCCTGGACCGACCGCACGAACGGCGTCACCGGCGCGCTCACGGCGACGTAATAGAGCACCTCGCGCCGCAGACGCGCGGCAACCTTCGCCGAGCCCTCGACGACGCGTCGGATCTGCAGGTCGAGCCGCGCGGCAAGCTGCTTTGCGCCAAGGCCCGGCTCCAGGCCGCCCGCGACGATGGCATCGAAGAACGCGCCGACAGTCCACCAGAACACTCTTTCCGATTCCTGTGCCGTGACGCGCTCCAACCCGGCGGCCGCTTCGCGCATCTTGCGCGCGCCGTCGGCATCGCCACGCAGGAACGTGAGGAGGCCGCTTTGGTAGACCCGGCGCTGCTGGCGCAGATGCGCCGCGAGCTTCTCGGCGGGGACGGGCACTCGAGCACCGGGAAGCGGGCCGCGCAACCGCGGGGCCGGGAAGAATAGGTCCGTGGCGGCCGTGGCCTTGATGCCACGCTCGCGCTGCATCGCTTCGTACTCGGGGAACAGCTTGAGCGGCACGGGCGGCGCCCCGCCGACCAGCTCGTCGAGGAAGAGCACGAGCTTCCGGCAGGCGCGATCGATGTTCGCGCACACCGGCTCGATCCCCGGCGGGCTCAGCTCTGCCAGCCGCGTGAGCTGGCGCTCGATCTCGTCGGTGTAGACAACCACGGCGTCCAGACCGACCATCTGGATTGCGCCAGCGGCCTGATGGATGCAGTTGCGCGCCTGTACCAGCAGCCCCGGATCCGAGGGTGTCGCGCGGAAAGCCGCAAGGCGATCCTGCCCTCGCGCGAGCGCCTGGCCGATTTCCCCCTGCACCCACGACAGCGGGCCCGGATCGAAATCGGGAACGGTTTGGGTGCTGGCAGCGGTTGTCGTGGGCATCATCGTTCCGGTTGGGATTCGGCTGTCGCGCGCCCGGACTTGTCCGGCAGCGAATCGCGTCGCGTCATACCTTGAAGCCTGCCACCGAACTGCGCAGCTCGGAGGCGAGCTTCGTCAGCTGCCCGATGGAAACGTTGGTCTGCTTCGTGCCCTCTGTGGTCTCCTCGGTGATCTGCAGGATTCCCTGCATGGCGTGCGTCACTTCGGTAACCGACGCCGACTGCATCTGCGTCTGCGCCGAAATGGCGCCAATCAGCTCCGCCAGCTCGCGCGATACGCGGCGGATCTCGTCGAGCGCGCCGCCGGCGGTATCGGAGAGCTTGGTGCCCTCGACGACGCCGACGGTCGATTTCTCCATCGCGGCCACTGCATCCTGCGTGTCCGCCTGAATCGTCTTGACGATGGCGTCGATCTGCTTCGTCGCCTCGCCCGAGCGTTCCGCGAGGCGCTGGACTTCCTCCGCCACCACGGTGAACCCGCGCCCGGCCTCGCCCGCCGACGCCGCCTGGATCGCCGCATTCAAGGCGAGGATGTTGGTCTGCTCGGTGATGTCCGCGATGAGCTCGACGATGTCGCCGATTTCGAGCGAGGATTCCCCGAGGCGCTTGATCCGCTTCGACGTGTCCTGGATCTGCGCCCTTATCTCGTGCATGCCCGCGATCTGGTTCTGCACCGACTGTGCGCCCTTTTCCGCGGTGGCCAGCGACAGCTGCGCCACGCGCGCCGACTGCGCGGCCGACTGCGACACCTCGTTGATCGATTGCGCCATCTGCAGCACCGATCCTGAAACCTGCTGGATCGCGCCGTTCTGGTGCTGCGACGCCTCGTACAGCCGATGCGAGATTGCCTGCGCATCCTGGGTCGCCTTGGTCACCTGATCGGTGGCGGAGTTGATGCCCTTGACCAGGGTGCGCAATTCCTCGATCGTGAAATTGATCGAGTCCGCTATGGCGCCGGTGACGTCTTCCGTCACGGACGCTTGCGCGGTGAGGTCGCCGTCGGCCAGGTTTCCCATTTCGTTCAACAGCCGGAGGATCGCCTCCTGGTTCCGCTTGTTCTCCTGCTCGCTCTCGTAGGCGCGCACGCGCGCATCGTCGAGGAACACCTTGCCCAGCAGCAGCAGCGTGCCGAGCGCGAGCAGGGAGAAGACGATCGCCGCCCACATCGGCAGCCGCGACTTGCCGCTGCCCTTGTAGATCTCGGCGAGCTTGGTCGTTTCGGTGAGCAGCCCCTCGGCTTCGTTGCTGACCGCGCGCACCGCCTGTTTGGCGGCAACGAGCCGGCTCGTGTGCTGCATGACGGCGGCAAGGCCCGCGTCGAAGGCCGCGGCGCGCTTCACCAGTTCGTTGGCGGCGGTGCGCGGTTCCTCCCCGCGCGCGCCGGGTCCGCGCGGCGCCGGGGCGTCCGCGCCACGGACGAGCCCGTTCTGCGCCTCGCGAAAGGCGCCCGCGTCCCTGGCGAGCAGCGCGGCGAGCTCGGGATCCGTCTCCGGTGAGGACACGAACGCGGCGGTGTTCTTGGCGATCCGCTGCGACAGCAGGGCAAGCTGGTTGGCGTACTCGAGATCGCGCGGGCTCGCCCCCGCCTGCCCGGCACGCTGGGCAAGATCCACGAGTTGCTTGCTGCCCTGCGCGACCGTCGCGGCGCCCTTCGCGACGTCGATCAACCGGCTCTGGTTGTCGAGCAGCTGCTCGACACTCGTGTCGACGCGGTCCCAGCGCGACTTGATCCCCTGCAGGAGCAGGTGCAGCTCGTCGTCCTGCACGGCATCGAGTGCGACGCCCTTGATCGTACCTCCGCGCTGCAGGGCGTCGAGGTCGGTCTTGAACCGCTCACGCGAGTCTTTCACCGCGTCGAATGCGACCGGCCGGCCGAGCAGCGCCAGCGTGGAGCCGCTCGCGAGCCGCTGCGACAGCATTTGCATCTCCGTGGCCGTCGCCACCGATGCGGCACCCTGCGCCGCGGTGCGCACATCGATCGACATGATGAGCGCAGCGAAGACCACAAAGGTCACCAGCAGGATGCCCAGGACATGGAATTGCCGTGCCATCGGCAGATGGCCGATCAGCGGCACCTTGCGCGGCACCATCGTTTCCGTCATCGCCGAACGCATTTGCTCCATCAGCGAAGCGGAAGCCTGCGGATCGTAATCCTGGGCCGCGTCGGTGGCCGGGGTCTGCGTGAACGTCAGGGTTCGGCCACCTTCGCCGTCGCCCCGGGTGCCGCCGCCTGCCAGTTTTGGAAGATTCAAAGCAAGCGCCATGCTGCCTCCAGATCACACATTTTCACGCGCCGGACCGGGCGATCGTCACGTCGCTGCGCCGTCGCGGTACTAAAGCCCGACGCGCAGGAATACGGGATCGGCGGCGAGCCGGGCCAAGTCGAATTCCTGCCAGGTGCCGCCATCGGGGTCGGTCCAGCGCTGGCCGTACCACGCCGGTGCGTCCGTCACCGAAGGCGCAGGCGCAAGCTCGGCGATGTTGCGTAGGCCGAGCACGCCCTGGACGACTACGCCCACGTTCATATCACCCGCGCGGGACCCGAACAGGATAAGCCGGCTCTGCCCGCCACCGCCGTGCGGGACACCCCCTTCGCGGCCGAGAAACCGCGCCAGGTCCACGACGCTGTACAGATTGCCGCGTATGTTGGCCAACCCGAGAAACCAGGGCTGCGTCAGCGGGACAGCGGCCAGCGGCGGCACGGCAACCACTTCGGCGGCATCGGCGAGTCGGATGAGCCACCGCTCTCCCGCACAGCTCAGGCCAAGCCGCGACGACTGCACCTGTGCGGTCGTCTTGCTCGCGAGGCGGGTCGCGAGTTCCTGCTGGAACAGGCGCAGATCGATACGGGCGGGACGAGGCATGGCGTCGGGAAGGATGGTTTCGCGTTCAGCTCAGCGCGGAGATCTTGGCCAGGAGTTCGTTCTTGTCGACCGGCTTCACGACAAAGTCGCGCGCGCCCTGCCGCATGCCCCAGATCTTGTCGGTTTCCTGGCTCTTCGACGTGCACAGGACAATCGGAATGTGCTTCGTGTGGGCGTCGCGGCTGATCGCCCGCGTTGCCTGGAACCCGTTGAGACCGGGCATTACCACATCCATGAGAATGAGATCCGGCATCGTCAGCTTCGCCTTCAGGATGGCGTCGTCACCGCTGTCGCAGGAGACGACTTCGTAGCCGGCCTTCGTCAGCAGGTCGTTCAGCACGTGCCGTTCGGTCGGCGAGTCGTCGACCACGAGTATCTTCTTGATCGTCATTCGGGCGCCTGGTTGCCTGGTGGCGGCGGGCAGCGTCAGCGTGCCGCGGCGGCGACCGGACCCGCCGTCCGGCTCACGTGCGTCACGACCGTCTTGAGCAGGCTGTCCTTGGTGAAGGGCTTGGTCAGGTACTGGTCGGAGCCGACCATCCGCCCGCGGGCCCGGTCGAACAGCCCGTCCTTCGACGAGAGCATGATCACCGGCGTGCCCTGGAACTTCGCGTTCTTCTTGATCAGCGCGCACGTCTGGTAGCCGTCCAGCCGCGGCATCATGATGTCGACGAAAACGAGATCGGGCTGGTGATCGGTGATCTTGGCCAGCGCGTCGAAGCCGTCCTCCGCCAGGATCACCGTGCATCCCGCCTGCAGCAGGAATATTTCGGCGCTGCGGCGAATGGTGTTCGAGTCGTCGATCACCATCACCTTCACGCCTGACAACGGGTTCTGCTCCGGCACCATGGTTGTCCTCTCCACGAGTCTCGTGCTCCAGTTCAGCAAATTGTGGGCCACAATCGGCGGGAGATCAGTTTGCCACGGGGTCAGGCCGTTGACCAGAGCATAAAGTTTGCCTGAATCGGCATTCGCAACCGAATCCGGGGTTTTTGGCGCCGATGCAGCAACTTCTCGCTGCAACTACCTGACGCGCAGGGGCATTCCCTGCCCTTTCGCGGCGAAGCGGCGGCGCCGCTTCGGCCCCGGGCGGGGAGTGCGGCAGCCCGGTGGCCCGGTGCGCAGGGGCGGCTCGGCCGCCGGCTCGGGGCGCACCGCGCGCGATCGGGACTAGCGACCCAGAAACATCCGGTACGCGGGATTGTCCGTTTCCTCGATGCAGTCGTAGCCGAGACGGACCAGAAACGCGCGAAACTGGCCTTTGTCCGACGGCGGCACCTGCATTCCCACGAGCACGCGACCGTAATCGGCGCCGTGATTGCGATAGTGGAACAGGCTGATGTTCCAGCCGCGGCTCATGCTGTTCAGGAACGTCATCAGCGCGCCCGGCCGTTCCGGGAATTCGAATCGGTAGAGGATTTCGTGCTTCGCCGCAGGCGCGTGCCCGCCAACCAGGTGCCGGACATGCAGCTTGGCCATCTCGTTGTCGGACAGGTCGTGCGCCTCGATCCGGCGCTGCCGAAGCTGTGCCAGCAGCTGCTCGGTCTCGCGCCGATTCGCGACCTCGATTCCGACGAAGAGGTGTGCGATCCGGGCATCGGCATAGCGATAGTTGAACTCGGTGACCGAGCGCTTGCCGAGGAGGCGGCAGAACTCGCGAAAGCTGCCCGGTCGCTCGGGTATGGTCACCGCGAGAATCGCTTCGCGCTGCTCCCCCAGCTCGGCGCGCTCGGCGACGAAGCGCAGCCGGTCGAAGTTCATGTTGGCGCCGCAGGCGATGGCGACGTACGTGCGGTTCCTGGTCCGGTGCCGCGCGATCCACGTCTTGGCGCCGGCGATCGCGAGCGCGCCGGCGGGCTCGAGCACGGAGCGGGTGTCCTCGAACACGTCCTTCAAGGCGGCGCAGATGGCATCGGTGTCGACGAGCACGATCTCGTCGACGTACTGCTGGGCGAGGCGGAACGTCTCCTTGCCGACCTGCTTGACCGCGACCCCGTCGGCGAACAGGCCCACGTGCGCGAGCTTGACCCGGCGCCCCGCGGCGAGCGAGCGCGCCATGGCGTCCGAGTCCTCGGGCTGGACGCCGATTACCTTGATCTCCGGGCGCACGCGCTTCACGTACGCGGCGATCCCGCCGATGAGCCCGCCACCGCCGATGGCAACGAAGATCGCGTCGACCGGGCCCTGGCACTGGCGCAGGATCTCCATGCCGACGGTGCCCTGCCCGGCGATGACGTCCGGATCGTCGTAAGGATGGACAAACACGGCGTGCGAACGCTTCTGCAGGACCAGCGCGCGCGCATACGCATCGCTGTACGAATCGCCACACAGCACGACCTTCCCGCCGAGCGCCTCGACCGCGGCGATCTTGATGTGCGGCGTGGTCACCGGCATCACGATCGTCGCCGTGCAGTTGAGTTTCTGCGCGGCCAGTGCCACGCCCTGCGCATGGTTCCCGGCGGAAGCGGCGATGACGCCGCGCGCACGTTCGGCCGGCGACAGGTGCGCCATCTTGTTGTACGCGCCCCGCAGCTTGAAGGAGAACACCGGCTGCTGGTCCTCGCGCTTCAGCAGGATGCGGTTGCCGAGCCGGCGCGACAGCGCGGGCGCGAGATCGAGCGGCGACTCGATCGCGACGTCGTAGACCTTCGCGGTCAGGATCTTCTGGAGATAATCGACGGGCATCAGGGATGGCCAATCGCATCCGGACGCAGCGCATCCCCGGCCTTGGCCTTCGCGTCGATGGCGAGCCAGAGACAGCGGCCTCGCGATTCCTTGTCGAGCGCCGCCAGATACTCTCGATGGTCCGCGAGCTCCGCGACCGTAGGTTCGATCGTCATCACCGCCGGCCGCGCTCCGGCCGGATTCGCGGCCGCCCCGCTGGCATCTTCCGCCACCGCGGCGCGCGGCGGCGCCATGTCGATCGTAAGCGTTTCCTGGCCGCGGGTCATCGTCAGATACACCTCGGCCAGCAACTGCGCGTCCAGCAGCGCACCGTGCACCGCCCGGTGCGCATGGTCGACGCCGAAGCGCTCGCACAAGGCATCCAGACTGTTGCGCTTGCCGGGGAACAATTCACGCGCGAGCGCGAGCGTGTCGATCAGGCCCGCGTAGATCTGCGTGCATGCCGGAAGGGTGGCGAGCCGCAGCTCGGCATCGAGAAAGCCGATATCGAACGGCGCGTTATGAATGATCCACTGCGCGCCACCAGCGAACTCGATGATGTCCGCGGCGACCTCGCGGAACTTCGGCTTGTCCCGAAGATCGTCCCACGTCATCCCGTGCACCTCGGTCGCGCCGGCGTCGATCTCCCGTTCGGGGTCGACGCGAAAATGCACGCTGCGCCCCGTTACTCTGCGGTTGATGACCTCCAGCGCCGCGAATTCGATGATCCGGTGGCCCTGCTTCGGATCGAGGCCCGTGGTCTCGGTGTCGATGATGATTTGACGCATTCGGGTAGCGATCGATCGCCGTGTGAAATCCGGACCCCCGCGCGCCATGCCCAGTGCAAACCGGCCGGATCCGGGCGGAATGATACGCCGAAGTCAGCGCCGGTACCGGCGGATCGTCGTCTGGATGTCGTCGATCGCGCGCTCGATCTCGTCGTCGGAGAGGGCGCTGTCTGCGCGCTTGCGGTCGGCCAGCGAAAGCGTCCGGTCGAGCTGGGTGGCGAATTCGCCGAGACCGAGCGTTTCGGTGATGGTCGGCGCCGGCTCATCGACCCCCGTCTCCGGACCCCAGCGCACGACGATCGCGGAGAGGTTGTCGCCGTCGGTGCCGGCGCGGCGCTCGGCTTCCCGCATCATTTCGGGCGTCGCCTTCAGGATGGGCTTCGACGCGAGCCAGGTCGCGATCTCCTCGCTGGGGAGCGGACCCCACAACCCGTCCGTGCACAGCAGCAGAATGTCGCCATCGCGCAGCAGCGCCCGCGTCGACAGGTCGATGACCGGCTCGACCGTGCCGCCGAGGCAGCTGTAGACCTTGTTGCGGTCGGGATGCTCGCCGACTTCGGCCGAACTCAGGAGACCCTGGTCCACCAGGTACTGCACCTTCGAATGGTCCCGCGTCTGAGTGAGCAGCGCCCCCTGCCGGAAGTGGCAAAGCCGCGAATCGCCGACATGCGCCCAGTAGGCGTGGCCACCCTGCACGATGCAGGCTACGCACGTCGTGCGCGGCGTCTCCAGCATCGAGTACTGCGTCGAATACGCGCCGAGCGCGGTGTGCGCGGTGACCATCGTATCGTGCAGGAACGCGAGCGGGCTCCGGAGCGCCGGTGTCGCCTCCCGGTGAAAGCGCTCCACGAACATCCGCACCGCGATCTGCGCGGCGATCTCGCCGCCCGCGTGACCGCCCATGCCGTCGGCAACCACGAGCAGCAGCGCTTCGCGGCTGTAGGTGTACGCGATCCGGTCCTGGTTGGTGGAGCGCGACCCCTTGCGCGACTCCTGGAAAATCGTGAACTGCATGCCGTCAGGCCCCGATTTCGGTGAACAATCTCCGTTTCAGGTTCCCGAAGACCGTCAGCTTGGGCTTCTTGGGCGGAATGTCGCGGATAGCCTTCTGCAGCGCGAACACCGACTGCGGGCGCTCGAGCGGGTCGAGCCGCAGACACCAGTCGATGACCTCCAGCACGTTGTCGGAGTACTGGCCTGCCCATATCCTCTTCGCCGAAACCAGGTGGTCTTCGTGCAGGCGCGCGTCCGCGGCCTGCGGCGCAAATGCCGCGAGGCAAGCGAACATGCTGGCGCCGGTGCCGTAGACGTCGGTCCACGGGCCGAGGCGGTCCGGGTCGCGATACTGTTCGGGCGCGGCGAATCCGGGCGTATACATCGGCGCGAGCTTCGGTCGTTGCGTCGTGAGCGTCTGCCGCGCCGCGCCGAAGTCGAGCAGCACGGGGCTGCCGTCGGTGCGCAGGTAGATGTTCGCGGGCTTGATGTCCAGGTGCAGCAGCTTGTGCGTGTGCACCTCGCGCAGTCCGTTCAGCAGGTGCATGAACACATGCCGGACGAGGCGCTCGGACATCTGGTCCTGGCGCATCTGGATCTGCTGCTGGAGCGTCCGGCCGCGTTCGTAGCGCATGACCATGTACACCGTCTCGTTGGCGCGAAAGAAGTTGAGCACGCGCACGACATTCGGGTGATTGATCTTCGCGAGCGCGCGGCCCTCTTCGAAAAAACACTTCATGCCGTAGCGGAAGGAGGCCATGTTCTCGGCGGAGGTCGCCCGCACGATGTCGCCATCGGTGCGCAGCACCAGCGACGACGGCAGATACTCCTTGATCGCGACCGGCACCCCGGTGTCGTCGAACGCGCGGTAGACGATCGAGAAGCCGCCCCGGCTGATCTGCCGGTCGATCCGGTAGTTCAGCAGCTGGTACCCGCCGGAGAGGGCCTGGTTGGTGACGGGCATGGAGATAGGTTGGGTGGCAATCCGCGGAGAACGCTCGCAATTCGCATGCCAGCAGGCGCACGCGAGCTTGCGCCGGCGACGGATACCGCATACATTCTCCGCATGAAAGCACGCAAAGTAAAGCCGGAAAAGTTGCCTGATTCCGGCCGATTTGATCGATGATCCGCAGCATGACCGGGTTCGCGGCAGTTGCCGCGGATCTGCCCGGTGTGGCGCTGGCCGTCGAACTGCGTTCCGTCAACCATCGGTTTCTCGACCTCCAGCTTCGGCTCCCCGATGAGCTGCGCGGCCTCGAAACGACGCTGCGCGAGAGGATCCTCGCCGAGCTGAAACGCGGCAAGGTCGAATGCCGCATCACGCTCGGCCGTCCGGCGGCCGGCGCCGCCGGCCTCGCCGTGGATCTCGCGCGCGTCGCGGAGCTCGTGCAGGCTGCCGCCGACGTGGCCAGGAACGCCCCGGGCGCCGTGCCGTTGTCGGTCGGCGAGATCCTGCGCTGGCCCGGCGTGCTGGCCGAGCCCGGCGTGCCGCCCGCCGAACTCGCCGGGCACGCCGGAAAGCTCGTCGCGGAGGCGCTTGCCGATTTTTCCGCGTCGCGCACCCGCGAAGGCGCGAAGCTCGTCGCGACGCTCGTGGAGCGCTGCGATGCCATCGAGGCGCAGATTGGGCGGGTCGAGCCTCGAATTCCCGCCATTCACGCCGCCTTCAACGAGAAGCTCGGTGCGCGCCTGAGGGAAGCCGGGCTCGACGCCGATCAGGACCGCCTGAAGCAGGAGCTGGCCCTGTTCGCCACCAAGGTCGACGTGGCCGAGGAGCTCTCGCGGCTCGCCACCCACGTCGCCGAAGTGCGCCGCGTGCTGGCGGCGGGCGGCAGCGCCGGCAAGCGTCTCGATTTCCTGATGCAGGAGCTGCACCGCGAGGCGAACACGCTGGGATCGAAGTCGGTGGATGCGGAACTCTCGCAGGCATCGCTCGAGATCAAGGTGCTGATCGAGCAGATGCGCGAACAAGTGCAAAACCTGGAATGAGCACGGTTGGCCCGACCAAGGCACCGCCGGCGTCCGGTTGCCTGTTCGTTCTCGCCGCGCCGTCGGGGGGCGGCAAGACGAGCCTCGTGGCCGCGCTGCTCGAGCGCGAGCCCGGCATACGTCTTTCCGTGTCGTACACGACGCGCGCCCCGCGCCCGGGCGAGCGCGACGGCGTCCACTACCACTTCGTCGATGAACCCCGCTTTCTCGACCTCAAGGCCAGGGGCGAGTTCCTCGAGCACGCCTTTGTCCACGGCCACTGGTATGCGACGTCCGCGACGTGGCTCGCCGATCAGGTGGCGCGCGGACTGGACGTACTGCTCGAAATAGACTGGCAGGGCGCGACGCAGGTCCGCCGTCTCATCCCGGCCGCCGTCCATATCTTCATCCTGCCCCCATCGCTCGCCCTGTTGCGCGAGCGGCTCGAAAAGCGCGGCCAGGACTCGCCCGAGGTCATCAGTGGACGGATCGAGGCTGCGCGCGAAGAAATGCGCCACTGCGGCGACTTCGATTATGTTATTATGAATCAGGAGTTTGCGCGAGCCGTCGACGATCTTTGCGCGATTGTGCGCGCGGCCCGGTTGACCGCGGCGCGGCAGATGGTGCGCCACGTTCAGCTGCTGCAGCGGCTGCTCGAACCCTGAATTCAGACACCCCGGAGAATCCCATGGCCCGCATCACGATCGACGACTGTCTCGAGAAAATCCCGAACCGCTTCGAGCTGACGCTCGCCGCGACCAACCGCGCGCGGCAGATTTCCGCGGGCAGCTCGCCGCTCGTCGACACCGACCGCGACAAGCCGACCGTCGTCGCACTGCGCGAAATCGCCGCGGGCAAGGTCGGGATCGAGATGCTGCTCAAGGCCCAAAGCTAAGATGGACGGCCCCCACGCTCACTTCGTTCGCTGCCCCCCGAGGGGGCGCTCAGTGCGCTTCGGGCGGCCGTGCGCGCACTGAGAGTCCAATCGGCGGCAATGAGGCATGTCGGAAATAGCGGAGTTCACCCGACACCTCGGCAATTACCTGCCGCCGCCTGACGTCGCGCTCGTCGAGCGCGCATTCCAGTTTTCCGACTCGGCCCACCGCGGGCAGTTCCGCAAGTCGGGCGAGCCGTACATCACCCATCCGCTGGCGGTGGCCAGCATCCTGTCGCAGTGGCGGCTCGACGCGCAGGGTCTCGCGGCCGCGCTGCTGCACGACGTGATGGAAGACACCGCCATCACCAAGTCGGAGATCGAGACCTCGTTCGGCAAGCTGGTGGCCGACATGGTCGACGGGCTCTCCAAGCTCGACCAGATCGAGTTCAATTCGCGCGAGGACGCGCAAGCGGAGAGTTTCCGCAAGATGCTGCTCGCGATGGCGCAGGACGTCCGCGTCATCCTGATCAAGCTCGCCGACCGGCTGCACAACATGCGCACGCTCGACGCCATGGCGCCGCCGCACCGGCGCCGGATCGCGCACGAGACGCTGGACATCTACGCGCCGATCGCGAACCGCCTCGGGCTCAATTCGCTGTACGTCGAGCTGCAGGACCTCGCGTTCAAGCACCTCTACCCGATGCGCTTCCGGATTCTCGCCAACGCGATCAAGGCGGCGCGGGGCAACCGGCGCGAGGTGATGAACCGGCTGCTCGACGTGATCCGCGACGGTCTCGCGAAGGCAGGGATCAGCGCCGTCGTGTCGGGGCGCGAGAAGACGATCTATTCGGTCTACAAGAAGATGGGCGAGAAGCGCTACACGTTCTCGCAGGTGTTCGACATCTACGGCGTGCGCGTGCTGGTC
>CAYGYQ010000025.1:0-22940 GCA_964354035.1 uncultured Bordetella sp.
GCCGCCGGCAGGCGCTGCGATTGCGGTCAAGTTCACTCCCTGGTGTTTGGTGCGGCAGCTCGCAAGAGACGAAGTGCTGTCCGCGCCCTTGTGCCAGCCAATCCACCGGATAGGCGGATCGGGATGAGGCATGGCCGTTACCAGAGCGTTACTATTTGGCACCCCGGAGACGAATCGAATGTCCGACCTGCCCCTTAGCATTGGCAGAACACATCGAAGACGCACGCCTCGATGCCGGCGAGCCGCAGTGTGGCCATGTTTCCCCCGGGGGGTCAGACGATCGCGTCGAGCTCCCGCGATGCGCGCAGCACCCGCATCACCTCGACGCAGTGGCCGCGGGCGCGGTAGTAGATCACGTAGCGCTGGAACAGCAGGCTGCGGATCCCTTCCTGCAGCATGCTGCGCCGCTGGCCGATCTCGGGGTGCAGCGTCATCAGCTGGCACAGCTGCTCAAGCCTCTCGGCGAACCTGCGCGCCGCCGCCAGGTGCTCGGCGTTGGTCAATCCCCACAAGTCGCTGGGCATGGCGATCGACTCCCAGATGTCGTTGAGGTCGGCGCACGCCTGGAACGTGAACTGCATGCGGCTCGCGGCTTCCATCAGACGGGCTCGCTGGTCTTGTTGCGCAGGCGCCGGAACACCTCGAGGGCATCGACCATCTGCCGGTCGTTGGCCTGGTCGATGCCGATCGCGAGCTCGGCGAGCAGCCGCTCCTGGCGCAGCGTGCGCGTCCGGTCCCGCTCGTCGAGCAGGATCAGCGCCTCGCGGATGACCTGCGTCCACGAGTCGTAGAGGCCCGACGTGATCTTCGCCCGGATCAGGTTGTCGAGGTCGCGGGGGAGGGCGATGTTGTTCATGGGCAAGGTCGTTGGCGAAGCGGCGCGATGAACGAGCGTCAGGCCGCTTCCGCGGCGTCGGTGGTCATCTTGAGCGGCCCGAGCCGGCGCTCGATCTCGTCGTACGACGGCGGCGGGCCCTTGGGCCGGCTCGCCAGCGCGGCGACGATGGCGCGGATGTGCGCCGGCGTGGTGCCGCAGCAGCCGCCGATGATGCGCGCGCCGGCGTCGCGCGCCATGCAGGCGTAGTCGGCCAGCACCTCGGGCGTGCCGTCGTAGCGCACGCGCATCTCGTCGTCGAGCACCGGGATGCCGCAGTTGCTCTTGGCGACGACGATCGCCTGCTTCGCGGCGCCCTGCACCAGGCCGATCACCGAATCCATGAGCTGCGACGGGCCGACCCCGCAGTTCGCGCCGAACGCGACCGGCTTCCACTCGAAGCCGCGGCTGCGGCGCATCGCGTCCTCGGGGCGCACGCCCATCATCGTCCGGCCGGCGCTGTCGAAGGTCATCGTCGCGACGTAGTCGAGGCCAGCCCGGTGCACGGCGCGCACCGCGGCGTCGAGCTCGTCGTCGGCGAACATCGTCTCGATCCAGGCGAGGTCGACGCCGCCGTCCTTGAGCGCTTGCGCCTGCTCGTAGAAGGCGTCCTCCGCCTCCTTCACGCTGCGCGTCCCCAGCGGCTCCAGCACGTCGCCGATCGGGCCGATGTCCCCGGCGACGACGACCAGGCGACCGGCGCCGTCGGCGACCTCGCGGGCGAGGCGCGCCCCGGCGAAGTTGAACTCGCGCGCGCGGTGCTCCAGGTGGTGCAGCGAGAGGCGGATGCGGTTCGCGCCGAAGGTGTTGGTGAGCAGGATGTCGGAGCCGGCGTCGACGAAGCCCTGGTGGACGCTCTTCACCGCGTCCGGGCGCTCGACGTTCCAGGCCACGCCGTTGTCGCCCTTGCCGAGGCCCAGCGCGAAGAGATTGGTGCCCATCGCCCCGTCGGCGATGACAACGTCCTTCTGCTCGAGGAGGCGGCGCAGCGGATTGCTCATCGGGGATTCCCCAATGGAGGATCGGATCTCGATTGTACTATCGAAGGCGACGCAGTTTAGGCGACGCGCCGGGGGCCGGCGCCTGGCGCGCCGCGGCGATGCGCCGCACGGCCCCAAAATCGGCTAACATATGAGCCGCATATCAAGGGAGGTGGCCGATGGCCGCGCAGGAACGCAAGAAGCGGACGATCGCCGAGATCCGCGACTCCAAGCGCACCGGCGAAAAGATGGTGTACATGTCGGTCCCCGACTACACCTCGGCCAAGTGGGCCGAGATGGCCGGGGTCGACGTCGCCGTGGTCGGCGACAGCCTCGCCATGGTCGCGCACGGCCACCCGAGCACGATCCCGGCGACGATGGACATGATGGTGATGCACGCGCTGGCCGTGCGCCGCGGCGCGCCCGCTACCTTCGTGCTGGGCTGCATGCCCTACCAGAGCTACCACACGGTCGACCGCGCGCTCGTCAACGCCACCCGGTTCATGCAGGACGCGCTGTGCGACGCGGTGAAGCCGCAGGGCGGGAAATCGCAGGCGCACATCCTGAAGGCGCTGGTCGACGCCGGGATTCCGACGGCGTCGCACATCGGCCTCACGCCGCACACCATCGCCATGTTCGGCGGCTTCCGGATCCAGGGGCGCACCGCCGACGCGGCGATAAAGATCCTCGAGGACGCACTCGCGATCCAGGACGCCGGCTGCTTCATGCTCGAGTTCGAGGCCGTGCCGGCGAAGATCGCGCGGGTGATCAGCGAACAGCTCGAGATCCCGACCATCGGCATCGGCGCGGGGGTCGGCACCGACGGCCAGATCCTGCTGTGCTACGACCTCCTCGGCGTGTTCACCGACTTCAAGCCCAAGTTCACCAAGCGCTACGCCAACCTGACCGAAGTGGCGGTGCAGGGCATCGGCGCCTACGTGAAGGAGGTGAAGGCGGGCACCTTCCCGGACGACGACCACAGCTACGGCGTCGACGACAGGGAGTACGAAAAATTCCTCGGCCTGGTGCAAAGAAGGCGGCAGCTCTAGGGCCGCGCGCCCGCCCCCCGGTCGCCGCCGCGCGCGCCCGCGCGCAGACGCTGACCGAGAAGGCGTACACCGACCTCGAGGAGCTGATCGTCACGCTGCAGCTGCCGCCGGGCTCGGCGGTGTCTGAGAGCGAGCTGTCGCAGCGGCTGGGGATCGGCCGCACGCCCATCCGCGAGGCGCTGCAGCGGCTCGCGCGCGAGCGCCTGGTCAGCATCCTCCCGCGGCGCGGGGTCATCGTCTCCGACATCAACGTCAACAGCCAGCTGCGCCTGCTCGAGCTGCGGCGCGAGGTCGAGCGCCTGCTCGCGCGCAGCGCCGCGCGGCGCGCGACGGCCGAGGAGCGCCGCCGCTTCGAGGAGCTCGCCCTGGAGTTCGAGCACAGCGCGCGCCGCAACGACGACATCACCTTCATGCGCGTCGACCGCGCGTTCAACGAGCTCTGCCTCGGCACGGCCCGCAACGAGTTCACCGTCAGCGCGATGGGGCTGACCCAGGCGCTGTCGCGCCGCTTCTGGTACCACCACTACCAGCAGACGCCCGACATGCCGGAGACGGCCAAGCTGCACGCCGACATCGCCCGCGCCATCGCCGCGGGCGACCAGGACGGCGCCGCGGACGCCGCCGACCGGCTCATTGACAAGATCGACGCTTTCACCCGTGCGACCGTCAGCATCGATTCCTGACGGCGCGCCGCGCCGCCGCGCGCGCGCCGCCGAAGGGCTCGCGCCGCCGCGGCGGCGTCCCGGCGGCACCTTGATCCACATCAAGGCCGATGGGCGGCGCGATGGACAACCCGGAGCGTCGCGTCGAAGATGGGACGGGGTGGCACAGCATCGCCGCAGGCGCTGCCGCACGGCCGCGCGCGCAAGGAGGAAGCATGCAAACCCATAGATCGCGCGTCCTGGCCGCGCTGCGCGGCGAAATGGTCGACCGGCTGCCCTACGTGCCGCGGCTGGACCTGTGGTACCTCGCCAATTCGACCTCCGGCACGCTGCCCACGCAATACGCCGACGCGCCGATGAACGAGATCGCGCGCGCCGAGGGCTGGGCTTTCCACCACCGCTTCTGCGACGACCAGCTCGACCCGGCGTACCAGCCGCAGTACCTGCACCGCGGCATCAACGTCTTCTACAGCCGGGACACCGTCTTCGACGTGGTGTTGCCAAAGGACGTCGAGGTCAGGGTGCACCGCGACGGGCCGCGCACCCGGGTCGAGTACCACACGCCGCTGGGGATGGTCAGTACCACCACCCACTACGACGTCGACTCGCAGCGGCACGGCATCACGATTCCCGCGCTGGTCGAGCACCTGATCAAGACGCCGCGCGACTACGCGCCGGCCGGGTACCTGTTCGAGCACATGGACGTGGTGCCCAACTTCGAGCGCTACCGCCGCTGGTCGGCGGAGGACATGGCCGACAACGGCCAGCCGGTGTGCATCGGCTCGCTCGACGCGTCACCGTTCCACACCATCCAGCGCGACCTCTCCGATGCGACCCAGTTCTTCATCCACTACAAGGATCACTACGACGAGATGCGCGGGCTCGCCGAGCGCATCGCGCCGCTGATGGAGAAGGAGCTCGACATTCTGGCCCATTCACCGGCCGAGGTGGTCTGGTGGGGAGCCAACTTCGACGACATGCTGACGTTCCCGCCGTACTTCGCGCAGGAGATCCAGCCGTGGATCCGCAAGGCGGCGGACAAACTGGGCGCGGCGGACAAACTGGTGCTGTGCCACACCGACGGCGAGAACCGCGGGCTGATGGACCTGATCCGCGATTCGGGCATGCACATCGCCGAGTCGTTCTGCCCCACCCCGATGACCAAGGTGACGCTGGCCGAGTACTACCAGCGCCTCTCCGGTCACCTGACGCTCTACGGCGGCATCCCGTCGACGGTGGTGATGCCCGGCACCAGCGAGGCCGACTTCGAGGCCTACATGGACGAACTCTTCCGCGTCATCGCGCCGGGCCGGCGGATCGTCGTCGGCATCGCCGACGAGGTCCCGCCCTCGGCGGTGTTCTCGCGGCTGCAGCGCATCGGCGAGCGGATCGAGAAGGAAGGCGCCCTGCCGCTGCAGGCCGGCGCGTTCCGGCCAGGCCCGGCCGTGCCCGCCGCCACGCCCGCCACGCCCGCCGCGGCCGCCGCGGCGCCGGCGGACGAGTACGAGCAGGTCCAGCAGGACGTGTTCAAAGGCCGGCACAAGGACATCGTGGGCCACGTGCAGGAGCTGCTCGACCGCGGCCTGCGGCCGGCGGACATCCTCGAGCGCGGCCTCATCGCGGCCATCACCGTGGTCGGCGACCGCATGGCCTCGGGCGCGGCGTTCATCCCCGAAGTCCTGCTCGCGGCGCGGGCGATGGCCGCCGCCGTCGACATCCTGGCGCCGCGGCTGGCGCTGACCGGCGAGCAGCAGCGCGGCAAGGTGCTGATCGGCACCGTCGCCGGCGACATGCACGACGTCGGCAAGAACCTGGTCGTGACCATGCTCCGCGGCGTGGGCTTCGAGGTCCGCGACCTCGGCATCAACGTGGCGCGGGACAAGTTCTACGCCGAGATCGCCGACTTCCAGCCGGACGTGCTCGGACTGTCGTCGCTGCTGACCACCACCATGAACGAGATGCGCGCGATCGTCGCCGGCGTGAAGGAGCGCGGCCTCGACGCGCAGTGCAAGGTCATCGTCGGCGGGGCGCCGGTCAGCGCGCAGTTCGCGGCCCAGATCGGCGCCGACGGCTACGCGCCGAACTCGGTCGAGGCGGTGCGGCTGGTGAAGAAGTTGACGGCCAGGCGCGCGGCCGCGGCGACGTGAAGAGCAATCCATCCACCACAGGAGGAAGCATGAAGAAGCGGGATTTCTTGAAGGCTGGCGCGGTGGCCGCGGCGACCGCGGCGAGCGCCATGGCGACGACGGCGCGCGCGCAGGGCGCGCAGAGCTACAACTGGAAGATGGCCACGGGCTGGCCGGGCGGGCCGCTGATGGACATCGGCGCCAAGGCCTACGCGCAGCGGATGGAGCAGTTCACCGGCGGCCGGATCAAGATCCAGACCTTTCCCGGCGGCGCGCTGGGCAACGCGCTGAAAGTCCCGGAGACGGTGAAGAACGGCGTGGCCGAGCTGGGGCATACCTGGATGGGTTACGACTGGGGCAAGGATCCGACGACGGTGCTGTTCGGCGGCTATGCCGGATCGTTCGACACCGAACGGATGCTGCACTGGATCTACGAGGGCGGCGGCCTGCAACTGCAGCGCCAGTTCCGCGAGGAGCAGGACGGGATCGTCTCGACGGTGCTGTTCATCCGCACGGCGGAGGTGTTCCTGCACTCGCGCAAGCCGGTGAAGACTCTCGCCGACTTGAAGGGCCTGAAGATCCGCACGGCCGGCGCATGGCTCGAGATGGCGAAGGACCTCGGCGCGGCGCCGGTGACCACCGCGGGCGGCGACGTCTACCCGATGCTCGAGCGCGGTGCGATCGACGCCACCGAGTGGGGTACGCTGTGGGAGAACATCAGCCCCGGATTCTACAAGGTGGCGAAGTACCTGATCTACCCCGGCGTGCACCAGCCGACCGCGCCGTTCGAGCTTTGCATCAACAAGGAGGTCTGGAACAAGCTCACGCCCGCCGACCGCGCGCTGATGGAGGCCGTCGCCCAGCTCGTCACCTTCGAGAGCTGGCTGCGCATCGGCCAGGAGGACGCCAAGGCGCTCGATTTCTACAAGAAGGCGGGCAACGTCATCATCGAGCTCGATCCCGAGGTGCAGTTCGCCGCGCGCAAGATCGGCCTCGACTGGGCGGCCAAGACGGCGAAGGACAACGCCTGGTTCGGCAAGGTCTTCAAGAGCCAGCAGGAATTCGAAGTGATGTGGAAGGGCGCCGACCGCTGGCGCACGGTGCAGGTCAAGGATTCGTGAGCGGTCCTGGCGGAAGCACGCCCGATGAAGTCGCGGCGGGCGTGGCGTCGAGTTGCATGACGCCGCGCCCGCCATCCCCGTCGGCGGCGCAGGCGCCTGCGCCGCGCTCCCGGCTGCCGGCTGTCGACGGCGGCCCGCGATGCCCTTTCGAGGTCTCATGAACGTCCTGATCCGGGCGACCGACCGGCTGTCGGGCAGCGTCGGCCTGTTGGCCGCGCTGCTCATCGTGCCGCTCATCATCGCCACCAGCTACGAAGTCTTCGCGCGCTACCTGTTCGGCGCCCCCACGGTATGGGCCTTCGAGATCGGCTACATGCTGACCGGCTCCCACTTCCTGCTGGCGATGGCGTTCACGCTGCGCGAGGGGCAGCACATCCGCATCGACATCTTCAGCGACAAGTTCTCACTGCGCACGCGCGCGCTCATCGACCTCTGCTGCTACGCGGTGGTGCTGCCGCTGATGGTCTGGCTCACAGTCTTCCTCGCGCGGCACCTCTGGAACGGTTACTCGCACGGCGAGCGCACCGGACAATCGGCGCTCAACCTGCCGGTCTGGCCGTTCCGCGTGGTGTTCCTGGTCGCCTTCGTCCTGCTCGCGCTGCAGGTGGCGACCGAGATGCTGAAGCTCGCGCAGCTGCTGCGCGCGAAGCCCTCGGGCCGCGACGGCGCGACCGGCACAGCGGGAGCCCGCTGATGGAATACCTCCCGTTCTGGATGCTGCCCGCGGCCTTCGTGTTGATGTTCCTCGGGTTCCCCGTGGCGTTCTGCATGATGATCGCCGCAGTGCTGTTCGGCCTCGCCGTGTTCGGCGACAAGGTGATCTTCCAGTTCATCGAGAAGATCGAGGACATGGCGTCGAACTTCGTGCTCGCCGCCGTGCCGCTGTTCGTGTTCATGGGCGCGATGCTGGAGCGCTCCGGCATTGCCGACCGGCTGTTCGAGGCGATCCACATCTGGACACGGCGCCTGCCCGGCGGCCTCGCGCTGGCCACGGTGCTTATGTGCATCATCTTCGCCGCCTCGTCGGGGGTGATCGGCGCGACCGAGTCGGTGGTCGGCCTGCTCACCATCCCGGTGATGCTGCGCTACAAGTACGACAAGGCGCTCATCTCCGGCACGATCTGCGCGGGCGGCTCGCTGGGCACGATCATCCCACCGTCGGTGGTGGCCGTGGTGATGGGGCCGATGGCCAACGTGTCGGTCGGCGACATCCTCTACGGCATGACGCTCCCCGGACTGGTGATGGCCGGCATGTACATCGTCTACATCTCCATCCTGTGCGTGGTGAAGCCGGAGAAAGGACCCCGCATTCCGCGCGAGCCCGACGAGCCGGGCCTCGGCGCGAAGCTGTGGATCTCGGCACGCAACCTGGTGCCGCCGGTGTTCATGATCTTCGCCGTGCTGGGCTCCATCCTGCTCGGCTGGGCGTCGCCCACCGAGGCAGCGGCCATCGGCGCGCTGTGCGCGGTCGGCCTCACCATCCTCTACGGCACGTTCACGTTCACGGGCCTGTCCGAGGCAATCGTCAAGACCGTCAAGATCACGACGATGATCATGACCGTGCTGCTCGCCGGCACGCTGTTCACCGGCGTGTTCATCGGCGCCGGCGGGATCGCCACGGCGAACCGGCTGATCGGCGAGATGCAGCTCACGCCCTGGATGCTGCTCTGGCTGCTGATGACCATCATCTTCATCGCCGGCTTCTTCCTCGACTGGATCTCGATCGTGCTGATCTTCGTGCCGATCTTCACGCCGCTGGTCACCGCGGCCGGCTTCGACGCGGTCTGGTTCTGCGTGCTCTTCCTGGTGCTGATCCAGACGAGCTACCTGACGCCGCCGATGGCGCCGGCGATCTTCTACCTGCGGGCCGTGGCGCCGGTGTCGATCACCATCCGCCACATGTACGCCGGCGTGGTGCCGTTCATCATCCTGCAACTCGTGACGCTGGGCGTCGTGATGGCGTTCCCGGTGCTGGTGACCTGGCTGCCCTCGGTGATGCTGCAGATGCGCTGACCGGGGGGCGCGGGACGCCCGGGTCTCCGGCCGGCGCCCCCTCTCGGCCGACGCGCCATCTTGCCAGCGGCGCCGAAAGGCGCGAGAATCGCAGCCGGAATATACGTCTGATATGTTAGACGGTGCGCCGCCCGGGGTCGGGCGTCGCCCTCCCCCATCCACTCCGGGAGCGGTCATGGCACAACTGGGCGACGTCCTCGTCGAGCGGCACGCAATGGGCGAGCGGCAGAAGAATTTCCGCGAGGCCTACAGGTCGGAGATCTCCCCCCTCTACAACGGCGCGCTGCACATCGGCGTCATCTACGTCGTCGGCATCACGGTAATCTCCTGGTGCGTCGGCAGGCTTCAGGGCGCGAACTGGGAGTGGCTGCTGGTCGTCCCGGTGTTCGCGCTGTCCAACCTGTTCGAGTGGTGGATCCACAAGAACGTGATGCACCGGCTGGTCGACGTGTGGGCGCTGCGCGCGATCTACGACCGCCACACGCGGCAGCACCACCAGTACTTCACCGACAACGAGATGACGGTCGACACGACGCGCGAATTCCGGATCATCTTCTTCCCGTGGCGCGCGCTGTTCACGTTCATGCTGCTTGGCGTGCCTTTCGCCTTGGCGCTGTCGTGGCTGGTCAACCCGAACGCCGGCTACATCCTGATGGTGACCATCGTCGGGCAGTACCTGATCTACGAGACCTTCCACTACTGCTGCCACGTGCACGACAACGGGTTCGTGCGCAACGTGCCGCTGGTCAACACCATTCGGCGCCACCACACGATGCACCACAACAAGGGCATCATGATGGACCTCAACATGAACCTGACTTTCCCCATCGCCGACTGGGCCATGGGAACCAGCGACCTCGACCGCGGCCTCGTCGGCCACCTGTTCAACGGCTACAGCATGAAACACGTGAAGCCCGGGCTGCGCCCCACGATCGAGAAGTACCTGGCCGAGGACGACCCGCCGGCCCCGGCCGGAACGCGAGGCGCGATCGGGCAGGGGGCCTGATCGCCCGCATCGGGCCGATCCCGGGCCGACCACGGACGAAGCCCGAGGCGCTGCTGCGATGACCGCGGTCGACCACCGCCCGCGCTGGAGCATCGACACCGACGTGGTCGTCGCCGGCGGCGGCGCGGCAGGCGTCGCAGCGGCGGTCACCGCCGCACGGCAGGGTCTCGCGGTGACGCTGGTCGAGCGCTACGGCTTCTGCGGCGGCGGCGCGGTGGCCGGCATGTCCGGCACCGTCTGCGGCCTCTACGCGGCGAGCGCCGACCCCGCCGCGCCGCCCGAGCAGGTCGTGTTCGGCTTCGCCGACGAATTTGTCCGGCTGCTCGCCTCCCGCGGGGGGCTCACGCCGCCCGTGCGCTACGGCAAGACGTACACGCGGGTGCACGATCCGCTGCTCTGGCGCGAGGCCGCCGACCACCTGCTGCGTGACGCCGGCGTGCGGGTGCTGTTCCACAGCACGGTCACCCGCGTCCTGCTGGACGGCGACCGCGCCGAGGGCATCGTCGCGTACACCAAGCAGGGCGAGGTGAGCGTCCACGCGAAGATCGTGATCGATGCCAGCGGCGACGCCGACCTCGTGGCGATGGCGGGGTGGCCGTCGTTCGTCGGCGACGACGGCCGGGTGCAGAACCCGACGATGATCTTCCGCCTGGGCGGTGTGGATACCGCGCGCTTCCTCGCCGCGTACGGCGCCGACACCATCATGCCGGAGCAGGTGTCGGAGCTGCTGCGCCGCCATCACGGCGCGGGCTACGACCTCCCCCGCGCCAAGATCTGGCTGTTCACCACCACCCGCCCCGGCGAACTGCTGTGCAACTGCACGCGGGTGATCGGGCCCGACGGCCGCGAGCTCAACACGCTCATCGCGGCGGACTTCACCGATGCGGAAATCGAGGGCCGGCGCCAGGTGCGCGAATACGCGCGCTTCTTCCGCGACCACCTCGCAGGCTGCGAGACGAGCTTCGTCAACGACACCGGGGTGCAGGTCGGGGTGCGACAGACGCGGCAGGGGCGCGGCGTCGCGCTGCTCACCAACGACGACGTCGTCCGGGGCGCCAAGTTCGCCGGCGGCATCGCCCGCTCGCCGTGGCCCATCGAATTGCACGCCGGCGCCAAGCCGCGGGTCGAATGGCTGCTCGACGACTACTACGAGGTGCCCTACGGCTGCTTCGTGCCGCAGCGCGGCGATGGCCTGCTGATCGCGGGGCGCTGCCTCTCGGCGCAGCACGAGGCCGTGGCGTCGGCGCGGGTCACCGCGCAGTGCTTCGCCTACGGCCACGCGATCGGCCACGCGGCCGCGATGTGCATCGAAGGCGGAACCGAGCCGCGTGCGCTGCGGGGCGAGGCGGTGCGCGAGCGCGTCGATCGCGACGGCGCGCGCCTCGGGCCGTAGCCCGGCGTCGCGCGAACGCGCGACCCGGGGACTGTCCTTCGGTCAACGACCGCCCCGGGTTGCGCCGGGCGCAACCCGGGCTACCCGACGCGCGCCAACTGCAGGGCACCCGCTGCCCGATGCGGCGGCGCCGGTCCCGCGCCGCCCCAGGCCTCCCACTCAAGCTGCGCGAGCGGCGCCTGCGCGTGGAACAGCAGGTCATCGCCCAACTGCAGCCGCCCCGACATCGCCAGGCGCTGCACGGCGGCGAACGCGGGGTGCCGCACGCCGACGTCGATGAGCCACGCGAGCGGCACGCCCTCCTCGGCCAGCGTTTGCTGAAACTCCCGCAGCAACGCCGGGTTGCCGTGCACGGATCGCGGCGGCAGACGCCTCTCCAGCGCGAACGCGGCGAGCGCGCCCGCGGCCTCGCCGATGTTCCACTCGACGGGATGCAGCCGGAAGCAGCCATTGGTGATGTGGGTGGTGCCGAGGTTCTTGCCGGCCGCGATCAGGTTGTCGATGCGCACCGGCAGCAGCGCCCCAAGGGGAATCTGGAACGGCCGGGTGCGCGTGCTCAGGCCGACGTCGTCGGCGCCGGCGCGGTGGATGTCGATCGGGTACCAGCCCACGCCCACCGCATCGTCGAAGTGCCTCGCGCGCGGACCCGGCTGGCTGTGCACGGCGACGTCCTGCTCGACCACCGTGGTCAGCGCGCGGATGCGCCGCCCCTCGCGGATGTACGGATGCTTGGACAGGCCGTCGGCACTGCCCATGATCGACGGCGCGAGCCGCAGCTCCGGCGCACCGCGCCGCGCGCCGGTCGCGGGCGCCTCGGTCTGCAGCCAGTGCAGAAACCCCACGCTCGCCTGCTTGCCCTGCTGCAGCGCGGCCGCCACGTCGCGCGCGGGACGGTCGATGATGCCGGCCTCGCCGTAGTCGTTGCCCGGCCAGTTGATCATCGATCGGTCGGCCGCGAAACGCGCGCCGAACAGCTCGCGGTCGACGAGCCGGCGGTACGCCCACAGCGAGCCCTTCGTTCCGGGCAGCGTGTCGAAGACGCTGAAGGCGAGCCAGCCGCTGTCCTCGCCGTAGATCTCGCCGCCGTGAACCTCGATGCGCAGGCTGTACTTGCCGGCCGCGCGGAAGGCGGCGTAGCCGGGCGGCGCGGCGATCACGTGCGACTCGCCCTCGGGCCGGCGCTCGAGCCCGAAGGTGTAGGTGAAGCTCTGGACGCAGTGCGGCTTGGGCTCGCGCGGCTGCGCGTGCGGCTCGCCGGTCTCGGCCACGGTCTCGGCGCCCACCCGGTATTCGGCGCCGGACAACGGCAGCAGATCGCCGAGCTCGGTGGCATCGAGCACGAGCTGGGGATGAAACCGCGTGACCTCCCCGCGCTCGAGGTCGATCGCCTGCACAGCCACGATGCGATCGCCTTCCACCGTGGCTGCGGTCGCCTTGGTGCGCAGATGGACGTGCAGCCGCCCGGCGTCGATGTGGGGTTGCAGCAGCGCGCGGATGGCGTCGACCGCCACCGCCGGCTCGAAGGCAACCCGCGTCACCCAGCAGTTGCCGGGATTGAAATCGGGACGGTCGCGCTCCGCCACCGCGAGGCTGCGATAGTGCTCCCGCAGGGCATCGCGCAGCGCGTAGTAACTGGCGGTCCCGCCGAAGGCTTCGATGTGCTCGTGCTCGTCGAGCGCCGACACGCCCTGCGCGGTGAACTGGCCGCCGAGCCAGTCGGTTTCCTCGAGCACGTGAACGTTGCGGCCGCGGCGCGCGGCGGCGAGCGCGGCGGCCACGCCGCCGGTGCCGCCGCCGACGATCAGCACCTCGCACTCGACCTCGCGCGCCAGCGCGCACGCGGCAACGGCGACGACCGCGATGCCGGGATCGCCCGCGAGCGGGACGCGCATGACGTCGACGACGGCATCGACGCGCCGGTCGCCGTCCACGCGCGTCATTTCGCCATGGTGCCCGGAAGCCACATCGCGATCTGCGGGAACGCGATGACCAGGCCAAGGGCTACCAGCTGCAGGCCGATGTACGGCCAGATCGAGCGGAAGATGTCGCCCAGGGTGATGCCGGGCGGGGTCACCCCCTTCAGGTAGAACGCGGCCGGCCCGAACGGCGGCGAGATGTAGGAGATCTGCATGTTCATGCAGAAGAGGACGCCCAGCCAAACCGGGTCGAAGCCGAGCTTGTTCGCCACCGGCACGAAGATCGGCGCGGTGAGCAGCAGAATCCCGATCCAGTCGATGAAGCAGCCGAGCACGATCCAGATCAGCATGATCATCAGCAGCACGCCCATCGCGCCGAAGGGCAACCCGGTCATCCAGTCCTGGATGAGCTGGGTGCCGCCGGCCAGCGTGTAGACGCCGATCAGCGCCGACGAGCCGAAGAACAGCCAGTAGAGCATCACCGTGACCTTGGTCGTGTCGTGCACGGCGCTCATCACCGCGCGCCAGCTGAAGCGGCGGTTGACGATCATCGCCACCAGCGCCGCGGCCACGCCCACGCCCGCGGCCTCGGTGGGTGTGGCCCAGCCGAGATAGAGCGAGCCGACCACCGAGAGGGCCACCAGGCCGGGAACCACCAGCTCGCCCAGCAGCGCGAAGCGTTCGCGCAGCGGCATCGCGCGCTCCTCGTCGGTCGCCGGCGGCGCGAGTTCCGGCGAGATCCAGCTGCGAACCAGGATGTAGACGATGTACAGGCCGGCGAGCAGGAGTCCCGGCACGATGCCCGCGGTGTAGAGCTGCCCGATCGAGACGCCCGCGGTGAGGCCGTACATGATCAGCACCACGCTCGGCGGGATCAGCGTGGCGAGGCCGCCGCCGGCGCAGATGCAGCCGAGCGCGAGGCTCTTGTCGTACCTGCGCGCGAGCATCGCCGGCAGCGCGACCACGCCCATGGTCACGATCTCGGCGCCGATCACGCCGACCATCGCTGCCATCAGCGCGCAGGAGATGATCACCGCCACCGCGAGCCCGCCGGGCAGGCGTCCCGACCACACGTGCACCGCGCGGAAGATCGACTCGGCGATGCCGGCGCGCTCGAGTATGCACGCCATCAGTATGAACAGCGGCACCGAGACCAGCACGTAGTTGCCCATCAGCGTGAAGACGCGGCTCACCACCAGCGTGAGCCCGGGCAGGCCAAAGAGCGAATAGGCGAACACCACGGCCACGGCGCCGGTGGCGAAGGCCAGCGGCACGCCCAGCAGCAGGATGACGACGAAGACGACGACGAACAGCAGACTCAGCAGCTCGATGTTCATCACGGTCGGGCGCTCGCCCCTCCTATCCCCAGCTCACGGATCACATCGGCGATGCCCTGCAGCAGCAGCAGCAGGGCGGCCAGGGGGATCGCCAGCTTGACCGGCCAGATCCGCGGGTTCCACGGCGTGCCCGTGCCTTCGCTCTGCTGGAACGAGGTCCACGCCATGTCCGCGCCCACCCAGAGCAGCGCGCCGACGTAGAGGACGAAGAACACGAAGGCGAGCATGTCGAGGCGCCTGCGCGCCTGCTCCGAGAACATCTCATAGACGACGTCGATGCGCACGTGCCGCCGGTGCTTGAGCGCGTAGCCCCCGCCGAGAAGGTAGGCCATGGCGGAGAGGTAGATGGTCGTCTCGTTCGCCCAGGTCGTGGCCTGGGTGAAGAAGGTCCGCGACACGACCTCCCAGATGACGGCGACCGTCACCAGGAGGATGGCGCCGCCCCAGAAACGCCCCATCCATTCGTTGAGGCCGTCGATCGCGGCGCAGAACCGTTGCATGGCGGAACTCTGGCGGGAAGCGGCGCCGGACCGCTCCCCGTCATTCCCCGGCACGGTCATGCAACGACGTGGATTTCCCGCAGCCAGGCGATCTGGGAGTCGTACGCCTGCTTCGCGAGCGGCGTCTTCTTCGACCAATCCTCCCAGGTCTTCTGCGCCAGCTCCCGCATCTTCACCATCTCGGGTCCAGCCCAGGTCTCTTCCTTGATGCCCTTGGTGGCGAGCTCCTTGGCAACACGCACGTCGTCGACGTAGATTCGCTGGACCTGGTCCCACGTCCACTCGCGGGTGGTGGACTGCACGATGCCCTTGAGGTCGGGGGGCAGCTTCTGCCACACCCCCAGGTTGACGGTGAACTCCTGCACCGGCATCGAGTGGTAGAGCTTGGTCGGGTACTTCGCCACGTCGTGGAACCCCATCCGCTGGTTCATCGACAGCGTCGCCCAGTCGGCAGCGTCGACCACGCCCTTGTCGAGCGCCGAGAACACTTCGCCGCCGGGCAGCACGACAATCGAGGCGCCGAGCTTGGTCAGGATTTCGGCGGTCATACCCTGCGGGGAACGGAACTTGACGCCCTTGACGTCGGCCATCGTTTTCAGCGGCTTCTTCGATACCATCGACTCGACTCCCCACCAGCTCACGCCGACCGGGTACGCGTTGTATTTTGCGTAGGCCCCGCGCAGCATCTCGAGCCCGCCGCGGTGGTAGAACCACGCCTCGGCCTGATAGGGATGCTGGTAGCCGAAGACGAAGTCGCTGATCACCGCCAGCCCGGCGTCCTTGCCGGAGAAGTAGCCGGGCCAGGATGAGTGCGCCTGCAGCACACCCGCGCTGACCGCATCGAGGGTCTCGAACGGGCCGGTGACCGCGCCGGCCGCGAAAGGCTCGATGATCAGCCGCCCGTTGGTGTTCACCTTCACGCGCTCGCAGAAGTCCTGGAACGCCTTGTAGCTCAACTCGGCCGCGCTCCACATCGACTGGCACCGCCAGCGCGTCACCTCCTGCGCACGGACGATCGCCGGTGCGCCGATCGCCGCCGCGCCGGTGGCGACAGCGGCGCCGGTGGTGAGGAATTTGCGTCTGCTCGAATCGCTCATGTGCTCCTCCTGGGTGGTGGGCGGCGGGTGGGGCCTCAGGCGTGTTTCGTCCGCCCGTTGAAACGATACATAGCATATCCGTTGTCGCAGCCGCCGCGGGCGCGCTCGGGGGCCCTCACGGGAAAAAAGTCCGCGCGCATGACGCCTGGCTCACGGAGCCAGGGGTCCACGGTCACTTGCTCGCGACCCGGTGCGCGAGCGCCGCGACGAGCTTCTGCTCCTCCTCCGGCTTCATCGCGTAGGAGTGATCGGCGTCGGGAAACTTGCCGGTGCGCACCTCGCGCGCGTACTCCTTCAGCGCCGCGACGGCGATCTCCGAGACGTTGGCATAGCGCTTGGTGAACTTGGGCTTGAACTGGTCGAAGACGCCGAGGAGGTCGAAGGCGAGCAGCAGCTGTCCGCACGACGCAGGCCCCGCGCCGATGGCGAACGTGAAGATTCTCACCGCATCGTCGACCGCCTTGGCGACCGGCGCGGGGACGGCCTCGATCTCGAAGCCGACGGCCCCCGCCGCCTCGATGGCGAGGGCGTCCTCGATGATCGCCAGCGCCTTCTCCGCGGTGTTGCCCTGCAGCTTGAAGCCGCCGTACTGGTGCATGAAGTGCGGGCACATGCCGACGTGACTCATCACCGGCACGCCGGCATCGGCGATCGCCCGGATGATCGGCGCCTTCTCCCTGCCGCCCTGCATCTTCACCACGTCGGCGCCGCCCTCCTTCATCAGCCGCAGCGCGTTGACCACGCCGATGTCGGGCGTCGCGTAGGCGCCGTAGGGCATCGACACCATGATCATGCAGTTGGGCGCGCCGCGGCGCACGGCCTGCGCGTGGGCGATCATCATGTCGACGGTCACCGGCAGCGTGTTGGGATGGCCGTAGCTCACCATCCCCAGCGAGTCGCCGACGGCGGCGATGTCGATCCCGGCACGCTCGGCCCAGATCGCCGAGGGGTAGTCGGGAATCGACGCCATGACGACCTTCTCGCCGGCCTTCTTGCGCACGCGCAGGTCAGGTACGGTCAGCTTCTTGCGCTCGTCGCCCATCGGCAATCTCCTCGTCGGGCCGCGCCTCTTGCCGGGGGGCGCAGGCGCGCGCGGATCAGGCGCGGAATTCCTTCTTGCTGGTGCCCTGGTAGAGCGCGGCGACCTGGCGGCCAACCGCGTCGGCGTGGGCGGCGAGCGCGGCTTCGTCGATGTCGCGGTGCGGCCTCGGTTCCGGATCGAAGTTGCCGTGCCGGTCCTCGCCCCGCACGAGCATCGCCGAATCGCGAACCTTGGTCTGCCGGACGTGCGTGGGGATGTAGCGGATCGCGAAGCCGATGCGCCGGTCCGCGGAGCGGTTCGGCTCCGAGCCGTGCACCAGCTTGATGTGGTGGAGCGAGACCTCGCCCGGCTGCAGCACGACGTCGACACCCTTGTCCGCGTCCACCTCGACGGCGATCTCCTGCCCGCGCGAGAGCAGGTTGTCCTGGTGGAAGGTGTCGACGTGGGGAATCTGCGACTGCGTGTGCGTGCCGGGGATGACTTTCATGCAGCCGCTCATGAGGTCGCTCTTCGTGAACGCCACCCACGCCGTGATGACGTCGTCCGGGTCGAGGCCCCAGTACGTCGAGTCCTGGTGCCAGGACACGAAGCCGGGGCTCGCCGGCTCCTTGATGAAGAAGTTGCTGGTCCAGCAAAGGATATCGGAGCCGATCACGTCCGCGACGGCGTCGAGGATCACCGGATGGTGGACGAGCTCGTCCGCCCAGGTGAAAAGCAGGTGCGTCTTGTGGCGCCAGTTGCCCTGCAGCGGAGCGCCCGCCCGCGCCTCGTGCGCCTCGAGGCGGCGGCGGTAGTCGGCGGCCTCGCCCGCGGAGAGCGCCCGGAACGGGAAGTAATACCCGTCGCGCTGATACGCCTGCACGGCGGCATCGGAAAGGACCCTGGGCATGGCACGCTCCCGGCGACCATTGGCGAAGCCCGTAACATATCACGGATATGTCGGCGGCAGGCAAGCGCGGCCGGCGCGGGTCCTCCGGCTCGACCGTGCGCCGGTCGACCGCGGCGTCGACGAACTCGCGACGTCGTGGGCCATCTCGTGGAATTCGGCGCACCCGACCCGCGGCTGCCGTCCCGACGGGCTCTAGAGCACCGGTGGCGACGGGTTGTTCTGCTGCTACGCCACGAAGTAAGAACCCGCCCGCGGGGCGGGGGCTGCACGGCCCGGAGCGCAGCGCGTCGAGCGCCGCGGCCAAGTGTGCGACGTGCAGCCATCACGCCTGTCCGCAAAACGCCATTTTGTTGATGCGGATTCAATTTTGGCGAAAAAAGCTTTGACATTCCCGGGCGCCGGTTTCTAACATGTCAGCTGAATATCAGATGTCCGGCGCCGTCGGCGACCGGCAGGCGCCGCACAACCAGGAGCGATGACCATGGCGAGCGAGATCGACACCATCCGGGACTGGGTGATCAAGGGCAAGCGCAAGGAGGCAGTCGAGGCCGCACGGAGCGCGCTGGCCGCCGGGATCGACCCCGGCGTGATCATGAAAGACGGCCTCATCGCGGCCATGTCGATCGTCGGCCAGAAGTTCTCCAGCGGCGAATTCTTCCTGCCGCACATGATGATCGCCGCCCGCGCGATGACCGAAGTCGTCGACGTCATCAAGCCGCTGCTCGTCGGCGAGGCCGCCGCGAAGAAGGGCAAGGCGGTGGTCGGCACCGTGGCCGGCGACTTCCACGACATCGGCAAGAACATCGTCAAGATGATGATGGAAGGCGCGGGCTACGAGGTGGTCGACCTCGGCGTAGACGTCGCGGTCGACAAGTTCGTCGAGGCAGTGCGCAGCGAGGAGCCCGATTTCCTGCTGATGAGCGCGCTCATCACGCTCACGATGGAAAGCACCCGGCGGACGATCGACGCGCTCAACGCGGCCGGCCTGCGCGGCGGCGTCAAGGTCGGCGTGGGCGGCGCCCCGCTCACCCAGAAGTTCGCCGACGAGATCGGCGCCGATTTCTACGGCGCCGATGCCTACGAGTGCGTGCTGGCCTGCAACCGGCTCGTGCACTGACCCGCCCGCCCAACCCACAGCGAGAACGACCATGACGCCGAGAGAACGCGTGCTGACCGCACTGAAGCGCGGGCAACCCGACCAGGTCCCCTGGATCGAGAACGATGTCGAGGAGGAGATCCAGATCGCCCTCATGGGCGGGCGCACCGACTACACGCCCGGAGAGTTTTGCCGCGCGCTGGGCATGGACGGCTTCGGCTACCACTTCCCCACCGGCTCCCAGGCCACCGCGGGCCAGGCGATGCAGACCAGCGGCACCGCCGCGGCGAAAGAGGCGTGGCACCACCCGAAGCGCGTGACCTTCGACTTCGTGCCGCCGTGGATCGCCGACATGGGTGTCGACGAGAAGTCCGGCCGCACCTACGTCAAGCGGGGGTTGCTGACCGACCGGGATTCGCTCAGGTACTTCGACGAGTTCCTGCCCGACCCCGACCACCCGGGCCGCTACGACCAGATCGCCGAGTGGCTGGCGAAATACCGCGAGGACTACGCGGTTTTCGCCCGCATCCGGCTCGGCAGCGCCAGCACCTTCGAGAGCATGGGCCTCGACGTGTTCTCGCTGATGATGTTCGACGATCCGGACCTCGTGAAGGAGATTCACCGTCGCTTCTCCGAGTGGTCGGCGCGCGTCGTGCAGCACCTCAACAAGATGGACTTCGATTTCATCTGGGCCAACGACGACCACGCGGACACCAAGGCGCCGTGGGTGAACATGGAGATGTACGAGGAGTTCATGAAACCGAGCCAGATGCTAGTGGCGAAGGAGATCAGGAAGCCGTGGATATTCCACAGCGACGGCAACCTGTTCCCGATCCTCGACGGGCTGGTCACGCTGGGCATGAACGCGATCCACCCGGTGCAGCCCTCGGCGATGGACATCAACACGCTGAAGGCGAAGTACGGCGACCGCGTCTGCATCGTCGGCAACATCGACCTCGACTACACGCTGACCCGCGGCACGCCCGAGGAGTGCGAGGCCGAGGTGAAGGGACGCATCGAGAAGGTGGGCAAGGGCGGTGGCTACATCATCTCCAGCGCCAACAGCATCACCGACTACTGCAAGGTCGACAACGTCTGGGCGATGTCCCGGGCGGTCAAGAAGTACGGCAAGTACACATGAGCGCGAAGGGCCGTCCCGAGCGCGAATTGCTCCCTCCCGGAAGGAAGGCGCGCAGCACCAACGGAGCACCCGTCAGCGCACCGTCCGTGGACCGGTGCGGCGCACCCGGAGGAAGGCCATGCTGATCGTCGCCGAGCGCATCAACGCGTCGCGCAAGGCCATCCGCGCCGCGCTCGAGCGCATGGACGCCGCGCCAATCCAGGACGAGGCGCGCGCGCAGGACGCCGCCGGCGCCACCTACATCGACGTCAACGGCGGCACCTTTCCCGGCCGCGAGCCGGAGCTGCTCTGCTGGCTGGTCGACACGGTGCAGGCGGTCACGGACAAGCCGCTATGCCTCGACTCCTCCGATCCCGACGCGATCGCGGCGGCGCTGCCGAAGGTGAAGACCGCCCCGCCGATGATCAACTCGATCAACCTCGAGGGCGACCGCTGGCGCCGCATCCTGCCGCTGGCGCTCGAGCACCGGACCAAGCTGATCGCGCTGTGCCAGAGCGAAGGGGTGCTGGCGGCGACTGCTGAGCAGAAGGTCGACCTCGGCTCGCAGCTGATCGAGCGCCTGACGCGCGCGGGCGTCGCGCTGGACGACATCTACGTCGACCCGCTGGTGTTCCCGCTCGGCACCGACTCGCAGTCGGCACAGGCCACCATCGCTGCCATCGGCACGATCATGGAGCGCTTTCCCGGTGTGCACACGATCTGCGGCCTGACCAACGTGTCGCACGGCCTGCCGGCGCGCAGGCTCATCAACCGCACCTTCCTGGTCGGCGCGATGGGCCGCGGCATGGACGCCGCCATCCTCGATCCCACCGACCGCGAGCTGGTGTCGGCGATGGCCGCGGCGCGCGCGGTGTACGGCCGCGACGATTACTGCATGGACCTGATCGAAGCCTTCCGCGCAGGCACCGTCGCCGTGTGAGGCGGGCCCGTCCGCTTCGTGCCCGCCCCCATTTCGCGCCCGCTCCCGATCCCCGCGCCGCCATGCCGCTGGTGACCTTCCACCCCGATCTGCGCAGCATCGAAGTGCGCGACGGCGAGCGGCTGCTGGCCGCGGCCTGGAAGGCGGGCGTCGGCATCAAGTCGGTGTGCGGCGGCCACGGCAAGTGCGGCAGCTGCCTGGTCGAGGTGGACGGCGCCTTGAGCGCCGCGGACGCGCTGACGCCGCCCTCGGCGGCGGAGCTCGATCTGCTGCCGCCCGAGCCCGCCGAGCGCGGCTACCGGCTGGCCTGCCTGTGCGACGTGCGCGGCGACCTGACGCTGTCGGTGCCGCCCGAGAGCCAGGCGCTGCGCAACGCGCCGCGCAAGCCCTACACCGTGACGGACGTCGAGCCGCGGCCGATTGTCACCCGCGTGCGGGCCGCGGTGCCCGGCGCCTACGCCGAGCCGCTGCGCCCGCTGACCGAGCGCGTGCGCGCCGCGGTCGCCGGCGCGCTGAGGCGCAAGTCGGTCGAGCTGCCGGCGGCGGTGATGGCCGCGTTTTCCACCGCTTCCGGCTTCGACGCGGCGCGCGAGGTCACCGCAACCGTCTACGCCGAGCGCACGGTGCTGGCGCTGGTCCCAGGGCGCGCCGGCCCATCTTACGGCTTGGCGATCGACATCGGGACGACGTCGATCGTCGCCTTCCTCTGCGATCTCGACCACGGCCGCATCGTCGGCATGCGCACGGCCGGGAACCCGCAGGCGATCTACGGCGAGGACGTCATCTCGCGAATGACCCACATCCAGCAGGACATCGGCACGCTGGCGGACATGCGGCGGCGGCTGGTCGACGAGGTCAACCGGCTGATCGACGAGGCGGCGAACGAGGCGGGTGTGGCGCTCGGCGACATCATCGACGCGGTGGTCGTGGGCAACCCGACCATGCAGCACATCCTGCTCGGCATCAACCCGGAGCCGCTGGGCCGCGGGCCCTACCTGCCGGTGTGGGCGGAAGGCGTCGAGATCGAGGCGGCGGAGCTCGCGCTGCACGCGCTGCCGCGCGCGCGCGTGTTCGTGTTCCCGTCGATTGCCGGCTACATCGGCGGCGACACGCTCGCCGCGCTGCTGACGCGCGGGCCCGAGTTCTACCGCGGCACGCAGCTCCTGATCGACGTCGGCACCAACGGCGAGGTCGTGCTCGCGCACCACGGCGAGCTCGTCGCCACCTCCTGCGCCACCGGCCCGGTGTACGAGGGCGCGCACATCCGCTGCGGCATGCGCGCGGTGGGCGGCGCGATCGAGCGCGTATGGGTCGACGCCAAGGGCAGGATCCGCTTCGCGGCGATCAAGGACGGCGAAGACCGCAACGACCCGCGCCCGGTCGGGCTGTGCGGCTCGGGCGTGATCTCCAGCGTGGCGACGCTCGTCGGCGCCGGCCTCGTCGGCGACGACGGCGGCCTCGCGCCGCCAGGATCGCATCCGGCGCTGCGCGGCAGCGCCTACGGCCGCGCCGAGGAAGTCCAGCTCGTCGCGGGAATGTACTCTCGCACCGGCCGCGACATCGTGCTGACGCAGCAGGACGTGCGCAGCGTGCAGCTCGGCAAGTCGGCGCTGCGCGCGGGAATCGAGATCCTGCTCGCTGACAGCGGCGTCAAGTCGGTCGACCGCATCCTGCTCGCCGGCACCTTCGGCAATCACCTGGAGCCCGAGGACATCCTCAAGATCGGGCTGGTGCCGCCGGTGGCGGGAACCTTCAAGCTCGGCGTCAAGGGGTTCAGCG
>CAYGYQ010000026.1:0-7563 GCA_964354035.1 uncultured Bordetella sp.
CTGCAGGTGAAGCTCTCGCCGACGCCGATCACCGATCCCATGCAGGCGAAGATCATGCAGATCATGCCGATCGCGTTTTCGGTGATGTTCGTGTTCTTCCCGTCCGGGCTCGTGCTCTACTGGCTCATCAACAATTCGCTGCAGATCTTCCAGCAGTGGCACATGAACCGCGTGCTGGAGAAGGAAGCGGCCCAGGCCACGGCCAAGCGGCGCTAGCAGGCGCCGCCCGTTCCGTCGCGGCGAGACAGGGCAGACGAATGCGCGGCACCGCCGCGGGCGACACCCCCCCCGACACGATCGCAGCCATCGCGACACCGCCAGGGCGCGGTGGCGTCGGCGTGGTCCGCGTGTCGGGCCCTCGCGTGCCCGCGATCATCGCCGGCGTCATCCGGCGGCCACTCGCCCCGCGCGCCGCGACCCTTGTCGCCTTCCTGAACGGACAGGACGAGGTGCTCGATCAGGGCATCGCGCTCCATTTCCCCGGCCCGCGCTCGTATACGGGCGAGGACGTGCTGGAACTGCACGGGCACGGCGGCCCCGTGGTGCTGCAACTGCTGCTCGAGCGCTGCGTCGAGCTCGGCGCGCGACTGGCGCGGCCGGGGGAGTTCACGCAGCGGGCCTTTCTCAACGGCAAGCTCGACCTCGCGCAGGCCGAAGGCGTGGCCGACCTTATCGCCGCGGCGACTGCCACCGCCGCGCGCGCCGCGGTGCGCAGTCTCGCCGGCGCCTTTTCGCGCGAAATCCGCGCGCTGGTCGACGCCTTGATCGAACTGCGGATGTACACCGAAGCGGCGCTCGACTTCCCGGACGAGGAGGTCGAGTTCCTGCGCGCGGCCGACGTGCGCGGGAGAGTGGCGGCGATCCTCGCCCAGGTGACCGGGGTGCTGGCCCGGGCGCAGCAGGGCGCGCTGTTGCGCGATGGGCTCGCCGTCGTCCTCGTCGGCCGGCCCAACGTGGGCAAGTCGAGCCTCCTCAATCAACTCGCGGGGGACGCGGTGGCGATCGTCACGCCGATTGCCGGGACGACGCGCGACGCGGTGCAGTCGCAGATCGAGATCGGCGGCATTCCGCTGACCGTCATCGACACCGCCGGACTTCGCCCGACGGACGACCCGATCGAAACGCTCGGCATCGAACGCACGTGGGCCGCGGTCGCACGCGCGGATCTCGCGCTCGTGCTGGTCGACGCCAATGCCGGCGGCAGCGTCGCCGAGGAAGACGCCGCGATCCTCGCCCAGTTGCCCGGCGGGCTGCCGCGGCTCGTCGTCCACAACAAGATCGACCTTGCCGGACTCGCGCCGAAGGTCGAGGCCCGCAGCGTGCCGGAACCCCGGGGCAAGGCGGCCCCGGCGGAGCGCCACGTCTTCCTCTGCGCGAAGACGGGTGCCGGCGTCGAGCTGCTGCAGCAGGAGATCCTCGGTCTCGCCGGAGCGAGCGAGGACATGGAGGGGACCTTCCTCGCGCGCGCACGCCATCTCGGCGCCTTGCGCGAAGCGGTCACGCAACTCGAGGCGGCGGCGGGGCAGGCCGCCGGCGCGAAGCCGCCGCTGGAGTTGCTGGCCGAGGATCTGCGCGCGGCACACACGGCGCTGGCGACGATCACCGGCGAATTCACGGCGGATGATCTGCTGGGGACCATCTTTTCGCGGTTCTGCATCGGCAAGTGAAGGGGCCGCCGGCGCCGCCGGATTGGGGGCGGCATCCGGGCTGACCGCGCGCCAGGCGCGAGGGAACGGACGAGGAGGAGGACGCCACGATGAGCTGGGATCCGGCGCAGTACCTCAAATACGCCAACGAACGGCTGCGCCCTGCGCTCGACCTGCTCGCGCGCCTGCCGATCGAGGCGCCGCAGACCGTGGTCGATCTGGGCTGCGGCACGGGGAATGTCGCGCAGATTCTCGCCGCCCGCTGGCCGCACGCGCGCATCGTCGGGGTTGACCATTCGGCCGCGATGTTGGCCGTAGCGATAGCGGCAACCGAAGGCGCGACGCAGCATGAGTGGATCGAGGCTGATCTCGCGGACTGGGCACCGAAAGACCCGGCAGCCGTCGTCTTCAGCAACGCCGCGCTGCATTGGCAGGACGACCATGCGACGCTCTTCCCGCGGATCTTCGGCTGGGTTGCGCCGGGCGGCCTGCTCGCGATACAGATGCCCGACCAGTATGCCGCGCCTTCGCATGTCGCCCTGGCGGCGGTCGTGTCCTCCGCGCGCTGGCGCGATCGGCTGGGGCCGTTGCTGCGGCGAGCCCCGGTCGCGCCGGCGGCCAGCTATTTCCGGCTGCTTGCCGCGGAGGGGGCCGTAGTGGACGCGTGGACGACGGAATATCTCCATGTGTTGCCGCCGGCAGAGGACGGCGTACATCCGGTCGTCGCCTGGACCCAGGGCACCGCACTGACGCCATTCCTGGTGGTTCTCGATGACGAAGCGCAGCGCGCGTTCCTCGCCGATTATTCGGCACGCATCGCCGGCGCCTATCCCGCGCTTCCGGACGGGCGGGTGCTGTTCGCGTTCCGGCGCGTGTTCATGATTGCGGCACGACCGATGCGGTAAGGCCACCCGACCAGTGCGGGCGCCGCGCGCGGCTTCCTTGGCGTGGCCGCGGAGGTGTAAAATTTGGCAGAGGCGTTACGCGGCGGCAAGGTGGATCGTTCGTGGCGCGCACCGCCTTCCCGCACCGCATTCCAATCCTCGCAGGTCTTCCGATGAACTCCCCCGACACCCTTTCCCCCCTCGTCGCGCCTTCGTACGTTCGTCATCCTGGTCTTCTGGCGTGGATCCGCGAAGTTGCGACGCTGACCAAACCCGAACGGATCATATGGTGTGACGGCAGCGACGAGGAGTACAACCGTCTGTGCACGGAGATGGTCGCCAACGGGACGATGAAGAAGCTTAATGCCGCGAAGCGGCCGAACAGCTACCTGGCGGTGTCTGATCCATCCGACGTGGCGCGGGTCGAGGACCGCACGTTCATCTGCAGCGAGAAGGCGGAGGACGCCGGACCGACCAACAACTGGGTTGCGCCGGCAGAAATGCGCCAGACGGTGCGCCGCCTGTTCGACGGCTGCATGCGCGGGCGCACGATGTACGTGGTGCCGTTCTCGATGGGGCCGCTGGGCAGCCATATCGCGCACATCGGGATCGAGTTGTCCGACAGCCCCTACGTCGTCGTCAACATGAACCTGATGACGCGCATGGGGCGCGCCGTGTACGACGTGTTGGGCAGCGACGGCGTTTTCGTCCCCTGCGTGCATTCGGTGGGAATGCCGCTTGCCGCCGGACAGTCCGACGTGCCGTGGCCGTGCAACAAGGACCACAAGTACATCGTCCACTTTCCCGAGACCCGCGAGATCTGGAGTTATGGCTCCGGTTACGGGGGCAACGCGTTGCTCGGCAAGAAGTGCTTCGCGCTGCGCATCGCCTCGGTGATGGGGCGCGACCAGGGCTGGCTCGCCGAGCACATGCTGATCCTCGGGGTCACTGCGCCGTCAGGGGAGAAGACCTACATCGCGGCGGCTTTTCCCAGCGCCTGCGGCAAGACCAATCTGGCCATGCTGATCCCGCCCGAAGGCTTCGAAGGCTGGCAGGTGTCGACGGTCGGCGACGACATCGCCTGGATCAAGCCGCACGACGACGGGAGGTTCTACGCAATCAACCCCGAAGCCGGCTATTTTGGTGTTGCGCCGGGGACCTCGCACGAGTCGAACCCCAATGCGATGCGCATGCTGCACGCCAACGTGATCTTCACCAACGTCGCGCTGACGGATGACGGCGACGTCTGGTGGGAGGGGATGACGAAGGAGCCGCCGGCCCACCTCACCGACTGGCAGGGGCAGTCGTGGACGCCGGGTTGCGGCCGCAAGGCGGCGCACCCGAATGCCCGATTCACCGTCTCGGCGGTGCAATGCCCGTCCCTCGATCCGCACTGGGACAGTCCGGACGGCGTACCCATCGATGCGTTCGTGTTCGGGGCGCGGCGCAGCGACACGATCCCGCTCGTCGTGCAGGCGAAGACCTGGGAGGAGGGGGTGTACAAGGCGGCGACAATGGGTTCCGAGACCACGGCCGCCGCGACGGGCGCGGTCGGCGAAGTGCGGCGCGACCCGTTCGCGATGCTCCCATTCTGCGGGTATCACGTCGGCGACTATTTCAATCACTGGCTGAAGATGGGAAAGATGGTGGCGAAGCCGCCCAAGATCTTCAGCGTCAACTGGTTTCGCACGGACGACAGCGGCAAATTCGTCTGGCCTGGCTTTGGCCAGAACATGCGGGTGCTGGCCTGGGTCGTGGACCGGGCCCATGGTCGTGCCGGCGCCCGGGATACGGCATTGGGGTATGAGCCTGATTATCGCGACCTCAACTGGGCCGGGTTGGACTTCGCCCCGGAACGCTTTGCACAAGTGATGCATGTCGATGTTGCGCGGTGGGTGCGCGAGCTTGCCTCGCACGACGAGCTCTTCGCCAAAGTAGGGTCGAAGCAGCCGGAGGTGCTGGCGGCCGAGCGCGCGAAACTGGGGTCGCGGCTATCGGGGTAAGTGTTTACACCGCCGCTAGTTGTCCGGCGAGGACGGGCGATGCTGTTCGCATCGCAAAGCGCATCACCGTTCTAATTGACTGATTTTTAAAGATTTTGTAGCCGGAAACAGCAATTCAGCCTTTGGCCGGCGGTTGCGTCAGGTCGTTGTCAGGGCGCGGCGCGCCAAGCGGCGCTGCAATTCGGGGACATCCGAGTCCGCCCTGGAATCGGAAAAGACGCCTGCGCAGGGACGTCCCGCCCTTTCGCCGAGGCGCGCGTGGATGCTGCTTGCCAGACGTCACCGATGGCAAGCATGCTGATCGCGAGCGCCACCGGCGCCGGAATCCGGTTCCCGCCCGCGCGTTCGCGCCAAAGGATTCCGTCCGGGCCAAGCGTGACGCCGACCGGAGCCGGGACGGCACGCACGGGTCGCCCGACCCGTGAGTTCGAGAGAGGCCCCGGACAGACGTCGCCGTCGAGTCCGCTGATCAGGCCGCGCCGCACGGCGCATGGAATGCTGAGGCGGGCGCAGCCGATCACCGCGCATCGGCCGGCGCGCCGTGGCAAGCGGCGATTGCTTCCCACAAGAGCCAGGAGCGATCGAATTCGACGTTGGCGTCGCTGCAGGGACAAACCGGCCGCTGTCCCGGGGGATCGAGCAGGATGGTGGCCGAAGGACTTGCCTCGCGGGGATTACGGAGCCCCGCGGCGATCGGGGTATCGAATAGCGTAGTGCCCAGGAGTGCCCAACTGAGGTCGCTGGCGGTGATTCCGGGTGTCCGGGCGCGCCGGGGCGCGGACGTTCCACGTGGAACACTCCGGTGGCGGATGAAGCAACCCGGGCTGCCATTGTTCCACGTGAAACAAGCCTCGATTGTGCGAGGCCCCCAACGCGTGGGCGTCGTTGATATCGCCGCCGCCCTGAGGGTCTTCCGGCGGGCGTCACGGAGTGTTGTGGCAGGCAGGTCACCGCCGCAACTCGGCCGGTCGGCCACTTTGCGCGGACCAGGGTTTGCCGTATGATCACGCTCCGGCCACAGTCGACACCGCGCAGTAATAATTAAAAAAGATCAATTAAATCATGATATTCGGAACAAGATACGAGGTCATCGTGGTCGGCGGCGGCCATGCCGGAACCGAGGCTGCGCTGGCGTCGGCACGTATGGGGCGCAGGACACTCCTGCTCACGCACAACATCGAAACGCTGGGCCAGATGTCTTGCAACCCCTCGATTGGAGGTGTGGGCAAAGGGCATCTCGTCAAGGAAGTCGATGCGCTCGGCGGCGCGATGGCGATCGCGACGGACGAGGCCGGGATCCAGTTCCGCACCCTCAATTCGAGCAAGGGGCCGGCCGTGCGGGCGACGCGCGCGCAGGCGGATCGGGTTCTCTACCGGGCCGCGATCCGGACCCGCCTCGAGAACCAGTCCAACCTCACGCTGTTCCAGCAAGGGGTCGACGACCTCGCGATCAACGACCGGGGTTCGGGTCCCTGCGTGTGCGGCGTGATCACGGAAATGGGCGTGACGTTCGAGGCCGATGCGGTGGTCCTGACCACGGGGACCTTTCTGTCCGGGTTGATCCACGTCGGGATGGAACACTGCGAAGCCGGGCGCGCGGGGGATCCGCCGGCGAAGACCCTGGGCGCCCGGCTGCGCGAGCTGGCGCTGCCGGCGGGGCGCCTGAAGACGGGCACGCCGCCGCGGCTCGACGGGCGCACCGTGGATTTCTCCGTTCTGGAAGAACAGCCTGGCGATGAGCCGGCACCGGTGATGAGCTTCATCGGCACGCGCGCGATGCACCCGGCGCAGGTCGCGTGCTGGATCACGCACACCAACGAGCGCACGCACGAGATCATCCGCGGTGGCCTCGATCGTTCGCCGCTCTTCACCGGTGTCATCAAAGGGATCGGGCCGCGCTATTGCCCGTCGATCGAGGACAAGGTCGTGCGTTTCGGCGACCGCAGCAGCCACCAGATTTTCCTGGAGCCCGAGGGGCTCGCGACGAACGAGATCTATCCGAACGGCATCTCGACGTCGTTGCCGTTCGACGTGCAGCGGGCCCTGGTGAATTCGATCAAGGGTTGCGAGCGGGCGCACATCCTGCGGCCTGGTTACTCGATCGAATACGACTTTTTCGATCCGCGTGCGCTTAAGGCCACGCTCGAGACCAAGGCGATCGGCGGCCTCTTCTTCGCCGGGCAGATCAACGGCACCACGGGATACGAGGAGGCTGCCGCCCAAGGCCTGCTCGCCGGCATCAACGCCGCGCTCTTCGTGCGTGGCGACGAGGGCTGGACGCCGCGGCGCGACGAGGCGTATCTCGGCGTGCTCGTCGACGACCTGATCACGCGCGGCGTGACCGAGCCGTACCGGATGTTCACCTCGCGCGCCGAATACCGGCTGCAACTGCGCGAGGACAACGCGGATCTGCGCCTGACCGAGCGCGGCCGAGCGCTGGGCGTCGTTGACGACGCGCGCTGGGACGTCTTTGCGCGCAAGCGCGACGCCGTCGCGCGCGAGCTCGAGCGCCTCAAGTCCACGTTCGTCAATCCGGCGGTCGTGACGGCACTCGATGCGCAGCGAGTGCTGGGGCAGCCCATCGAGCGGGAATACTCGCTTCAGGAGCTCCTGCGCCGACCGGCGGTGAGCTACGCGGCCTTGATGACCCTTCCCGAGGCGGGTGCCGCGGCAGATGATCCTCTGGTTGCCGAGCAGGTGGAAGTCGCGATCAAGTACGCCGGATACATCGACCGGCAGCAGGACGAGATCGCGCGGCATCGGGCGCAGGAGAACCTGCGGCTTCCGGCGGACCTCGATTATCGCACCGTGCGCGGCCTGTCGGCCGAAGTGCAGCACAACCTCAACGCGCACAAGCCGGAAACGCTCGGGCAGGCCGCCCGCATTTCCGGCATCACCCCCGCCGCAATCTCGCTGTTGCTCGTGCATCTGAAGCGAGGCTTGGGGTCGCCGGCGCCGGTGCAAGATCGGCGATCGGCATGAGCCCGAAGGGCCGCCCCAAGGGCGAATACCGGAGCGCGCAGCGCGAAG
>CAYGYQ010000026.1:7663-22789 GCA_964354035.1 uncultured Bordetella sp.
GGCATGAGCCCGAAGGGCCGCCCCAAGGGCGAATACCGGAGCGCGCAGCGCGAAGTTTCCCCAGCCATCGCGACGCTCGCTCTCGACACCGGCCTCGAGCAGCTGCGCGCGCGTGGCGGTCCCGCGGCAGCGTTGCCGCCGGGCGCAAACAGCAAGCTCGCCGCGTATGTCGAGTTGCTCGCGAAGTGGAACCGGACCTACAACCTCACCGCGATCCGCGAACCGGAACGCATGGTGACGCACCACGTGCTCGACGCGCTTGCCGTGCTGCCGTTTCTTTGCGCCGCGACCTTGGGCCAGGAATTGCGAGTGCTCGACGTCGGCAGCGGTGGCGGCGTGCCGGCGCTGCCGCTGGCGATCGCGCGGCCGTCCTGGCACATCGTGGCCCTGGACAGCAGTCACAAGAAAGGGGCATTCCTGCAGCAGGCGTTGATCGAGCTCGCGCTGCCGAATGTCGAAGCCGTGATCGCGCGGGTCGAGGACTACACGCCGCCGGCGCCGTTCGATGTCGTGATCTCGCGCGCGTTCTCCGATCTCGCGGCCTTCGCGCAGTCGAGTGCGCGGCATCTGGCCCCGGGCGGACGGCTCGTGGCGATGAAAGGTGTTCTTCCGCACGAGGAAATCGCGCTGTTGCCGCCGGCGTTCCGCGTCGTGGCGTCGCCCGCGCTGGCCGTGCCCGGGCTCGACGCCGAACGCCATCTCATCGTGATGGAGCGGGCGTGAGCAGGATTCTCGCGGTGGTCAACCAGAAGGGCGGTGTCGGCAAGACAACGACGGCCATCAATCTCGCCGCGAGCCTGACGGCGATGAAGCGGCGCGTGTTGCTGATTGACCTCGATCCGCAGGGCAACGCGACGACCGGTGCGGGCGTCGACAAGCGCGCGCTGACGGCAACGGTCTACCACGTCCTCCTCGGCGAAAAAGGGATCGCCGACGTGCGTGTCGTCTCGCCGACCGGAGGCTTCGAGCTCGTGCCCGCGAATCGCGAGCTCGCCGGCGCGGAAGTCGAGCTGGTCGACCTGCCCGGGCGCGAAACCCGGTTGAAAGTGGCCCTCGCCGAAGCGCGGCAGCAGATGCGCACGGCCATATCGGGCGTCGCGCCGGACTACGATTTCATCCTGCTCGATTGTCCGCCGTCGCTGTCGCTGCTCACGCTGAACGGGCTTTGCGCGGCGGACGCCGTGCTGATCCCGATGCAGTGCGAGTACTACGCGCTGGAGGGGCTCTCCGACCTCGTGCAGACGGTGAAGAAGGTCCGCGCGCATCTCAACCCGCGGCTCGAGATCGAGGGGCTCCTGCGCACGATGTACGACCCGCGCAACACACTCGCGCTCAATGTCGGGGCGGAACTGGAGAAGCATTTCGGCGAAAAGCTCTATCGCACCGTGATCCCGCGCAACATCCGCCTTGCGGAGGCCCCTTCGCACGGCGTCCCGGCGCTTCATCTCGACAAGAACTCGAAGGGGGCGCAGGCGTATCTCGCGCTCGCCGGAGAGATGCTGCGCCGAATGGAAGCGCAAGCCGCGCCGCGCGCGGAATAATCGGCCGCGCCGCTCGCCCACGGAGAACCCAACGATGATTCGACCCAAGGGCCTCGGCCGCGGCCTCGATGCACTGCTCGCCGGCACCGACGAGGAAAGCGCGACCGATGCGCTGCAGTCGCTGCCGATCGACCGGATGCAGCCGGGCAAGTACCAGCCGCGCACGCAGATGGATGACGGCGCGCTCGAGGAGCTCGCGGCGTCGATACGCGAGCACGGTGTGATGCAGCCGGTGCTGGTGCGACCGATCGAAGGCGGACGCTTCGAGATCGTCGCCGGCGAACGCCGCTGGCGCGCCGCGAAGCGCGCAGGCCTCGCCGTGGTGCCCGCCTTGGTGAAAGCGGTGCCCGATCAATCGGCGCTGGCGCTCGCCCTGATCGAGAACATCCAGCGCGAGGATCTCAATCCGCTCGAGCAGGCCAACGGCATCCACCGCCTGATCGACGAGTTCGGCCTTACGCACGAGGCCGCGGCGAAGGCGGTTGGCCGCTCGCGCAGCTCGGTCACCAACCTGCTGCGCTTGCGCGACCTGGCCAAGCCCGTGCAGGCGTACCTGATGGGCGGGCAACTCGACATGGGCCACGCGCGCGCCCTGCTTGCGCTGGCGCCGGGTCAGCAGACGGCCGCAGCTGCGCGCGTGGTTGCCCAGGGGCTGTCGGTGCGCGAGACCGAGCGGCTCGTCCACCAGTTCGCGCATCCGGGCCGTCGCGGCGGCAAGCGCGCCGCGCCTGCCGCGGACCCCGATCTCGCGCGGCTGCAGGAAGACCTGGCCGAGTCGCTGGGCGCCAAGGTCACGATCGAACCCAAGGCCAACGGCGCCGGCAAGTTGATCATTGCGTATTCGAGCCTTGAGCAGCTCGACGGGATTCTGGCCAAGCTGCGCTGACCGAGTCTCGCGCTGCGGCGTGTGGCGCCGCGCGACAATGGTGGCAGGAACGAGCGTCCTTTTCGGGCCTCGGATTCGACAACCCCTGGGAGGCAACATGGCCGGAATGGGCGAATGGGAAGATGCGGAGGCGGGTGTGCGGCGGCGGATCCTGCAGGCGCAGGGGCGGTTGATGCTGATGGAAGTCCGGTTTGCCGCGGGGGCCGCCGGCTACGAGCACAGCCACGTGCACGAGCAGATCAGCTATTGCATCGCCGGCCGCTTCGAGTATTCGCTGGACGGGCGCACCCACGTGCTGGCGGAGGGCGAGTCGATCTATGTGCCGAGCAATGCCCGGCACGGCGCGAAGGCGCTGGAGGCAGGCAGCCTGATCGACGTGTTCACGCCGGTGCGCGAGGACTTGCTGGGCCGTCGTTGAGCCGGCGGCAGGGGATGTGGCACCGGACGGTCGGGAACGCGAGACCCGGCAGAACAAGGGCCGATGCACGCCAACTCAAGCCGGGCGTGTTCGGGCACAATGACCGCCGCAGCCGGCTGGGGGGTGACCCCCGAGGCCGCGCCGTTACAACGAGCCGAGGGCATCCGCGGCTTGCGCCGGCGCTTGGCGCCAAGGATGCCACTTTCCCGTATTTCAGCCAGGAGGCCCCATGCACGAACGTGAACTGCGCCATCTGATCGAGGAAGTCCGCGCCGGTGCGCTGCCGCGCCGCAGTTTCATCCAGCAGCTGGTCGGCCTCGGCCTGTCGGCGCCGATGGCGTCGATGCTGCTCATGCATGCCGGCGTCGCGAACAGCCAGCCGGCACCGGTCTACAAGCCGACCAAGCGCGGCGGCGGCGGCGCGCTGCGCGTGCTATGGTGGCAGGGAGCGACGCTGCTGCAGCCGCACTTCGCCAACGGTACCAAGGACCAGGAAGGCTCGCGCATCTTCTACGAGTCGCTGGCCGTCTGGGACAGCGACGGCAACCTGATCCCCGTCCTGGCCACGGAGATTCCCAGCCGGGAAAACGGCGGGCTTGCGGCCGACGGCAAGTCGGTGGTCTGGAAGTTGAAGCAGGGCGTCACCTGGCACGACGGCCAGCCGTTCACCGCCGACGACGCGGTCTTCACTTGGGAATACGCCAGGGATCCTGCAACCGCAGCGGTCACCAACGGCGTCTACAAGGACGTCGCCGTCACCAAGATCGATTCGCACACGATCCGCGTTGCGTTCGCCAAGCCGACGCCGTTCTGGGCAACGGCCTTCGTCGCCGCCGAGGGCATGATCATTCCCAAGCACCTGTTCGCCGCGTACACCGGCGCCAAGTCCCGCGACGCGCCCACCAACCTGAAGCCCGTCGGCACCGGCCCGTACAAGTTCGTCGATTTCAAGCCGGGCGACATGGTGCGCGGCGAGATCAACACCAATTACCACATGGCCAACCGCCCGCACTTCGACAGCATCGAGATGAAGGGCGGCGGCGACGCCGTCTCCGCCGCGCGCGCGGTGCTGCAGACCGGCGAGTTCGATTACGCCTGGAACCTGCAGGTCGAGGACGAAGTGCTGAAGCGCATGGAGGCGGGTGGCAAGGGCAAGGCCAACATCGTGCCCAGCGGCAACATCGAGTTCATTCAGCTGAACCCGACCGATCCCTGGACCGAGGTCGACGGTGAGCGCGCCAGCATCAAGTCCAAGCACTTCGCGTTCAGCGAACCGGCCGTGCGCCAGGCGATGGCGCTGGTGGCCGACCGCCAGGGCATCCAGGACTTCATCTACGGGCGCACCGGCACGGCCACCGCGAATTTCCTGAACAACCCGTCGCGCTTCCGCTCGCCGAACAACAAGTTCGAGTTCAACACCGACAAGGCCAACGCGATCCTCGAGGCGGCGGGCTGGAAGAAGGGCGCCGACGGCATCCGCGAGAAGGGCGGCAAGAAGCTCAAGTTCGTCTACCAGACCTCGGTGAACGCGCTGCGCCAGAAGGAGCAGGCGGTCGTCAAGCAGGGCGCCCAGAGGGCCGGCATCGAGCTGGAACTGAAATCGGTGACGGCCAGCGTGTTCTTCTCGTCGGACGTCGCCAACCCCGACACCTACGGCAAGTTCTGGGCCGACATGCAGATGTACACCACCACGATGACCCAGCCCGACCCGGAGCGCTTCATGGACCAGTACGTCTCGTGGGAAGTGTCGAGCAAGGCCAACAAGTGGCAGGGCCGCAACATCTCCCGCTGGATCAACGACGAGTACGACAAGACTTACCGCGCCGCCGAAGCCGAGCTCGATCCGGTCAAGCGCGCTGCTCTCTTCATTCGTCTCAACGACCTGCCGGTGAAAGACGGGGTGATCATTCCGCTCATCGCCCGCCCGCGCGTCAATGGCACCCACCTCAAGCTGGTGGCGATGCCCTCGGGCTGGGACCTCGACTTCTCCGCGCTGCAGAACTGGTACCGCGAGGCCTGATGCGCGGGCCGAATCGACTTGCGAGCGTTGTGCCGTGCCGAAACGCAAGGGCCGGACCCTGATCGGGCAGGTTCGCCGCGGCGCATTGCCGCGGCGACTGCGACGGGGCCCGCCGGAGGACCGCCTGCCTTGCCGGGATAAGCCTTGGGCCCGTACGTCCTCCGCCGCCTGCTGATCGCACTGCCCAGCCTGCTGGGCATCAGCGTCGTGCTCTTCACCGTGCTGGCGCTGGCGCCCGGCGACCCGTTCGAGGAGCTCGCTACTAACCCGAACGTGCCGGCCGAGGTCAAGCAGATGCTGCGCCAGAAGTTCGGGCTCGACGACCCGGTCTGGCAGCGCTACTTCCGCTGGCTCTCGGCGATGCTGCAGGGCGACTGGGGCTTCTCGTTCATCAGCCGCGTGGACGTCGACCAGCTGATCCTGCAGCGCGTGCCGGTGACGCTGGCCGTGATCGGCGCCTCGCAGGTGCTGGCGCTGCTGGTGGCGCTGCCGGTGGGGATCTATTCCGCGGTGCGGCCGTACTCGGTGTTCGACCGCGTCGCCAGCTCGCTGGCCTTCATCGGCTTTTCGCTGCCCACCTTTTTCACCGGCCTGCTGCTGATCCTGCTGTTCTCGATCACGCTCGACTGGCTGCCTTTCGTCTACCGCGCCGACATCCCCGGCAGCGGCTGGCCCTGGTGGTGGGCGCACATCAAGCAGGCGATCATGCCGGTGACCGTGCTAGGCCTGTCCCAGGGCGCGAGCTGGATGCGCTACGTGCGCTCGGCAGCGCTGGACGTGATCCGGCTCGACTACGTCACCACCGCGCGCAGCAAGGGCCTCGCCGAGCGCGCGGTAATCCTCCACCACGTAGTGCGCAACGCGCTGATCCCGGTGGTGACGCTGGTCGCGCTGCAGATGCCGGCGGTGTTCGGCGGAGCCATCGTCACCGAGCAGATCTTCCGCATCCCGGGCATCGGGTCGCTCCTCATCGACGCCATCCTGCGCAACGACACGCCGGTGATCATGGCGGTCACCTTCGTGCTGAGCTGCCTCGTCATCCTCTTCAACCTGATCGCCGACCTGCTCTATGGCTGGCTCGACCCTCGCATCAGCTACCGCTGACGTGCCCGCGCCGCGGCCATCGTCGGCCACCTCGCCGTGGCGCGAGGCCTGGCGCCGGTTCCGCCGCCACAAGATGGCGCTGGCGAGCCTGTTCGTGCTGGCGTTCATGGTGGCAGCGGTGGTCGTGGGGCCGCTCGTCTGGCGCCTGGCGATCAACGACATCGACTTCACCGCGCGGCTGACCACGCCCTCGCTTGCGCACCCGATGGGCACCGACGACCTGGGGCAGGACATCCTGGCGCGCATGCTCTATGGCGGGCGCATTTCCATCGCGGTCGGCCTGGCGGCGATGACCATGGCCATCTTCGTCGGCGTGCTCATCGGCGCCATTGCCGGCATGTCGCGCGGCTGGGTCGACACCGTGCTGATGTGGCTGACCGACCTCTTCCTCAGCCTGCCGCAGCTGCCGCTGCTGCTGCTGGTGATCTACCTGTTCCGCGATACCCTCAAGGCCGCCTTCGGCACCGAGGTGGGCGTGTTCATCCTGATCGTGGCGGTGATCGGCGGCCTGCGCTGGATGCCGGTGGCGCGGCTGGTGCGGGCGCAGTTTTTCAGCTTGCGCGAGAAGGAATTCGTCGAGGCGGCGCGCGCGCTGGGCGCCAGCGTGCCGAGGCAGGTCGTCCGGCACATCCTGCCCAATGCGCTGGGCCCGGTGATCGTGGCGGGCACCATCGATGTCGCCGCGGCCATCATCACCGAGAGCACGCTGTCCTTCCTCGGCCTCGGTTTCCCGCCGGACATCCCGACCTGGGGGCGCATCCTCTTCGACAGCAAGGACTATCTCGACATCGCGCCGCACTGGGCGCTGTTCCCGGGGCTGGCGATCTTCCTCACGGTGCTGACGATCAACTTCGTCGGCGATGGCCTGCGCGACGCGCTCGACCCGCGCCGGGTGATGTGATGACATCCCCGGGGGAAGGTCGCGCCGCGACCAAGGGGCGCTGATTCCATGTCGCTGCTGGAGATCAGGGGGCTCAAGACCCACTTCAAGACCGACGACGGTTGGCTGCATGCGGTCGACGGTGTGGACCTCGCCATCGACGCGGGCGAGACGGTCGGCGTCGTCGGCGAATCGGGCTGCGGCAAGAGCGTGATGGCGTTGACCGTGTTGAAGCTGATCGCGATCCCTCCGGGCAGGATCGTCGCCGGCGAAGTGCTGTGGCAGGGGCGCGATCTCGTGCCGCTGGCGGCCGACGAGATGTGCCGGATCCGCGCCAAGGAGATCGCCATCATCTTCCAGGAGCCGATGACTTCGCTCAATCCCGTGTACACGGTGGGCCGGCAGATCGCCGAGAGCATCCGCCTGCACGAGGGGCTGTCCCGGAGGGAGGCGATGGATCGCGCGGTGGAGATGCTGCGGCTGGTGCGCATACCCACGCCGGAGCGCCGCGTGCACGACTACCCGCATCATTTCTCGGGCGGCATGCGCCAGCGCGTGATGATCGCCATCGCCCTGGCCTGCAATCCCAAGCTGCTGATCGCCGACGAGCCGACGACAGCGCTGGACGTCACCATCCAGGCGCAGATCCTCGACCTCCTGGGCGAGCTCAAGTCGCGCCTGGGGATGGCGGTGATGCTGATCACGCATGCGATGGGCGTGGTGGCCGAGACGACGCAGCGCGTGGTCGTGATGTACGCCGGCAAGGTGGTGGAAGAGGCGCCCGTGGCCGAACTGTTCGCTCGTCCGCGCCATCCCTACACGCAGGGGCTGATCCGCTCGATCCCGCGCATCGACACCGCGGCGACGCACAAGGTGCGGCTGGAAGCCATCGCGGGCACCGTGCCGAAGCTGATCGCGCCGGCGGACGGCTGCCACTTTGCCGCGCGCTGCAAGTTCGCGCGGCCGCAATGCGTCACCGCCACGCCGCCGCTGCGCGAGGTGAATCCCGGGCACAAGGTGGCTTGCATTCTGGAGAGCGCCCGGTCATGACGGAGCCGTTGCTGCGGGTAGAGAACCTGGTCAAGCACTTCCCGCTCACGGGCGGATTGTTCGGGCGGGAGTTCGATCGCGTGCACGCTGTCGACGGCGTGAGCTTCGATCTGGCGGCTGGCGAGACGCTGGGCCTCGTCGGCGAATCGGGTTGCGGGAAGAGCACCACCGGCCGCTGCGTGCTGCGCCTCATCGAGCCGACCGCGGGCGAGGTGTGGTTCGAAGGCAGGAGCGTCACCCGGGCCGGCAAGGACGAGTTGCGCGCGCTGGCGCGCGACATGCAGATCATCTTCCAGGATCCGTACGCGAGCCTCAATCCGCGCATGACCGTGGGCGCCATCATCGGCGAGGCGCTCACCATCCACAAGCTGACGAAGAACGCGCGCGAATACGAGGAGCGCATCGTCGAGCTGCTCGAGACCGTGGGCCTCGCGGCGGACTACATGCGCCGTTACCCGCACGAATTCTCCGGCGGCCAGCGCCAGCGCATCGGCATCGCCCGCGCGCTCGCCGTGAGCCCCAAGCTGGTGGTGTGCGACGAGGCGGTTTCGGCGCTGGATGTGTCGATCCAGGCGCAGGTGATCAACCTGCTGGAAGACCTGCGCAGTCAGTTCAACCTGACCTACATCTTCATCGCGCACGACCTCTCGGTGGTGGAGCACATCAGCCATCGCGTGGCCGTGATGTATCTTGGGCGGATCGTCGAGATCGCCCCGGCCAAGGCACTGTACACCGACCCCAGGCACCCTTACACCGAAGCGCTGCTGTCGGCGGTGCCGATCCCCGACCCGCAGGTCAAGCGTCGGCGCATCGCGTTGCAGGGCGACGTGCCGAGCCCGATCCGCCCGCCCTCGGGTTGCCACTTCCACACCCGCTGCCCGATCGCGCAGCAACCGCTGTGCAGCACCGAAAAGCCGCAACTCAAGCAGTGCGGTGAAGGGCACTGGGTGGCCTGCCATCTGCGCGGCTGAGCGCGGCCAGCACTGAGAAACAGCCCGCCGCGCCCGCGACGGGCTGCGGCCGGAGCGTGCTGCGCGACGCGGACGACGGGCCCGCGACTCAAGCGGTCGCCGCCAGGCGACTCAACCCATCTGTTTCAGCAGCGTCTCGGCGTCGGAGATTTCGTACTTGCCCGGGGCTTCGATGTTGAGCACCTTGACGACCCCGTTGTCGACCAGCATCGAAAAGCGCTGGCAACGCATGCCGAGGCCCTTGGCCGTGAGATCGAATTCGAGACCAAGCGCCTTCGTGTAGGCCGCGCTGCCGTCGCCCATCATGCGCACCTTGCCCCCGGTCTTTTGATCGCGTGCCCATGCGCCCATCACGAACGCGTCGTTGACGGACATGCAGATCACGTCGGCGACGCCTTTCGCCTTGAGCTTGTCGATGTTCTGCGCGTAGCTCGGCACGTGCTTCGCCGAGCAGGTCGGCGTAAACGCGCCTGGCAGCCCGAAGATCGCCACCTTCTTGCCGCGCGTCAAATCGTCCACCTTGAACTCGTTGGGGCCGAGCGTGCAGCCGGCGGCCTCGACTTCGATGAATTCGGAAAGCGTGCCCGCGGGCAGCTTGTCACCTACTTTGATTGTCATGCCATCTCCTATGGGGGGCGTTCGGCCGCGAAGAGGATCGCAGCCTGCATCCGTCGTCCTTGCCCTGGCGCGGGGTTACCGGTGCCAGGGCGGGACCGCGCGGGGAACAACTGAAGAGCATTGCAGGCCTGGCGCCGAAATACAACCCCACCGCACGGCAGGTCTCCTGCCCCAACGGTTGCCGGAATCCTCCACTCGCGGTAGCGTGGCGGCGCAAGGAGGGGCCATGGCCACGACCAGAGAGACGACGGCGATCGTCGCGCCGCGCCGTACCACGCTGCTAATCGCCACCCGCAAGGGTCTGTGGACGCTCGCCGGCGATGCCACGCGCCGCGCGTGGAAGCTCTCGGGCCCGCATTTCCTGGGGCACATCGTCCACCACGCGGTCACCGACCCGCGCGACGGAAAGACGACGCTCGCCGCGGCGCGCACCGGCCATCTCGGGCCCACCGTCTTCCGTTCGACCGACCGCGGACGGACTTGGAAGGAAGCCGCGCAGCCCCCGGCGTTCAAGGCGGGAAGCGGGCGCACGGTCGACCACACGTTCTGGCTCACGCCGGGGCACCCGGCAGAGCCGGGCGTCTGGTACGCCGGCACCTCGCCCCAGGGGCTGTTCCGCTCGGCCGACGGCGGTGTCACCTGGGCCGGTGTCGACGGTTTCAACGAGCACCCGCAGCGCAAGGCCTGGTGCGGCGGGGACCAGGACGGCACGCCGGATGGCCCGAAGCTGCACTCGATCAATGTGGATCCGCGGGATGCCCGCCACCTGTACATCGGGATGTCGAGTGGCGGCATCTTCGAGTCGACCGATGGCGGCGCCGACTGGCGGCCGCTGAACCGCGGCGTCAAGGCGCTGTTCATGCCGGACCCCGATCCGGAATTCGGGCACGATCCGCATTGCCTGCGGCTCCATCCCCGGGATCCCGACCGGCTCTACCACCAGAACCACTGCGGGATCTATCGGCTGGATCGGCCGGGCGAGCGCTGGGTCGATATCGGCGCGGCGATGCCCAAATCCGTCGGCGCGATCGGTTTCCCGGTCGTACTGCATCCGCGGGATCCGGAGACCTTGTGGGTGTTTCCGATGGATGGCTCGGACGTCTGGCCCCGCATCTCGCCTTCCGGGAAGCCGGCGGCCTATCGCTCGGTCAATGGCGGCAAGACCTGGCAGCGGCAGGCGACCGGCCTGCCGAAGGCGCAAGCCTGGTGGACGGTCAAGCGACAGGCAATGACGGCCGACCAGGCGGCGACAGTGGGCGTTTACTTCGGGACGACGAGCGGGGAGGTCTGGGGGAGCCGCGACGAAGGGCGCAGCTGGAAATGCCTGGCTCGGCACCTGCCGCACATCTACGCCATCGAAGTGGCGTGAGTTGCGGCGTGGCCGCGCCCGCCGCGCAGATGGGTCGGGCCGCGGCCATGCCCCCAGCGAGGACCCCATGATCGTGCGCATCCCGGGACTCCTCCGGTCCTATACCCAGGGGGTGGAGACCGTCGAGGTTGCGCCGACCGCGACGCTTGGCGAAGCGCTGAGCGCACTGGACGCGCGCTTCCCCGGGTTGCGCTTCCGGATCGTCGACGAGCAGGCCGCGATCCGGCCGCACATCAAGCTGTTCGTGGACGGCGTCCTGGCCCGAAACCTGTCCCTGTCGATGGCCGCGACGGCCGAGTTGATGATCGTCGGCGCGCTGTCCGGAGGTTGATCCTGCGCAAGGGACGGCACTGCGCCGCAGCATTCTCGTTGCGACGCGGCGCACGGAGTCGCTATAATTCGACGGTTTGTTGCCGATGGAAGCGCCTGCAAGCGCCGAGCACCACGCGCGAGTGATCTCCCCGCTCAAGACCAAGCCGATCCGCACCGTCCTCCTGTGGCAGGTTGTCGCCACGCTGGCGATGGCGGCGATCGCAGGGGTTTGGGGCGGCGGGCACGGAGCGTTGTCGGCGCTGCTGGGCGGCGGCGTCAATCTCGTGGCGGGCTTGGTCTATGCGTTTCTGCTCGGCGTCGGGCTGCGCGCGAGGCCGGTTCCTGATGTCGGGACATCGCTTTATGCGATGCTGCGGGCGGAAGCGGCCAAGATTCTGGTGATCGTCGGCGGCCTGGTGCTGGCGCTGACGACCTACCGGGACCTTGTTCCGGCGGCGTTCTTCACGGCGTTCGTGGTCACCGTGATCGTGTTCAGCATGGCGATATTCGTCCGCGATTAGATCGAATCGAAACAAGGGTGGGGCTTGTGGCTGCCGAATCCGAACTGAACCCGACGACCTACATCCAGCATCACCTCACGTTCCTGACCAAGGCCAGCGAGGCGGGTGGCTTCTGGAGCGTGAACGTCGACACCGTCGTCACCTCGGCGGTCCTCGGCCTCTTTGCCTTCGGCTTTCTCTGGCTCGTCACGCGCAAGGCCACGGCCGGGGTTCCGTCGAAGACGCAGGCGTTCGTCGAGCTGACCGTCGGCTTCGTCAACGAGCAGGTCAAGGGCATCTTCCCTGGCGAATTGAAGACCGTCGCGCCGCTCGCGCTGACGGTGTTCGTGTGGGTGCTCTTCATGAACGCGATGGACTTTCTGCCCATCGACGTGATGGCCCTTTTCTACGAGCACGTGCTGCACCAGCACAACTGGCGCGGCGTGCCCACCGCCGACGTCAACACGACGTTCGCGCTGGCGCTGTCGGTGTTCGCGCTGATGATCTTCTACAGCATCAAGGTCAAGGGGCTCGGCGGCTGGATCCACGAGCTGTTCTGTTCGCCCTTCGGCGGCAACCCGCTGCTGTGGCCATTCAACCTGCTGTTCAACCTGGTCGAGTACGTGTCGAAACCGCTGTCGCACTCGCTGCGGCTGTACGGCAACATGTACGCGGGCGAGATCATCTTCATGCTGCTGGGCCTGTGGGCGGCGACGGGCGTCGCCGGCGTGGTCTTCGGCAGCGTGCTGAGCCTCGGCTGGGCGATCTTCCACATCCTGATCGTCGTGCTGCAGGCGTACATCTTCATGATGCTGACCATCGTGTACGTCGCGATGGCGCACGAGCACCACTGACATCCCCCGTTTGTCTTAACCGTCCAACCCCACGTTCAGAAAGGAACAACAATGGACAAGCTCGCACTGGTTGCGCAGATCCAGGCCTATACGGGCATCGGCATCGGTCTCATCATCGGACTCGGTGCGCTCGGCGCCTGCGTCGGCGTCGGCATCATGTGCTCCCGGTTTCTCGAAGGCGCGGCCCGCCAGCCCGAACTGATGCCGCAGCTGCAAGCCAAGGTGTTCCTGCTGCTCGGCCTGATCGACGCGTCGTTCATCATCGGTGTCGGCCTCGCGATGCTGTTCGCGTTCGGCAATCCGCTGATCCCGCCCGGGCTCAAGTAAGGACGCCAGCGAACCTCATCGAACGGCCGGAGGGCAGCCATGAACATCAACCTTACGCTGCTGATGCAGGCCGCGGCCTTTGCCGCGTTCATCTGGTTCACGGCGAAGTTCGTGTGGCCGCCGCTGATGCGCGCCATCGACACCCGCCAGAAGCAGATCGCGGACGGGCTCGCCGCGGGCGAGCAGGGTCGCCAGAGCCTCGCCAGCACCGAGAAGCGGATCGCGGACATGATGACGGAGGCCAAGACGAGGAGCTCCGAGATCATCGCGCAGGGCGACAAGCTCAAGACCGAGACGATCGACGCGGCCAAGGCCCAGGCCAAGGCCGAAGCCGACCGCATCCTCGTCGGGGCCAAGGCGGAAATCGAGCAGGAGATCATGCGGGCGAAGGAGGCGCTGCGCAACCAGGTCGCGGACCTCGCGGTCGCCGGCGCGGCCAAGATCCTGAAGCGCGAGGTCGACGCCAAGGCGCACGCCGATCTCCTCGCGGCGATTCGGCAGCAGCTCTGACGGACGCGCGATGGCCGAGCTGACCACCATCGCCCGACCCTACGCCGAAGCGGCGTTCCGGATCGCGCGCGAAGGCAACGCGCTGCCGGTATGGTCGCAGATGCTGCGCTTCCTCTCCGACGTCGCGGCCGATCCGCAGGCGGCGGGGGCGCTGGACAATCCGAAGCTCACCGCTGCCGACAAGACGGCGCTGCTGCTGTCCATCGGCGGCGATCGCCTAGACGCGACCGGCCGCCGTTTCGTCGGGGTGCTGGTCGACGCCGACCGCATCGCGGTGCTGCCGCAGATCCGCGAGCTGTTCGAAGCGCTGAAACACGAAGCCGACGGCGTGGCGAATGCGCGGATCGACAGCGCCTTCCCGCTCTTGGACGGCCAGCTCGCCGAGCTCGTGGCGGCGCTCGAGAGACGTTTTGGCAAGAAAATCGAGGCGACCGTCAATGTCGATCCGGCGCTGGGCGGCGGCGCGCGGATCACCGTTGGCGACACGGTGATCGACGGCACCATCGAAGCGCAGCTGGCGGCGATGGCCACCCAGTTACGGGGCTAATTTCAAAACTACCGCGTGCCGGCGGCGGGACGGCCGGTGCGACGCGAGGACACCATGCAGTTGAATCCTTCTGAAATCAGCGAACTGATCAAGAGCAAGATCCAGAACCTGGACACCGGCGCCACCGTGCGCACGCAGGGGACGGTCGTCTCGATCTCCGACGGCATCGCGCGCGTCCACGGGCTCTCCGACGCGATGGCGGGCGAGATGCTCGAATTTCCCGGCAACACCTTCGGCCTCGCCCTGAACCTCGAGCGCGACTCGGTCGGCGTCGTGATTCTCGGCGCGTACGAGCACATTTCCGAGGGCGACACCGTCAAGTGCACGGGCCGCATCCTGTCGGTGCCGGTGGGTCCCGAGCTGATCGGACGCGTCGTGAATTCCCTCGGCCAGCCGATCGACGGCAAGGGACCGGTCACGGCCAAGGAGTCGGACGTCATCGAGAAGGTCGCGCCCGGCGTGATCTGGCGGAAGAAGGTGTCGCAGCCGGTGCAGACGGGCCTGAAATCGATCGACGCGATGGTCCCGATCGGCCGCGGCCAGCGCGAGCTCATCATCGGCGACCGGCAGACCGGCAAGACCGCCGTGGCGATCGACACCATCATCAACCAGAAGGGCAAGGACCTCATTTGCGTCTACGTCGCGATCGGGCAGAAGGCATCGACGATCAAGAACGTGATCCGCAAGCTCGAGGAGCATGGCGCGATGGACTACACCATCGTGCTCGTGGCCACCGCCTCCGAGTCGGCGGCGATGCAGTACATCGCGCCGTATTCCGGCTGCACGATGGGCGAATACTTCCGCGACCGCGGCCAGGACGCGCTCATCATCTACGACGACCTGACCAAGCAGGCATGGGCCTACCGCCAGATTTCCTTGCTGCTGCGGCGGCCGCCGGGCCGCGAAGCCTATCCCGGCGACGTGTTCTACCTGCACTCGCGGCTGCTCGAGCGCGCCGCGCGCGTCTCCGAGGAATACGTGGAGAAGTTCACCAAGGGTGCGGTCAAGGGCAAGACGGGGTCGCTGACGGCATTGCCCATCATCGAGACGCAAGCGGGCGACGTGACCGCGTTCGTGCCGACCAATGTGATCTCGATCACCGACGGCCAGATCTTCCTCGAGACGGACCTCTTCAACGCCGGCCAGCGGCCGGCCCTCAACATCGGCATCTCGGTCAGCCGGGTCGGCTCGGCGGCCCAGACCAGGGCGATGAAGAAGG
>CAYGYQ010000027.1:0-22237 GCA_964354035.1 uncultured Bordetella sp.
ACGCCCGGCACCGCGAACCGAAGCTGCGCGATGTACCCGGAGACCTTGTGGCCTGGCAGCTGACCGCCTTCGCCGGGTTTCGCGCCCTGCGCGATCTTGATCTGGAGCTGATCCGCGTTCACGAGGTATTCGGCCGTCACGCCGAACCGGGCTGATGCCACCTGCTTGATCTTCGAGCGCAGCGAGTCCCCTTCCCTGAGCGGGATGTCGGCGACGGCGCTCGCTATCCGCGATCTGAGCGTTTCTCCGGCCTTCACCGGCGGATAGCGCTGGGCGTCCTCGCCGCCCTCGCCGGTATTCGATTTGCCGCCGATGCGGTTCATCGCGACGGCGAGCGTCGCGTGCGCCTCCGTGGAGATCGAACCCAGACTCATCGCCCCGGTGGCGAAGCGGCGCACGATCTCGGCGGCGGGCTCGACTTCCGCGAGCGGCACCGGCTCTGCTGCGTACCGGAACTCGAACAGCCCGCGCAGCGTCAGCATCCGCTTGGTCTGATCGTTGATCAGCGCCGCGTACTCCTTGTAAGTCTGCGCACTGCCGGTGCGCGCCGCGTGCTGCAGCTTGGCGATCGAATCCGGGGTCCACATGTGCTCTTCGCCCCGGACGCGGTATTGGTACTCGCCGCCCGCATCGAGCGCGGCGGCGAGCAGCGGGTCGCTGCCGAAAGCCGCACCGTGCAGCCGCTGCGCTTCCGCGGCGACCTCGAACAGGCCGATGCCTTCCACGTTGCTCGCAGTGCCCGTGAAATACTTGGCGACGAATTCGCGCTGCAGTCCCACTGCCTCGAAGATCTGCGCTCCGCAATACGACTGATAGGTGGAGATGCCCATCTTCGACATCACCTTGTAGAGCCCCTTCGAGATCGCCTTGATGAAGCGGTACGCAAGCTCCTGCTCGGACACTGCCGGGTCCGCGTCGGGCAGCATGGCGAGCGTCTCCAGCGCGAGATACGGGTGGATCGCCTCGGCGCCGTAGCCGGCGAGCAGCGCGAAATGATGGACCTCGCGCGCCGAGCCGGTCTCGACCACGAGCCCGGTGCTCGTGCGCAGGCCCTTGCGGACCAGGTGCTGGTGCACCGCCGCGGTCGCGAGCAGCGCGGGGATCGGCAGCAGCTCGGCCGACACCTTGCGGTCGGACACGATCAGGATGTTGTAGCCCAGGTGAATGGCGTCCTCGGCCGCCGCCGACAGTGACGCGAGCGCCGCCTCCATGCCGTTCGCGCCCCACGCTGCCGGATAGCAGATGTCGAGCTCGAAGGCCTTGAACGCACCGCCCGTGAAGAGCGCGACGTGGCGGATCTTCTCCATCGCGCCGTTCGTCAGGATCGGCTGTTGCGCCTCGAGCCGCATTGGCAGGTCGGTGGCGTCCGCCGGGACGTCGACGGCGAGCAGGTTCGGCCGCGGTCCGATGAACGTGACCAGCGACATCACGAGCTCTTCGCGGATCGGATCGATCGGCGGATTCGTCACTTGCGCGAACAATTGCTTGAAGTAGCTGTAGAGCACTTTCGGCCGTCCGGACAACACCGGCAGCGCGGCATCGTTGCCCATCGACCCGGTCGCTTCCTCGCCCGAACGCGCCATCGGCGCGAGGATGACCTTGAGGTCCTCCTGCGTGTAGCCGAACGCCTGCTGGCGATCGAGCAGTGGCACCTCCGTGTGCTGCGGCGGGGCGGGGTCCGGCAGATCGTCGAGCGCGATCCGCGAGCGCTCGATCCAGTTGCGATACGGCTTGGCCGTGGCGAGCGTGCGCTTCAACTCGGCATCGTCGATGATGCGGCCCTGCTCGGTGTCCACGAGCAGCATTTTCCCGGGCTGCAGGCGCCACTTCTTGACGATCCTGCGTTCCGGTATGTCGAGCACGCCGACCTCGGAGGCCATCACGATGTAGTCGTCGTCGGTGACGATGAAGCGAGCGGGGCGCAGGCCGTTGCGGTCGAGCGTCGCGCCAATCTGCCGGCCGTCGGTGAACGCCATCGCAGCGGGCCAGTCCCACGGCTCCATCAGCGCCGCGTGGTACTCGTAGAACGCGCGGCGGTCCTCGTCCATCAGCGGGTTGCCGGCCCAGGCCTCGGGGATCATCAGCATCATCGCGTGGGCGAGCGAATAGCCGCCCATCACCAGCAGCTCGAGCGCATTGTCGAACGACGCCGAGTCGGACTGCCCGTCGTAGATCAGCGGCCAGATCTTGTCGAGGTCCTCGCCCAGCACCGTGCTCGCGATGCCGTGCTGGCGCGCGCGGATCCAGTTGACGTTGCCGCGCAGCGTGTTGATCTCGCCGTTGTGGCAGACGAGCCGGAACGGATGCGCGAGGTCCCAGGTCGGGAAGGTATTGGTCGAGAAGCGCTGGTGCACCATCGCCAGCGCGGACACCATGGTCTCGTCGGTCAGGTCCGGGAAATACTCGCCGACCTGATGCGCGAGCAGCATGCCCTTGTAGACGAGCGTGCGCGAGGACATCGACGGCACGTAGAACTCCTTGCCGTGACGAAGCTTGAGCGCCTGGATGGCATGGCCGGACTTCTTGCGGATGATGTAGAGCTTGCGCTCGAGCGCGTCCTGATCCATCGCGGTGGATCCGCGGGCGACGAACACCTGCCGGATGACAGGCTCGACATCCTTCGTCCGCTCGGAGAGCCCGCTGTTGTTGGTCGGCACGTTGCGCCAGCCCAGCAGGATCTGTCCTTCACTCGCCACGGCGCGCTCGATCTCCTGCTCGCAGGCCATCCTCGAGGCGGGCTCCTTCGGCAGGAACACCATGCCGACGCCATACTGGCCGACCGCCGGCAGCGTGAGGCCCTGCGCCCCGCACACCTTGCGCAGGAACCGGTCGGGGAGCTGGATCAGGATGCCAGCGCCGTCACCCTGCAGCGGGTCGGCGCCGGTCGCGCCGCGATGCGACAGGTTCCTGAGGATCGAGAGCCCCTGCGTGATGATCGCGTGCCGCTTCTGGCCCTTGATGTGGGCAATGAAGCCCAGGCCACAGGCATCGTGCTCCTGCGCAGGATCGTAGAGTCCCTGGCGCAACGGCGGCCAAGACCGCGAGCTCACGGAATGTTCTTGCAAAATGACCTCACCGCCAAAAAAACGGCATACAGCCGCGGCAAAGGATGCGTGCGGCCGGGGCTTGCCGATAGTGGAGCGAAACCTAAGTAGCCTAGCAGCGATGCTGCGATGCGACAAGGCAGGACGGGGTGCAAGAGGCAAGCGGCGCAACACGCTCCGCCCGGCGGGCCGATCGGCCACGCCAAAATACTTGCGCCGCGGGCAATCTTAGGCTTTAATCTCAAGAGAATGGGCTAGATGCTTGTTGCAACGTCCAAAACTGCCAAGCCGCCCCACCGACTTTAGGACAACATCATTGGGACTCCCACCATGACGGAAAACCGCCTCTTTGCCGACTGGCTGCGATCGATCACCGCACTCGCCGCCGTCGCCGTAACGCTCGGCCTTTCCGGCTGTGGCGGCGGAAGCGGGGCCCCGAACAATCCGTTCCTCGGACCGCTGACGGTGTTGCCCGGGACTGCCATCGCCTATTCGGGGGTGCCGACAACCCTCACGATTTCGGGCGGCACCGGCCCCTATAAGGCGTTCTCGTCGAATTCCACCGTACTTCCGGTGACCCAGACGGTTCCCGCGACGACGGTCGTCCTCCTCGCGACCAACGTCGATAGCGACACTCCCGTCACGATCACCATCCAGGAGACCGGGACGGTGTCGCCCAACGGCGCCCAGGTGCTCATCCCGGTGACGGTGCGCGCAGCGCCGCTCGTCAATTCGCTGACGATAACACCCAACCTCGCGGATTGCGGCACGGGCGCCATCTGCTCCGGGCAGAACGGAACGGCGAGCGTTACGGTGCTGGGCCCGCAGGGCGCGCCGCTCGCGGGCCGCGCCGTGCGCTTCGACGTGGTCGGCACGGCCTACGCCATTGTGACCAACAACCCGGCGCAACCCTTGGTGTCGTCGCTGACCGTCCTCTCGGACGCGAGCGGCGTCGCGAGCGTCATCATTCAGGCCAACGTCAACGCGCCCACCCAGTTCGTGCAGATGAAGGCGACCGACCTCACGTCCGGGCAGCAGCTGACCGGCAGCTTCGTCATCCAGCAGGTCACCGACGGTACCAAGATCCTCACCGTCGTTCCCGGCGAAGCCAAGATCACCGGCCCGGCCAAGGGCATATGCTCGACCGGGTTCGTCACCGACTACTACATCTACGGCGGAACGCCGCCCTATCGCGTCTCCTCGACGTTTCCGAACTCGATCAGCTTGCTCAATTCGACCGTGAACGCGAACGGCAGCTCTTTCCGGGCCGTCACCAACGGCAGTTGCGTCGACCCGCTGACGTTCTCGATCCTGGACGCCACGGGCCGCCAGACGACGGCGACCCTGATCAACGTTGAGGGAACGGTGGACGTGCCGGTGGTGCCGCCGACCGCGCTGGCCGTGTCTCGGACCAAGATAGAAAATCCCGCCTGCACCGGAAACACGTTCACGCTAGTGGTCTTTGGTGGCACGCCTCCCTACAACGTAAGACCCGATGGTGGCACGGCGTCGCCGCAAACCATTGCCACCGACGGCGGCTCCACCAATATCAGCGGCTTATTGACCGGCAGCGGCGACACGGTCGTCGTTTTCCTGGATTCCAGCACGCCACAGAAAAGCGTCACGGCAACAATTACCTGCAAATAGCCGGCGCGCCTTTGCGTTGACGAAAACGGCGCGTGCGGGCGCCGTTTTCGCTTCGTGCGACCAGGTCGTGACTGCGTCGGGCAAAGCTGCGTGGCGAACTCAGGGCTCCAGTACCCCGCGCACATCGCCCACGGGAACATCGGCGGCAACGAAGGCGTCGCCAATGCCTCGCAGCAGCACGAACCGGATTGAGCCCGCGACGACTTTCTTGTCGCGGCTCATCAAGTCCAGGTAGCGTTCGCCTCCGAGCCGCGGCGCATCGACCGGCAGCCCCGCGCACTGCAACAGGGCGCGCAGCCGCCCGACGTCGGCACCGGCGATCAAGCCAAGACGCTGCGACAGCCTCGCGGCCAGCACCATGCCCGCGGCCACGGCCTCGCCGTGCAGCCACTCGCCGTAGCCGACACCCGCTTCGATCGCGTGGGCGAACGTGTGGCCGAAGTTGAGCAGTGCGCGCTCGCCCGCTTCGCGCTCGTCAGCCGCAACGATCTGCGCCTTGATCCGGCAGCTTTCGGTCACCGCATGGATCAGCGCATCGGCGTCGCGCGCCTTGATGCGTGGCACATTCGTCTCCAGCCATTCGAAGAACGGGACGTCGCGAATCGCGGCGGTCTTGATCACTTCCGCGAGCCCGGCCGCGAGCTCGCGGTCCGGCAGGGTCGCGAGGCAGTCGGTGTCGATCAACACGGCAAGCGGTTGGTAAAACGCCCCGATCAGGTTCTTGCCCAGCGCATGATTGACACCGGTCTTGCCGCCGACCGAGGAGTCCACCTGCGCCAGCAGCGTGGTCGGCACCTGCACGAACGGCATCCCGCGCTGGTAGATGGCCGCGGCGAAACCGGTGAGGTCGCCGACGACGCCGCCCCCGAGCGCCACGAGCGTCGTCGAGCGCTCCGCATGGATTTCGAGGAGCCGCGTCAGCAGATCGTGGAGCGTCGCCCACGATTTGTGCGTCTCGCCGTCCGGAACGAGGATCGACTCGCACGCGATTCCGGCTGCGGACAGGCTCGCGTGGAGCGGAGCCAGCCAATGCGCGGCGACGACCGGATTGCTCACGATCACCACGCGCGGGCGCGACAGCAGCGGCGCGAGCAGCGCACCGGCGTCGCGCAGCAGGCCTGCGCCCACGCGGATCGCGTAGCTGCGCTCGCCCAGCGCAACGTGCTGCGTTGTCGGCACGGTCATCACGCGCCCAGCGGGTCCGGCAGCAGCGCCTCGAGCTCGCGCGCGAGGCGCGCAAGCTCGAGGCGGCTCGACTCGACCACAGTCGTGGCAACCTCCCGGTACAGCGGGTCGCGCGCCGCGTAGAGCTCGGCCAGCCGCGCCAATGGATCCGCCGCGTTGAGGAGCGGCCGATGCCGGCTCCGACGTGTGCGTTCACGCAAGGTTTCCGGCAGCGCGTGCAGGTAGATCACCGTGCCGTTCGTTCGCAGGCGCTCGCGATTCGCGGGTCGGATCACGGCGCCGCCGCCGGTGGCGAGCACGATGTTCGAGAGCGTCGTCAGCTCGGCCAGCACGGCCTCTTCGCGGTCGCGAAAGCTTGCCTCGCCCTCGATCTCGAAGATCGTCGGGATCGTCACTCCGAGCTTGCGCTCGAGCTCGGCATCGGCGTCGACGAAGTTCTTGGCGAGGCGCCGCGCCAGCTGGCGCCCGAGCGTCGATTTGCCCGCGCCCGGCAGCCCGACCAGAAACAGATTGCCCCGATAGAGATGCACCCGCGCATTGTAGTGGATCCGGGGTGGCCGAACGAGCGCCCGGCGCGCAGGTTTTCGTCCGCGCCGACGATTCCACTTCCGCGGGCAACCCGCGTCACGCCGGGTCGCCGCGCGATGGGTCCGTCACTTGAGGGCGTTGATCGAATCCTTGACGACGCGCGGCGTGAGGAAGATGAGGAGTTCCTGCTTGTCGCTCGTGCGCCCGGTGGTCTTGAACAGGTAGCCCAGGAACGGAAGGTCACCCAGGAACGGCACCTTTTCGACGGAATTGGTGATGGCCTCTTCGTAGATGCCGCCGATCACCGCCGTATCGCCGTTGTTGACCGAAATCTGCGTCAGCACGCTGCGGGTATCGATCGACGGGATGAAGCCGCCGCTCCCGGTGGGCGTCAAAGCGCCTACCGAGTCCTTGCGAATCTCGACGGTCATGATGATCCGGTTGTCCGGTGTGATCTGCGGCGTCACGTCGAGACGCAGCACCGCCTTCTTGAAGCTCACGGTGGCCGGGTTGTTCGCCGTCCCCGGCGTCACGTACGGGATTTCGGTGCCCTGCTCGATGTGCGCCTTCTGGTTGTCGCCGGTGACCACGCGCGGGCTCGACACCACCTTGCCGCGGTTGTCGGACTCCAGCGCCGACAGCTCGAGGTTGATGAGGTTGCCGCTGCCGAGGTTGATCAGCGTCAGCGCGAGGCTGCCCGCCGGGTTGAGCACGGGCAGATTCACGTTGAGCTGCGGCGAATCCGAGTACCCCGCGGAGGCGATTCCGGAGGCGAGCTCGTACGGCGTCTGCGTCCTCGTATCGCGCGTCACCGAGCCCGCGCCGCCCGTCACGACGGGCTGCGTGCTGAGGCTGCCACCCTGGCCCGCCGTATACCGGTTGTTGATGCGGAATGCATTCTGCATGCCAAAACGCACGCCGAGCTGCCGGCCGAACTTGTCGCTGGCGATGACGATGCGTGCCTCGATCACCACCTGCCGGATCGCCGTGTCGATCTGCCGGATGATCTTGCGGATCTCATCGAGGTTGGACGGGATGTCCTGCACGAACAGGATGTTCGACCGCGGATCGACCATCGCGACCCCGCGCTTCGATATGAACGAACCCTGGCCGCCGGTGGTCGCGGTCTGGCCCGCACCCGCGCCGAACTTCTGTTGCTGGTTCGTCGTGATCAGGTTGAGCAGATCCTGCGCCTTGATGTAATTGAGCTGGAACGACTCGGAGACCAGCGGCTCGAGCTCACTGATGTCCTTTTGCGACTCGAGCTGCTGCTTCTCCTTCAACGCCAGTTCCTCGCGCGGCGCGATCAGCACGACGTTGCCGTTCTTGCGCATGTCGAGGCCCTTCGTCTGCATGATGATGTCGAGCGCCTGGTCCCAGGGGATGTCCTTCAGCCGCAGCGTGAGGCTGCCCGTGACGGAGTCGCTGGTGATGATGTTGAGTCCGGTGAAATCGGCGATCACCTGCAGCACCGCCCGCACCTCGACGTTCTGGAAGTTGAGCGACAGCTTCTCGCCCTTGTAACCCTGGCGCGAGCCCTGCACGAGCTTGTTCGGATCCTCGACGACCGGCTTGACCTCCAGGATGAACCGGTTGTCGGTCTGATACGCCGAGTGCTCCCACAAACCCTTCGGCTCGACGATCATCCGCACGTTCGCGCCCTGGGCGAAGGTGTCGATGCTGACTATGGGCGTGGCGAAATCCTGCACGTCGAGTCTGCGCTCGAGGTTGCGCGGCAGCGAGGTCTTGATGAAATCGACGATCAGCGTCTTCCCCTGCTGCCGGATATCGATCCCCGTTGCAGCGTCGGACAGGTCGACGACGATCCGGCCCTCGCCGTTGGCGCCGCGGCGGAAGTCGACATCGCGCAAGGTGTGCTGCGTGTCCCCGGGCCGCGCCTCGGCGAACCGCTGCACCGTCTGCGCCTTGGCATCCAGCTGGTCACCCTGGTCGATCAGGGTCACCAGCACCGCATTGCCCTCGACCTGCGTCTCGAAGGTCTGTGGCCGGTTCAAATTGAAGACGACGCGCGTCCGGTTGCCGGCCTGGACCACGTTCACGCTGCGCAGTGCGACGTCCTCGACGTTGCGCTGCGTCGCGCCGAGACCATTCGCCGTATCGGGAAAGTCGAGGGCGATGCGCGGCGGCGTCGCAATGGCGAAGCCGGCGGGCGGACTGGCAAGGGGATTCTTCAGCACGAACTTCACGATGGTGCGTCCGGAAGTTCCCTTCGACACGGTCATCGCATCAATGCTGTTGGCAGCCTGCGCGAATGCTGCGCCGGAGGCGAGGAGCGTCAGCAGGGCCAGGAGCCACGCGCGCGCGCCTTGGGCAGAGCGCACCCTGGTCACGACGTTATCAAGCAAGACGAACGCGCTCATTTTTTTCGCTCCTGTGTCTTCGTATCGACCTGGATCAGCTGCAGCGTCCCGGTCCGCTCCGTCCAATCGCCACTGCCATCCTGCACCAGCTCCTTCATGCGGATCTCGCTCTCGGTGACGCCGAGAATCACGCCAAAGTTCTGCCCGAGGTAATTCCCGGCACTCACCTGGTAGACGTCCCGGTCCGGGGTACGCACCAGCGCGTAGGTCAACTTGCCCTTGGCCAGTGTGCCCACCATGTTGAGCGACTCCAGCGGATAGGCCTCGAGCGGTTCGCGGCGCCGCGTCAGGTCCGGCGCCAGCTTGCTCCCGCCCTTCGTCGGCTCGATCTTGCGCGGCTTGAAGGGATCAGGAAGATCGAAGGCGTTGTAGGCGAACGGTTCGTAGGGTTTGATCTGCGGGAGCGGGTCGACGCGCCCGCGCGCACCCTTCCCCTGATCCGCCATCCAGGCGCGCAGATCCTGATGGGACTCGCCACCGCAGCCCGCGAGCAGAACGCCCGCGCCCAGCGCCAGGGCCAGCCAACGCGTCATTTTTTGCCCTTCTCCTTGGCGTCCTTCGCCGCCTTGCGCTGCTTCGCGAGCTCGTCCTCGTCGAGATAACGGAAGGTCTTCGCCACTGCATCCATGGTGAGCACGCCCTTGTCGTTAGCGACCACGAGATCGTTCAGCGTGACGATGCGCGGCAGCTGCGCGACGTCACTCGCGAACGCACCCATATCGTGGTAATTGCCGGTGATCTTGACGGTGATCGGCAGCTCGGCATAGAAATCGGCCAGCCGCTCCTGGGCGGCGGGCTTGAACAGCTCGAACTGCAGACCACGGCCCAACCCCGCCTGATTGATGTCAGTGAGCAGTGCATCCATTTCCGCCTTGTTCGGCAGCTGCTTGAGGAGGGCACCGAACGACTGCTCGATTTCCTTCAGCTGCTGCACGTAGATGTCGTAGTTGATCGCCTTTGCCTTCTTGGTCGCGTATTGCTCCTTGAGCTTCGACTCTTCCTGCTGCGCGCGATCGAGCGCCTCGTACTGGTCCTTCCAGTCGAATACCGCCCCCGCGGCAACGATCGCCAGCAGGATGACCAGCAGCAGCGCTGCCTTGGGCAGCAGCGGCCAGTTGCCGGCTTCACGAATATTGAGCCGGCGGATGTCGTCGAGCGTCATGTGCCTTTCGCCCCTTTAGCTTTGGCCGGCGGCGCGGTGGTCGCCGGTGCGGGTCGAGCGGCCGGGCCAGCCTTGGGGTCCTCGGGCGGGGCCGTCTGCTTGAGCCGGGCGTTCAGCGTGAACTCGTTGACCCGGAGATCCTTGGATGCCGGCGAGACGACCGACTTGATCTCGACGAGCTCCGGATTCTGCAGCCAGGGCGAGGCTTCGATGTTGCGCATCAGCGTGGAGACCCGTGCACTCGATTGCGCGTAGCCGACCAGCGTGACCTTGGCGCCGGCCTGGCGCAGCGACTTGAGGTAGATTCCGTCCGGGAGCTGGCGCACCATCTGGTCGAGCAGATGGACCGCCTCGGTCCGATTGGACTGCAGCGTCTCGACGATCTGCTTCCGCGCAAGCAGCGCCTGCGTCTGCTCGCGGAGCTTGTCGATCTCCTTGATCTGGCTGTCGAGTTTCGCAATCTCGGTCTTCAGCAGGCCGTTGCGGCTTTCCTGAACCTCGATCTGCCAGCCAAATGCCACATGCACGAGCAGCACCACCGCCGCCCCCAGGATGGCAAGCCCGATCGCGAGCGAGACGAACTGACGCTGGCGCGCCTGTCGCTTCTGCTCGCGATGCGGCAGCAGGTTGATGCGAATCATTCGAAACCCCGCAGCGCGAGCCCGCAGGCGATCATGAGCAGCGGCGCGTCCTGGGCCAGCTGCCGTGGCCGGACGCGGTCGGATGCGGCCATATTGGCAAACGGGTTCGCGATGACCGTCGCGACGCCCGCGCGCTTGGCGACGAGGTCGTCGATGCCGGGCAGGAGCGCGCAGCCGCCGGCCAGCACGATCTGATCGACCTGATTGTAGGAGGTCGACGTGAAGAAGAACTGCAGGGCCCGGGTGACCTCGAGGGCCAGCGTTTCCATGAATGGCTGCAGCACGTCGATGTCGTAGTTCTCCGGCAGCCCCTGACTCTTCTTCGCCGACTCCGCCTCGTCGGGGGTCAGATTGAACGCCCGCTGGACGTCGTGGGTGAGCTGATTGCCGCCGAACGCCTGGTCGCGGGCAAAGAGGAACTGGTTGTTGCGCAACACGTAGAAATGCGTCACATGCGCACCGATGTCCACCAGCGCGATGTTCTGGTCGCGCCCGCTCGCCGGCAACGTTGGTGAAATCAGCTCGAACGCCTGTTGCATCGCGTAGGACTCGATATCCATCACCCGCGGCTTCAGGCCGGCGGCCTCCGCGGCCGCGACCCGATCTTCGACCTTCTCCTTGCGGGAGGCCGCGATCAGCACCTCGGACTCCTCGGGATTGTTGGGCGCCGGACCGACGATCTGGAAATCGAGATTGACCTCGTCGAGCGCAAACGGGATGTACTGGTTCGCCTCGGCCTCGACCAGCAGTTCCAGCTCTTCCTCCCGTTGCCCGGACGGAACGATGATCTTCTTGGTGATGACCATCGCCGCCGGCAGGGCGAGCGCGATGTTCTGGTTTCGGCTGCCGAGCCGCTTGTGGGCGCGCTTGAGGGCGTCCGCGACCAGGTCCAGGTTGGCGATGTTGCCGTCCGTGACGACGTCGCGCACCAGGGGCTCGATCGCATAGCGCTCGAGCCGATACGCCCCTTTTCCCGCCTCGGCGAGTTCGACCAGCTTGATGGCGGTCGAACTGATGTCGACCCCTATCAGCGCCGGGTACTTCGTCTTGAACGCGTCAAGCACGGAATTCAGTTTTCCAGCGAGCATGGTTGCCTCTGGCCCCAATGCTGATAATCTACATTAAAGATTGGCAGCAAGTATGAAGCTTGTCAAATTGTTTTCCGTCCGGGGATGCGTTTGTTGTAAGCCCGCCTATAATCCCGCCTTCACCCCTCCCATCGGGCAAGTTATATTCCCATATGCTAAGGCGGTGGCTACTTTACGTCGGATCCGTTCTGCTGGGTCTTGCCGTCGTCGGCGGCCTTCTGGGCGCCTTCGTGCTGGCACTCCTGTACCCGACACTTCCGTCCCTCGAAAGCCTGACCGACTACCGGCCCAAGATCCCGCTGCGCGTCGTTTCGGTCGAGGGCGACCTTCTGGGTGAATTCGGGGAGGAACGGCGGGCCCTGGTCGCGATCCGCGATGTCCCGGACTTGATGATCAACGCCATTCTGGCGGCCGAGGATGAGCGTTTCTATTCGCACGGGGGGGTCGATTACCTGAGCGTCCTGCGGGCGGCGGCGTCGAATCTGGCGTCCGGCACGCAACAGGGGGCCGGGACGATCACCATGCAGGTAGCCAGGAATTTCTTCCTGACCCGCGAAAAGACGATCACCCGCAAGCTGCGCGAAGTCCTGCTGGCGTGGAAGATAGAAGCAAGCCTGTCCAAGGACGACATCCTCCAGCTGTACATCAATCAGATCTTTCTGGGGCAACGCGCCTACGGGTTTGCGGCCGCGGCGCAGATCTACTTCGGCAAGTCGCTGCGCGACGTCACGCCGGCCGAGGCGGCCATGCTCGCCGGATTGCCCAAAGCGCCGTCCGCGTTCAACCCCGTTTCCAACCCCAAACGTGCAAAAAGCCGGCAACTCTACGTACTGAGAAGAATGCACGATCTCAAGTACATCAGTTCCGAGCAGTATCGCGAAGCACAAACCGCGCCACTTGCGGTCCGGCAGGGATTGCGGGAGGCGCTCCCGACCCATGCGGAATTTGCCGCCGAGATGGCGCGCCAGATCGTGGTCGACGCCTACGGCGAGGATGCTTACACCAAAGGCCTTACGGTCCAGACGACGATTCGGAAATCCGATCAGGAGGCCGCCTATGCTGCAGTGCGGCGAGGCGTGCTCGAATACGACCACCGGCACGGCTACCGTGGCCCCGAGGGCTATGTCCGACTGCCGGAGGACGCCGCCGAGCGCGAAACCGCGCTCGAACGGCTGTTCGCCGAAACGAGCGACGGCGACGGGCTCGTCGCGGCCGTGGTCACGGAAGCGTCCCCTGCGGAGGTCAAGGCGGTGCTCGCCGACGGCGAGACGGTCGAAATAACGGGGGACGGCCTCAAATTCGTCGCCCGAGCCCTGGGCGACAAGGCGACCGCGACAACCCGCATCCGGTCTGGCGCCGTCATCCGGCTCGCCCGCGACGCCAAAGGACGCTGGGAAATCACCCAGCTCCCGCAGGCGGAGTCGGCGTTCGTGTCGCTGCGGCCGCAGGACGGCGCGATCCTGTCGCTCGTCGGCGGCTGGAGCTTCGAGCGCAACAAGTTCAACCACGTGACGCAGGCCCAGCGCCAGCCGGGGTCGGCGTTCAAGCCGTTCATCTACTCGGCTGCGCTCGAAAAAGGATTCACGCCGGCGACCATCGTCAACGACGCGCCGTTCTTCGTCCCGGCAGCGCAGACCGGCAGCGAGGATTGGGAGCCGAAGAACTACGACGGCAAGTTCGACGGTCCGTTGCGCATTCGCACCGCGCTTGCCCGCTCGAAGAACCTCGTCACCGTGCGCGTGCTGCAGGCGATCGGGCCTCAGTATGCGCAGGACTACATTGCCAGATTCGGCTTCGACCCGAAGCTGCACCCGCCGTACCTGACGATGGGGCTGGGGGCGGGTTCGGCGACGCCGATGCAGATGGCAGCCGCCTATGCGATCTTCGCCAACGGCGGCTACCGGGTGGCCCCTTACCTGATTGCCCGGATTGTCGACGCCAAGGGGAACATCCTCTCGGAGGCCTCGCCCGTGGAAGCCGGGGCGAGCGCCGAGCGCGCGATCGACCCGCGCAACGCCTGGCTCATGACCTCGCTGCTCAAGGATGTCGTGCGCGCCGGCACCGCGACGCGGGCGCTTGCGCTCGGCCGTGCCGACCTCGCCGGCAAGACCGGCACGACCAACGAGAACGTCGACGCCTGGTTCTGCGGATACAACGCCGCGATGGTCGGTGTCTCGTGGATCGGATTCGACCAGCCAAAGACACTGGGAAACAACGAAACCGGGGCCCTCGCAGCGCTCCCGATCTGGATTTCCTACATGGCAAAGGCCCTGAAGGGGACGCCCGAGGCCAGCATGCCGATGCCCGACGGCATCGTCGCGCTGCCGATCAACGCCGAGACCGGCCTTCGCGACGATGCGGGCACCATCACGGAATTCTTCTTCTCGGAGTTTCCGCCGCGCCGCCGCGACGACAGTCTCGTCCCGGGCAAGGCGGGCAAGGACATCCGCGACCAGCTGTTCTGAAATGATGCGCACCCATGCCCGCAGGGACGGCCTTGCCGTGCAGCGCGATCGCCTCCGGATCGCGCAGGCCGCCGCCCGGCTGGTTGCCGAGCACGGTCTCGCGGACTGGGCACTCGCCAAGCGCAAGGCGGTGCGGCAACTGCTGCTGCCGGAAACGACACCGCTGCCGTCGAACGAGGAGATCGAAGGCGCCCTTGCCGACTACCACGCGCTCTTCGGGGGCGATGCGCACCTGAACGCACTGCGCCGGCAGCGCATCGAGGCGCTGGCGTGGATGCGCCGTCTCGCGCCCTGGGATCCCGTGCTGGTAGGAGGCGTGGCGGCGGGTTGGGCCACCGAACACAGTGACATCCGCCTCGAACTCGTTGCCGATGATCCGAAAGCGGTCGAGATCGATCTCGCCGCCCATGGCGTCACCTACGCCGCACTTCCCCCGCGCGAGGGCGATGCGACCGCGCACCTGCGGATCGAATCGGCAGCCGCCGGGATCCGGCTGGCGATCCTCACCCCGCTGCAACGGCGCAACCGGCCGCGGAAGAGCGAAGAGTCCCGCCTGACGACCGAGGCACTCGCCGCGCTGACCGCGCCCCTTCCGGGTTCCGCCGACTCAGCCTGACGCTGCGCACCAGCGCGCGGCGTCGAGCGCGAAGTAGGTGAGAATCGCGTCGGCTCCTGCGCGCTTGAACGCGGTCAGAGTCTCCATGACGCACGCCGGCTCGTCGAGCCAGCCATTCTGTGCGGCGGCCTTGAGCATCGCGTATTCGCCGGACACCTGGTAGACCGCCGTCGGGGCGCCGAAGGCGTCCTTCACCCGGCGCACGATGTCGAGGTAAGGGAGCCCCGGCTTGACCATCACCATGTCCGCCCCTTCGGCCAGATCGAGCCACACCTCGCGCAGCGCCTCGTCGGAATTCGCGGGGTCCATCTGGTAGGTGTACTTGCCGCCGCCGCCCAGACTGCCCGCCGAGCCGACCGCATCCCGGAACGGCCCGTAAAACGACGATGCGTACTTCGCCGAATACGCCATGATCCGCGTGCGCTGCCGTCCCGCCGCGTCGAGCGCCCCCCGGATCGCGCCGATACGCCCGTCCATCATGTCCGAGGGCGCCACCATGTCCACTCCGGCCTCGGCGTGGCAAAGCGCCTGCTTCATCAGCGCGGCGACGGTCTCGTCATTCAGCACATAGCCGGACGCATCGATGAGCCCGTCCTGCCCGTGGCTGGTGTAGGGATCGAGCGCGACGTCGGTGATGACGCCCAGCTCCGGGAACCGCTCTTTCAGCGACCGCACCGCTCGGGGCACAAGACCGTCGGGATTCCAGGCCTCGCTGCCGTCCGGCGTCTTCAACTCGTTCACCACCACAGGAAAGAGCGCCACCGCCGGAATCGACACTTCGATGCACCGCTCGGCCTCCCGCAACAGCAGGTCGACTGACTTCCGCGAGATCCCGGGCATCGAAGCCACCGGCTCCTCTCGTTTCGCGCCATCGAGCACGAACACCGGATAGATGAGGTCCGCGGGCGTCAGGTGATGCTCGCGGACGAGGCGGCGTGAAAACTCGTCGCGCCGCATCCGGCGCATGCGGCGAACGGGATATTGACCGGCAAAATCGAAACCCATGATGGCAACCAGGCTTTCTGGATTATAGGGAGGCAACGTCACATCCTAGCCGCTTCGCCGCAACCGCCGCAATTGACGACTTCCTGGCCCAGGCGATGCCGGTCCCCGGAACTCCAATCGGGGCCGGTTGTCCATGTCTGCAGACGGTAACGTCTCCCGCTTCCCTCCCTGAGCGGGTGCCCCTGATCGTGTTCATGCCTTTCGGGGGTATTTCGGGCCCCGCGCCAATCCCCTTGGACGCGGGGCCTTTTCTTTGGCAAGGCCGGGCGCCGGCTCACCGGCATCGTATTTCGACTCGCCGAGCCAATCGGCCAGCATCGCCTCGGCCGTCTCGATGCCGATGCGACGCGTCGCCGAGAACGGGACGACCGCTACCTGCGCGACGTGGGCGGGAAATGCCGCAGCAACATCCCGCTCGATCACCCGCTTCGCTTCGCGCTGCCCGGACGGCGCGAACTTGTCCATCTTGGTCGCGAGCAGGAGTACCGGCCGGCCGCTGGTGAGATAGCTTGCGAGCAGTCGGCAATCGAGTTCGGCCAGCCCGTGCCTGGCGTCGACGACGAGGGCCAGCCCGACCAGCGACTGCCTCGTCGCAAGATAGCGCGCGAGAAATTCCTGCCAGTGGCGTTTCAGTTCCTGCGGGACCGCGGCGTAGCCATAACCCGGCAAGTCGGCGAGCAGCGCCCCGTTGCGCAGGCGGAAGAAGTTGATCTGCTGCGTGCGACCGGGCGTCTTGCTGGTGAAAGCGAGCCGCGACCGGTTAGCCAGAGCGTTGATCGCACTTGATTTCCCCGCATTGGATCGGCCGGCGAACGCGATTTCCGGCGGACCTGGAGGTGGCAATTGCTCGTCGTTGGCGACGGTGAGCAGGAACTCCGCGTGCTGCACCGGATGCCTCACCGTTCGTCGCTCCCGTGCTCTCGCCCGCGGGAGCAGGCTTTGGCCGGGCTCACCGATTCCGATACAATGCTTTGGTTTTGCACCATTGGATGGCATCGCGCGGGCAAAGCATCCGGCATCAGCGCAGGATTGCCCGCCGCCTTCGAGGAGTTACACCCGATGAAACGCATGTTGCTGCTGGCGGCGCTCGCCGGCACATTGCCCGCGGCGGCGGTCCTGGCGCAGGCCCCTGCCGGCGGGCTCAACCTCGACCGCGCCCAGACCATTGCCAAAGAGGTCTGCGCTGCCTGTCATGGTGCCGACGGCAACAGCGCCACTGCGGTGAATCCGAGCATCGCGGCCCAGCCGGCCGAGTATATCACCCTGCAACTTGCGCACTTCAAGGCGGGGCTGCGCGTCAATCCGGTCATGCAGGCCATAGCGTCGACGCTCACCCCCGAAGAGATGACGGCGGTTGGCGTCTACTTTTCCCGCCAGAAGCCGAAGGGACTCGCCGCGAAGGACGCGGCGCTCGTCACGGCGGGGCAGAAGCTCTTTCGCGGCGGCGACGCCACGACGGGCGTTCCCGCCTGCGCGGCATGCCACGCGCCCAACGGCGCCGGCATGGCGAAGAACTATCCGCGCCTTGCCGGACAACATGCCGATTACACGTACGCGCAGCTGAAGGCATTCAAGGCCGGCGAGCGCGGCGCCGACAAGGACGGCAAGGACGTCAATGGGGCGATCATGGTCACCATCGCCGCCAAGATGACCGACGCACAGATGAAGGCCGCTGCCGAGTACACGTCGGGCCTGCGTTAGCCCCCCCGACCGGCCGGGTTGCCAAGCCGGGCCGTCAAGCGCCGGGGGTCAGGTCGTCCCGGCCGGACTGCCGAGGCAATTCGCCAGCGCCTCACGCCAAGCCGGCAATGCAAAACCGAAAGTAGCCTCGAAGCGTGCGGTTGCCAGCACGCCATACGCCGGGCGGCGCGCCGGCGTCGGGTAATCCGCGGTCGCGATCGGGATGATCCTTGGGCGCGGCGCGGAGCCGACGATGGCCTGCGCGAACTCGTGCCAGCTTGCCTTGCCCGTGCACGAGAGGTGATAGAGCCCGCAGCGCGCGGCGAGCGCCGGCAATCCGGCGCCGACGATCCTGGCGGTTGCCTCGGCCAACGTGCGGCTCCAGTTGGGAACGCCGAACTGGTCGGCGACCACCGCCAGCTCGTCGCGCTCGGCGGCAAGGCGCCGGATCGTCAGCAGAAAATTCCTGCCGCGCAAGCCGTAGACCCAGCTGGTGCGCAAGACGAGCGCGTGCGCGCCGGCCGCGGCGATCGCGCGCTCGCCCTCCAGCTTGCTCGCCCCATAAGCGTTCAGCGGGGCAACCGGCGCATCTTCCGGGTACGGCGTCGCGCGCGTCCCGTCGAACACATAGTCCGTCGAAAAGTGGATCAGCGTGGCGTCGAGGCGCTTCGCTTCTTCCGCGAAGATGCCCGGCGCCCGGGCGTTGACGGCATGCGCCAGCGCAGCCTCGGTCTCCGCGCGGTCGACCGCCGTATACGCCCCGGCATTCACGACGAGCGCGGGCTTCACGCCGCGCATCGCGGCGACGATCGCATCGGGGTCGGCGAGGTCGAGCGTCGCGCGATCCGTCGCCATGACATCGCCGTGCGGCAACAGCAGCCGGGCGAGCTCGAAACCGATCTGGCCCTGCGCGCCCGTCACCAGAATCGTCGCCCGGCGCAAGCCGCTCACCGTTGCGTTATGGGTAGAGGTCCGCGGCGGCGAGCGGCGTTCCGGCCGCGTCCTTCGCCGTGAGCATGGGCGCGCCGGAGAGCGGCCAGTCGATGCCCAGCGCGGCGTCGCTCCACAGCAGCGTGCGCTCGTGTTCCGGGTACCAGTAGTCGGTCGTCTTGTAGAGGAATTCCGCGTACTCGGACAGCGCCAGGAAGCCATGCGCGAACCCTGGCGGCACCCAGAGCATCCTCCGGTCCGCGGCCGACAGCGTCAACCCGAGCGACCGGCCGAACGTCGGCGAACTGCGGCGCAGGTCGACCACGACATCGAACACGGCGCCGGCCACGACGCGCACGAGCTTGCCCTGCGCGTGCTCGATCTGGTAGTGCAGTCCGCGCAGCACGCCGCGCGCGGAGCGTGAGTGGTTGTCTTGCACGAACATCGCGGGAAGATCCGCGGCGGCGAAGGCGCGCGCGTTCCAGCTCTCGAAGAAAAAGCCGCGCGCGTCCCCGAACACGCGCGGCTCGATCAGCTTGACGTCGGGAAGCGCGGTCGGCGTGACCTTCATCGGATGTCCGGCTCGCGCAGCAGCGCAAGCAGGTATTGTCCGTAGCCGTTCTTCGCCATCGCCTGGCCGAGCCGCTCGACCGCGGCGGCGTCGATGTAGCCCAGTCGAAACGCGATCTCCTCCGGGCAGGCGATCTTGAGCCCCTGCCGGCGCTCGATCGTGGCGATGTACTGCCCGGCCTCGAGCAGCGACTCGTGCGTTCCCGTGTCGAGCCAGGCCATGCCGCGACCCATCACTTCGCAACCGAGCTTGCCCCGGGCGAGGTAGGCCTTGTTGACATCGGTGATCTCGAGTTCGCCGCGCGCGGAAGGCCGCAGGTTCGCCGCGATGTCGAGCACGAGGTTGTCATAGAAATAGAGTCCCGTCACCGCGTAGCGCGACTTCGGCTGCTTCGGCTTCTCCTCGAGGCTCACCACGCGGCCGGTCGCGTCGAGTTCGGCCACGCCGTAGCGCTCCGGATCCGCGACCGGATACGCGAACACGGTCGCCCCTTGGTCGCGTTCTCCGGCGCGACGCAACTGGGCCGAGAGGTCGTGGCCATAAAAGATATTGTCACCCAGCACCAGCGCCGACGGGTCGCCCCCGACGAAGCTGCGGCCAATGACGAACGCCTGGGCGAGCCCCTCGGGCGCCGGCTGCACGGCGTAGGAAAGATTGAGTCCCCACCGCCCGCCATCGCCGAGGAGCTGCGCGAACCGCGGCGTATCCTCCGGCGTCGAAATGAGCAGGATGTCGCGGATTCCGGCGAGCATCAGGGTCGACAGCGGATAGTAGATCATCGGCTTGGCGTACACCGGCAGCAGCTGCTTCGAGATGACCTGGGTCACCGGGTAGAGCCGGGTGCCGGAGCCACCGGCGAGGATGATCCCCTTGCGCGTCATTGTCGGTGTTCCATGGCCGGGTTACGTCGCCGCGGCGTCGCCCGTGGCGTAATTGAGCGACATCCACTTCTGGTATTCCCCGCTCGTCACCGCGGCGAGCCAGGCGCCGTTGTCGAGATACCACTGCACGGTGCGGCGCATGCCCGAAGCGAACGATTCGGCGGGCGTCCAAGCGAGCTCGCGGCGGATCTTCGAAGCGTCGATCGCGTACCGCCGGTCGTGCCCGGGCCGGTCCTTGACGAACGTGATCAAGCCCGCGTAGTCGCGGCCCGGCGCGAGCTCGCCGAGGATCCGGCAAATCGTGCCGACGACGTCGAGATTGGTCATCTCCGCGTTGCCGCCGACGTTGTAGGTCTCGCCCGGGCGCCCCCCCGCGAGCACCGCCCGGATCGCGGCGCAATGGTCGCCGACATAGAGCCAGTCGCGAACGTTGCGGCCATCACCGTACACAGGCAACGGCTTGCCGGCGAGCGCGTTGACGATCATCAGCGGGATGAGCTTCTCCGGGAACTGGCGCGGGCCGTAGTTGTTGGAACAATTGGTCGTGAGCGTCGGCAGACCGTAGGTGTGGTGATACGCGCGCACCAGGTGGTCGGCCGCCGCCTTCGAGGCCGAATAGGGGCTGTTCGGCGCATAGGGCGTGGTTTCGCTGAACGGCGGATCGTCCGGACCGAGCGAACCGTAGACCTCGTCCGTCGAAACGTGGAGGAAACGGAATGCGGCGCGCTCGCCCTCGGACAGCGTCGAGCAATAGGCACGGGTCGCTTCCAGCAGCGCAAACGTGCCCACGATGTTCGTTTCGACAAATGCCGCCGGCCCATGGATCGAGCGGTCGACGTGGCTCTCGGCCGCGAAATTGACGACGGCGCGCGGGCGGTGCAGCGCCAGGAGCGCATCGACCTCCGCGCGGTCGCCGATGTCGCCATGGACGAACACGTGCCGGGCATCGCCACGAAGCGCGGCAAGGCTGCCCAGATTGCCGGCGTAGGTGAGCTTGTCGAGGTTGACGATGCGCTCGCCGGTTTGTTCCAGCCAGTCGAGCACGAAGTTGGCGCCGATGAATCCGGCGCCGCCGGTGACGAGAATCATGGGATCAAGGGGCCAATGGGCGGTGCGCCGCCTAACGGGCGACGCGGCCGACGCGGTGGAATATTACCATCGGCGGCCGCTCAGGCCGCCGCGGTCCCGTAGTGCTCCCGATACCACGCCACGAATCGGGCAAGCCCCTCCGCGAGCGGCGTGTGGGGGGCAAAACCGGTGACGGCGGCGAGTCGGTCGATCGCCGCGTAGGTCGCCGGCACGTCGCCCGGTTGCATCGGTGCGTACTCCTTGATCGCGGACCGGCCGAGCAGCCGTTCGAGCGTGGCGATGAAGGTCTCGAGTTCGACGGCCTCGTGATTGCCGATGTTGTAGACAGCGTAGGGCGCCGTGTTCCCATCTCCGGCGGGCGGTGTTGCGACGACCCGGACGATGCCTTCGACGATGTCGTCGACGTAGGTGAAATCACGGCGCATCTTGCCGTTGTTGAAGACCCGCAGCGGCTGGCCGGCGAGAATTGCCTTCGTGAACAGCATCGGCGCCATGTCGGGGCGGCCCCAGGGACCGTAGACGGTGAAGAAGCGCAGGCCCGTCGTCGGCAACCGGTAGAGATGGCTGTAACTGTGCGCGATAAGCTCGTTCGCCTTCTTGGTCGCGGCGTAGAGGCTGACCGGGTGGTCGACGTTCTGGTCCTCGGAAAAGGGCAGCGTGTGGTTGGCGCCGTAGACGCTGGAGCTCGACGCGTACACGAGGTGGACCACCCCCGCGCGCCGACACCCTTCGACGACATGACCGAACGCCGTCAGGTTGTTGGCGAAGTAGGCTCCCGGATTGACGAGCGAGTAGCGGACGCCGGGCTGCGCCGCGAGGTGGATGACCTGCCGGAAGGCGCCAGCGCGGAACAGGCCCGCGGTTGCCCCGGCGTCGGTGAGATCGGTGCGGATGAAGCGGAACCCCGGTTGGCGCACGAGCCGCGCGAGCCGCGCTTCCTTTAGCGTCACGTCGTAATACGGGTCGAGGTTGTCGACCCCGGTCACCTGACGGCCCTGCGCGAGGAGCGAGAGCGCCGTGTGCATGCCAATGAACCCCGCGCAGCCGGTCACCAGCATTGAAGCATCCGTCGCCATGCTCAATGCGCGGATCCTGCGCGAAGCCTCTCGTCACTCACGGCGACCCCCGTGCCGCAGCGCGGGACGGCGTTTTCCACGGTATGATCGCGGCTCGGGTCTGACATGCGCGCATTCTACGGGGTTTCCCCGCACCTTTGGCTGCGCGGCCGGCATGCCGAGGCCCCGGCAAGGCGCGGGGCGCTCCGATGAACGCCATCCTGGTCGTGCGCCCCTCGTCGCTTGGCGACATCGTCCATGCGCTCACG
>CAYGYQ010000028.1:0-22172 GCA_964354035.1 uncultured Bordetella sp.
GGGTCGATACCGGGCATTGCCGTCGACGTTCGTCACTGCCGTACCTGGTACGAAGTTCCCGGTACGTCGAACCTTGTCCGGGGACGCCCCCTTTGTGCCGCCTGCTCGCGATCGCTGCGGGCAAGATCGCGGCGGCGAACGACGCCGCGATGCGCACGGTGACGCTCGGGTGGTCAGCGCAGCCGCGACGGGGCCATCACGGCAGGGTCCACCCCCTGTTGCGCCAGGCGAGTCGGCAGCGGTTCGCCGCGCAGCAGCGCAGTGGCGAGCTCGACGGCAGCGGCCGCCGGATGACGAGCGTGGTCGCTGCCTGGATGCGATGGATGCCAAGCGCGATGTCGAGCTCCTCCGGCACCACATCGTGCGGGGGCACGGGATCGGCATTGGCGGGCGAGCCCAGCAGCCGGGCGGCGTCGGGCTTGAAATAGAAGCTCTCGTCGATGCCCACAACGGCCGGCCAACCGGTGCAGTCCATCCCGTCCGGCGCGGCGAAGGTGAACGCGCTCCGGCGGCGGGGCGTGAGCCCGACGGTCTGCACACCGCAGCGAGCGGCCACGACATCCGCCCAGGCGCCGGCGGCATTGACCACCACCCGCGCCCGAACGGTGTGGCCACCAGCCAGCGCAATGACCCACAGGTCACCAACGCGTTCGGCACGCGCCAGCTCGGCCCCCGTGCGCAGCACACCGCCGCAGCGGCGCAGGCCGCGCAGGTAGCCTTGGTGCAAGGCGTGCACCTCGATGTCCTGCGCATCGTCCTCGAGGATGGCGCCGCACAGGCCCGCAGCGCGCAGCACCGGCACCCGCGCCAGGGCTTCGTCGGCGCGGATGCGCCGCGTCGCGGGTGCGCTTTGCGACAGATCCCGCAAGGCGCTCTCCAGCAGGTCCTGCTGGCCCTCCCTCGCGATGTAGACCACGCCGCGCGGCGCAAGCAGCGAGAGCTCGGCGAAGCCTTCGGGCGGATGCTCGTAGAAAGCGCGGCTGGCGCGCGTCAGCGCCCGGATCGCGGGCGTGCCATAGGTCTCGATGAACATCGCGGCCGAGCGGCCGGTCGAGTGGTAGCCCGGCTGGGGCTCACGCTCGAGCACAAGCACGCGATCCCGCCCCCCGACGCTCAATTGATAGGCGATCGATGCGCCGGCAATGCCCGCGCCAATGACGACGTAGTCGAAAATCGGTTCCGCGCTCATGCTGCATCCGGCCCGTTGGCCCTGGCCAGTGTCCTCCCGATCGACCACGGCGTGACCGTTCGACTGCGGATGGGCTGGCGCCCACGGAAGGTCGGCCCCGCGCCCGTCGGCCCGCGTCGTTGGGCATCCACTCCGCGGAAATCGAGGACCGCGCGATCCATGCCGATTCGACGCCCTACCTGCGACTGCGCTGCCGTGGCTCCATGAAGGCAACCGCGCAAGGCTATAGAATGACCGATCACGCCAACGGTCGATCGAACCGACCGAGCGGCGATAACCCGAGCCAATGAATCACCTGTCGCACCGCGTCTGCGTCGCGCCGATGATGGACTGGACCGACCGTCACTGTCGCTACTTCCTGCGCCTGATCGCGCCCCGCGCGCGGCTTTACACCGAGATGATCACGAGCGGCGCGCTGGCGCACGGCGACGTCCCGCATCACCTCGATTTCGATCCCGCCGAGCATCCGCTGGCGCTGCAGCTGGGCGGCAGCGATCCCGCACAGCTCGCCGCCGGCGCGAAGCTGGGTGAGCGCTGGGGCTACGACGAGATCAACCTCAATTGCGGCTGCCCGTCCGAGCGCGTGCAGACCGGCAGCTTCGGCGCGTGCCTGATGGCGGAGCCTGCGCTCGTCGCCGCCTGCGTCAAGGCAATGGGCGATGCGGTTTCGGTTCCTGTGACGGTCAAGCACCGGATCGGGCTTGACCACGGCGAAGATTACGGTTTTGTCCGCGACTTCGTCGGCACCGTCGCGGCCGCCGGCTGCGAGGTCTTCATTGTCCATGCGCGCAACGCCGTGCTGAAGGGACTTTCGCCGAAGGAAAATCGCGAAGTTCCGCCGCTGCGCTATGACGTCGTGCATCGGCTGAAGCGCGATTTTCCGGCGCTGACGATCGTTCTGAACGGCGGGCTCGCCGACTGGGACGGCATCGAGCGCGAGCTCGCGCACGCAGACGGGGTGATGCTCGGCCGCGTCGCGTATCACGACCCGTACTTCCTGGCGCAGACGGGCTGGCGCGCATTCGGCGACGACACGCCGGCACGCTCGCGCGCCGATGTGCTGCGGGCACTGATGCCCTATGCGCGGACACAGCTCGCGCGCGGCGTGCCGCTGCGCGCCATCGCGCGGCACGTGCTCGGGCTCTATCACGGCCGGTCGGGCGGGCGGCGCTTCCGGCAGATCCTGTCCGACGCGGCGAAATTGAAGGACGCGCGGCCGGAACTCTTTCTCGAAGCGCTGGCGGCGGTGGAGCCGGCGGCTTCGTTCGCGGATGTGGCGTAGCCTCTCGCTCACCCCTTCGGCATGTCATCCGCGACGTACGCGCGGACGATGGCATCGAAATCCGTATCGGCCTTCATTCCGAGCGCCGGCCCCAGCCGCGGCGCGAAGTTCGCCGGCCACGTCGCGACGATGCGGTTGATCGCCGGGTCGAGCTGCCACTTGACGCGGTCGGCTGCGGCGTCGCCGGCCACGCGGCGCAGCGCGGCGATCATGTCCTCGACCGCGATGAGCATGCCCGGCACGTTGACCGAGCGCGTGTGCGCGAATGCCGCTGCCGGGGCCTCGTGACCGACCAGGATGTTCGCGATGACCGCGCGCGGCGAGGTCACCCACATCCGCGTCGTCCTGGCCACGGGGCAGATCGCATCGACGCCCGAAAGCGGCTCGCGGATGATGCCGCTCGCGAACGACGACGCGGCCTTGTTCGGTTTGCCGGGCCGCACCGTCACCGTCGGCAGGCGCAGGCTGCGCCCGTCGATGAAGCCCTTGCGCGTCATGTCGTAGACCATGAGCTCGCCGATCGCCTTCTGTGTGCCGTAGGACGCCTGCGGCGTGACGGGAGCGTCGTCGGTGACCGGATCGGGCAACGGGCCGCCGAAGACCGCGAGCGAGCTCGCGAACACGAATTTCGGCGCCGCCGCGAGCTTCCGGCAGCGCTCGAGCAGCAGCCGCGTCGCGTCGAGGTTCACCCGCATCCCGATGTCGAAATCGGCTTCGGCCTGTCCGCTGACGACGGCGGCCAGATGAAAGATCGAATCGGTGTCGGTCGTCAGCGCGCGCTCGATCACCGCGGGATCGGCGAGATCTCCGGTGAATCGGCGCACCCGCGGATCACCCAGATCCGGCGGGTCCGCGACATCGAGCAGGACGACTTCGCGGACACGCCGCGCGGCGCCGCGCGCGTCCGTCAGCGTATCGCGAGCGAGGATGGCGCGGGCGAGGCGGGCGCCCAGAAAGCCGGCGCCGCCGGTGATCACGATGCGCATGGAGGGGCCTTTCAAACGAGAGTGGTGACGCTAAGGTAACGGCTTGCCTACGCGAAGGACGCCGAAGGCAACCTGTTGGGGTTCATGCAGATCGACGCGAACGCGACGCAGATCGCGGGGAGACACGGCAGCCAGTCAACCCGAGCCGCCCAGCTTCCTGCGACCGGCATCGATCGCGCTCTCCAGGTACGAGGCATAAAAGTCCGCGGTCAATAGCCCGACGACGGGGCCGCCGATGATCCTGCCGGCGCGATCGACCACGACGACCGTCGGCGTGAGTGAAACCCGATAGCGGGCGGCAAATGCACGGTGCGTCGTCGCGCTGCCGTCGAAGTCGACGAGCGGCAACGGCTGGTCGATCTCGACCTGGCGGAAGATCGCACGGTCACGCCAGGGTGGTTCCTTCGACATCGGCACCACGTACTGTGCCAGCGCACGTTCGCAATAAGGGCAGTCATACCGGTCGAGGAAGAGCAAGATCGGAATCTTGTCCCGTGCGCTCGTCGCGGCGTCGGCGGCGAGATCCTGCGCGAGCGGAAGATTGAAGCGATGCGGCCTGTCGGTCTGCGCCGCCGCAAGTGCCCCGGCTCCGCCTGCACCGGTGAGCGCACATGCTAAGATCCGAAACAACGTGGCGCGCCGCGACGCATTCGCGCCGCCCGTCCGCCCGCCGCTTTCCAATCGCTCGCGTCCCATGGCCAACCTGTCCGCACCGCGCCGGCTCACCATCGCCACGCGCGAATCCGCGCTCGCGCTGTGGCAGGCCGAGCACATCCGGGCGCTGCTCGCGGCATTATATCCAGCCAGCGACGTGCGCCTGCTCGGGATGACCACGGAAGGCGATCGGGTGCTCGACCAGCCGCTCGCCGACATCGGCGGCAAGGGCCTCTTCATCAAGGAGCTCGAAGTGGCGATGGCCGACGGCCGCGCCGACCTCGCCGTCCATTCGCTGAAGGACGTGCCGATGGACATGCCCGACGGGTTTGCGCTGGCGGCCATCGCCGCGCGCGAAGACCCGCGCGACGCGTTCGTGTCGAATCACTATCTCGACCTGGCGAGCCTGCCGGGCGGGGCGCGCATCGGCACCTCGAGCCTGCGCCGCGAAGCGCAATTGCGCGAGCGCGACCCGCTGCTATCGATTCTGCCGCTGCGCGGCAACGTCAACACGCGCCTGCGCAAGCTCGACGAAGGGCAATACGACGCGATCATCCTCGCCGCGGCGGGGTTGCGCCGCCTGGGCTTCGCCGGACGGATTGCGTCGTATCTCGACCCGGACGAGAGCCTGCCGGCGGTCGGGCAGGGCGCGCTGGCCCTGGAATGCCGCGCCGATCGCGCCGATGTCATCCAGGCGCTAGCACCCCTTGCCGACCGCGACACGACGCTCGCGACGACCGCCGAGCGCGCCTTCTCGCGCGCGCTGTCCGGCAGCTGCCACACGCCGCTCGCAGCGCACGCGGTGTTCGTCCACGGCGAGCTGTGGCTGCGCGGGCTGCTCGCGAGCCGCAACGGCGCCGAGGTGCTGCGCGGGGATCGCCGCGCGCCGTGTCAGGACCTGCACGCGGCCGACGCGCTGGGCCACGCGCTGGCGACGGAGTTCCTTGCGCGCGGCGCCGCGCGGCTCGTGGCGGTGTGAAACATCCTGTGTCAACCCCCGGTGGTGTTGAAGGCCAGTGCGGCGCGGTGACGGGCGGGGTCGTAGGCGCGGCCTCGGCCGCGCTCGGCTCTTGCTCATGCGTCGATGCCGATCGAGCGCGGGCAAGCCCGCGCCCACGAAAACAGATGCCGGCTGACCCGAACGTATGAGCCTTCCGGCCGGACCGCTCGCGGGCCTCGGCATACTGATCACGCGCCCCGCGCGGCAGGCGGGCGGCTTCGCGCAGAAGGTCGCCGTGCTGGGCGGCACGCCGGTCATCTTCCCGGCGATCGTGATCCTGCCGCCCTGCGATCCGGCGCCGCTGGCACGCGCGCATGCGGCGCTGCCGGAGTACGACTTCGCGATTTTCATTTCCGCCAACGCCGTCGAGTACGGCGCGCCGGATCCGCGGAAATGGCCCGCACGGCTCGTCGCCTTCGCGCCCGGGCCGGGAACCGCGGAAGCGCTCGCCGCCGTCGGCATCGCGGGTGCGCGCATTCCCGCGACGACGTTCGACAGCGAGGGCCTGCTCGCGCTGCCGGAGCTCTCCGGCGCGCATGGCAAGCGCGTGCTGATCTTTCGCGGCGATGGCGGGCGCGAGCATCTGGGTGAGACGCTCCGCGCGCGCGGCGCCGTCGTCGATTACGTCGCGTGCTACCGCCGGGCGCAACCCGAGAGCGGCGTGGCCGGGCTCGCCGAAGCTTTTCGCGAGGGCAGAGTCCATGGGGTCACGATCACGTCGAGCGAAGGACTCGACAACCTGTGGGGGCTCGCCGACGATGCGACGCGAACCCGGTGGCGCGCAGGTCCGACATTCGTCCCGCATCCGCGAATCGCCGCGCACGCGCGCGACCTCGGCCTTTCCGTGATCGAAACCGCGGGAGGCGACGCGGGCCTGATCGCAGGGTTGCTAGAATGGGCCGCCGCGCAAACCCGAACGAAGAGCTGATCCCATGCCGACCGACATCATTGTCACCGCGCCACTACCGCCCTTTCTCTACGAGCCGCTGAAGGCGGACTACCGTTGCCACGATTACGCGCAGGCGGCCGACAAGGAAGGATTCCTGGCCGCGCACGGCGCAGCCATCCGCGGGCTCGTGCAGGGCGGCGGCACCGTCACGCCGACGACGCTGCTCGACGCGCTGCCGGCGCTCGAGATCATCTCGGTGTTCGGTGTCGGCTACGACGGCGTGCCGGTCGACTACTGCAGGAAGCGCGGGCTCAAGGTGACGAACACCCCGGACGTGCTGACCGACGACGTCGCCGACGTAGCGGTCGCACTGATCATGATGACCGGTCGCGGGTTCGTGCGCCTCAACCGTTTCGTGCAAGCGGGGGATTGGGAAAAGCGCGGGCCGGAGCTCACGACCAAGCTCGGTGGCAGGACCGTCGGCATCCTGGGCCTCGGCCGCATCGGCAAGGCGATCGCCGCGCGTGTTTCGGCAATGGGGATGAACGTTGCCTACACGGGGCGCCAGCCGCAGGACGTGCCCTACCGGTTCATTTCCGGCCTCGAGGCGCTCGCCGCGGCCGCGGATTTTCTGGTGGTGGCCTGTCCCGGCGGCGCGACGACCAAGCACATGGTCGACGCCAAGGTGCTCGCGGCGCTCGGCAAGAAAGGCACGATCATCAACATCGCGCGCGGCTCGATCATCGACGAGCCGGCGCTCGTGGCGGCGCTCCAGGCGGGCACCATCAAGGCCGCCGGCCTCGACGTTTTCGCCCACGAGCCCCACATCCCCCAGCCTCTGTTCGCGATGGACAACGTGGTGCTGCTGCCGCACGTGGGCAGCGCGACGCGCGAGACCCGGCAGGCGATGGGCGACCTGTGCAAGGCGAACCTCGACGCGTGGTTCGCGGGGAAGCCGCTGCCGACGCTGATACCCGAGTTGGGTGCGGCACTACCGAAATCCGCCTAGCCGCCACGTCCGCCACAGCGCTCCAATTGCCCCCAGACGAGGGAAACGGCGCATGAATGGCGTGATCTCGGTCTGCACTCCCGAGTGGCGCTCGATCTTCCAGGCAAGGTATGACAGTCCGCCGTCGAAGGTCAACGACGCTTTCAGCAGGCGAAGAACACTGAGCGCCTTGCCTTGCGCGCGGCGCACGGCCCACGCGCAAGCACTCGACCAACGCGCTCCACGCGTGCTGGGATTGCGATAGCATCCTGCCGGCGCGATCGTCCATCTTTGTTGCCGGGCGAGGGCGTGGACAAGCGCATCGAGCTCGGCCGTGGCGTCGGCATGCAGCGCGCGTATCTTCGACGGGCGCTCCGAGCGCAACTCGGCGGCGTAGGTCAGCAGTAGACCGTGCGTCCAAAAAGCCGCGGCGTCGAACTCCTCGGGCAACCGGGGCAGCGTCTGCGCGGCGAATGTGGTAGCCGCCGCGCCAAGCGCGCGAACCACGCGCCGGCGGACGATCTCGTCCGCGGCGTACAGCAACCCGCACGGCTGCGCGAACCGGCCCCACAGGTACGGATGAAACCAGCGCGCCGTGCCGCGTTCGAACTGGTCGACGGACACGACCGCGTACTTCGCGCGCACGGTGCGGCCAGCGAACGATGTTTCGAGATAGTAGACGTTCGGGGCCAGGAGCCGGTTCGCGAGCGCCGGCAGCAGCGCGCCGTAGGCCGCACGATAGTCGTCGACCAGGACATAGAGATCGACGATGCCACCGGCGTCGTCGTGCGCGCGGCGGCAGGAGCCGTAGAAGAGCACCGCCTGCGCGTGCGAGCCGAAGCGTTCGCGCAACAGGTTCCCGAGCGCGACCACGGCGTCCGGGGCGCGCGCCGCGACGTGGCGCTCGATCGCGCCTTCGAGCGACGAAGTCATCGGAGCTGGATGAAGCCCGCCGCGCCGCCATCGGAGAAGGCCAGCGGCGAGCCCGCCGTTGGCGAAAATATCTCGCCGTCAACGAAGAAATGGCTGTCGAGCCCGAGTCGCAGCCGATGCGCGTTGCGGCTTTCATACCCGTTCGCCGGCGTGATGTAACGGTTGGGCCGGCCGCGCAGGAGGCCCGGCAGCGCCTTGATCCAGTGGCGCGGGGCCGCGCGCACGCTGGCGTAGTGCAGCGGCGCCGACTCCGTGCCCCAGAAGGGACGCAGCCCGAGGACCAGCTGCTCGAGCGTGGTCACGTGGACGATCTCGCAGGCGAAGGCCGCGGGCGCTTCCTCGTCGACGGCGACGGTGATCGGCACCGGCGCGACGATAGTGCGCTCGCCGCGGGCCATCGCGATGACGAAGCGCGCCATCGTGACCGCCGGTCCTATTTCGCCGCGCAGGCCCAGCGCATGCACTTCCCGCTTGCAGTATTCGATGCCCTGCGTGATGGCCGCCGCGCCGAAAAACATGCCGTAGATGGATTCCCGGCCTGCGCCCGGGTCGATGCGCATGACCGGACGCTCGACCACGGTGAGCCCGGCGCCGCCGCGCGAAGCGCAGTCGAGCAGCGCCCGCAGCGCGCGTTCCTGGCGGCCCCGCATCCCGATGTCGCGGGCCGTCATGTTCGCGGTGCCGCCGCGCAATACTGCAAGCAGCGGCAAGCGGGGAAACGGACTTCGTCCGAAGACGGTGTTGAGGACGGCGTTGACGGTGCCGTCGCCGCCGCTGATCGCGATGGTGTCAATGCCGCGCTCCGCCATCTCGCGCAACGCCGCCGTGACGGAAGCGGGATCGAAGACGTCGCGGCAGGGGAGGTCCGGATGGGCGTCGAGCAAGCGGCGCATCGGCGCGGCGGCCGTGAGATTCGCTCCGCTTCCGGGATTGCGCAGAACGCCGATGCGCAGTTCCGTCAGGCGCGATGCGGGATCAGCCGCCGAGACGTTCAGCGCCGGCATGGCGAAGGTCCCGTCATGCCCTGGGCGCGGCCGGTGCGGCGTGGGTGAACACACGCGCCGTCAGCGTGCGCGCGTCGACGGTCCGGCCGATTTCGGTGAGCCACGACTGAAGCGTTCCGTGCTTGCGTCGCGCTCGCGCGGCCACGAGCACCCGCAGGAGAAGAATCGCAGTCGACAACGCGGTCCATGCGGCGACCGCCAGCAGGCCGAGATCCGGCCGGCCGATGGCGAGACTCGCGGTGAGCATGAGCATGTTCGGATTGCGCCGCGCCACGATCAACCGGAACCATGAGTCGAAGGGGCGCCACGTGAAGATCGAAAACGACGCAATCCAGCGCTGGAACGCGCCCTCGCAGAGGCGGCCGCCGACATATCCGGCGAAGATGGCGACATACAGCAGCAGCAGCGGGACACCGGCGACCGCCGCAAGGGGCGCGAGGCCGATCCCCCATGCCAGATACCACAGGGGCGGGTGGACGAGATCGATGCCGTGGTCGAAGATGTTTCCGAGCCGTGTCGAGGTCACGGTGACACGCGCGAGCTTGCCGTCGACGGTGTCGAGGAACGTCATGATCCAGCCCGCCAGCAATCCCCAGCCGAATTCACCGCGGGCGAACAGAACTCCGGCGACGATCACCAGCACGAGGCTCGCTGCGGTCACCTGGTTGGGCGTGATTCCCGTGCGGACACATGCGCGCGTGGCCCAGCGTGCGGGAACCGGCCACAGCCATTTGGTGACGAGATCGGTGACGCCCTTGTAGGCGCCGGCAAAGGCAAGTTGCTCGAGCTCGCCCCGGTTTTGCGCGGTGACGGGCAGCACGTACGGACGATCGAGCTTGAGCAGGCCGGCCTCGAATCCCTGCGCCACCTGCTCGAGGGTCGCGGTGGCGACCCGGGCCCCGGGAGTTACGGACGGCAGGCCGCGCAACAGTGCGCCGATCGAGGGAGCCTGTTCCGCCGTTACGTGGGCGGCCACCGGAATCAACCGCCCGCCCTCGTCGACCTCGAGCAACGTGTCTCGCGCCTTGACGAGTCCCCGGAGCACGCGGCCGTCGTACAGACAGTCACCGCGCAGCACGAGCAACGTTTCGTTTGCCGGCAACGCCTCGAGCGGGCCTTGCCACAGGTCGATGCCCTCGCTTCGCAGCTGACGCTCGATGCGTTCCGCGGGAGCGAGGCCCCACAGGCGGACCGGGCTGTCCCCCAGCACTACTGCACGCATGTCGTCGTCGGAGGATCTTCGATTGGTTGGCCGCAGCGCGGCATCATATACTAAGCGGATGAGCACCGTGGAGCTGGAAATCGATGCGGACGAGCGCCACGTCGCGTCGTCGGGCGCCGATTTTGCGCTGGCGCACCTGTCCGACCTGCACCTGTCCTCGCTGGAAGGAGTGGGGCCGCGCGCACTGCTCGACAAGCGGATCCTCGGCTACATCACGTGGCGACTGCGGCGCCGCCACGAGCACCGGACCGACGTGCTGGATGCGCTCCGGACCGATCTGCACGCGGAACACGTCGACCACATCGCGGTAACCGGCGACCTCACGCATCTCGGCCTGCCGCGGGAATTCCGCGAGGCCGCAACCTGGCTCGCGCGACTCGGCGGGCCGGAAGCGATCACCGTCGTTCCCGGGAATCACGATGCATACGTCCGCGAATCGTGGCGGGAGACTTTTGCGCAGTGGTCGGCGTACATGCAGGGCGATGGCGGCGGCGAGACCAGCGGCCCCGACGATGCGTTTCCGAGCCTGCGCATAAGGCGCGAGGTGGCCCTGATCGGATTGTCGACGGCCCGACCGTCGGCGCCGTTCCTGGCCACCGGGCGTCTGGGCGAAGGCCAACTGCAGCGGCTGGACCGCATGCTGGCGCAAACCGCCGGTTCCGGACTGTTCCGTATCGTGCTGCTGCATCATCCTCCGGCAGCGCACACGGTGCGCTGGCGCAAGTCGCTGCTCGATGGGGCCGCGCTGCGCGACGTGCTGGCGCGGCACGGCGTGGAACTGGTGCTGCACGGACATGCGCACTTTTCCGCCGCGACCTACCTCGATGCGGCACACGGCCACCTTGCGCTCGGCGTGCCCTCCGCGTCGGCGATCGGCGCGAAGGTCGACCGGCACGCGACCTATCACGTGTATCGCATTGCCCGCGCCGGTGCCGGTTGGCGATTGCGGGTCTCGGTGCGCGCGTTCTCGCTCGAGCGCGGCCGTTTCGTTCCCGAGGACGGTCGGCGCCTGCGCCTGGCGCTGGCTGCCGCTCCGGCCTGACGGGGTCGATCACCCGAACGGGAGCGGAGCGCCGTCCCGCGCAAGCCGCGCGTTCAGGACGGTTGCGGCGCGCGCGAAGGCGAGGCCGGCGGATCGATGAACTCGCGAAACCAGAGCTCGAGCATGAGCAGCGTCCAGATCCGGTCTGCCTGAACGGACTTGTGATCCAGCGAGCCGACGAGTTTCGCGACGTGAGCAGGATCGAACAGCCCGCGCTCCCGCGCCGTGCGATCGAGCAGCACGTCGCGGGTCATCTGGTTGAGATCGTGGCGGAGCCAGCGTTTCAGCGGCAGCGCGAAGCCGCGCTTCCGGCGGCGCAGGATGGGTTCGGGAACGAGGCTCGCGGCGGCGCGGCGCAGCAGGTACTTGCCGCGAACGCGCATCAGCATTCCGGCCGGAAGGCGGGCAGCGAACTCGACGACGTCCGTGTCGAGGTACGGACAACGCACTTCGAGCGCGTGGGCCATCGACGCAATGTCGACTTTGACGTTGATGTCGTCCGTCAGGTACGTCTGAAAGTCGAGATCGGCGAGGCGGCCGATCGCCGAGCCGGCCACGCTCTCCCCCAGCACGCGTTCGAAGCGCCCGATCGTGGCACGCGAATCGGCGACCTGCATGCGCGGCAGGTAGAGCTTCGCCTTGTCGTCCGGGGTGAAATGGCCGACCAGTGCCGGGTACCGCGCTGCTTCGCCGTCCGGAAACGTCATCGCGTAACGGGCGGCGGAAGGCGCCGCAAAGTGCAGTGCTCCAACCAGCGCACCGCGGTAAAGGGAGCGCACGCCGGGCGGAAGGGCATCGTAGACATGGCCCAGGCGCGCGGTGCCATAACGCTTGTAGCCGGCGAAGACCTCGTCGGCGGCATCACCCGAAAGCGCGACCGTCACGTGCTCCTTCGTCATCCGCGCGAGGTAGTACATCGCGATGGCCGAACTGTCGGCGAATGGCTCGCCGTGGTGGCGGACGATGGGACCGAGCACGTCGGTCATCGCCGGGTCGACGATCATTTCGTGATGGTCGGTGCCATATCGGTCCGCGACCAGGCGCGCATATTTCAGTTCGCTGTCGTCGGCGTGCGGGAAGCCGATCGAGAACGTCTTCACGCGCGCGGTGGATTGCGTGGCCATGAGCGCGACGATCATCGAGCTGTCGATGCCGCCGGAGAGGAAGGCGCCGAGGGGGACGTCCGCCACCAGCCGGCGCCTGACGGCGTTCGCGAGGAGCGAGGACAGCTCGTCCGCGAGCTCGCGGGCGGAACCGGAGTGAGCGCCGGCCGCGGGTTTGCGCCAGTAGCGCTTGATCACGGGCGCGCCGCCTGGCGCCAGCACCGCATAGTGCGCTGCCGGCAGCTTGGCGATGCCGACGTAGGCGGATCGCGGCGACGGCACGTACTGCAGCGTGAGGAATTCGTCGATGGCGCCGTAATCGACTTCGGGCGCCACGTCGGGAAATCCCGTCAGCAGCGCGTGCACCTCCGAAGCGAAGGCGATGCCGTGCTTGAGGCGGCGATAGAACAGCGGCTTCTTTCCGGCGCGATCGCGGGCGAGCAGGAGCTGGTTCTCGCGCGCATCGAAGAGGGCAAAGGCAAACATCCCGGACAGGCGCCGCACGCAATCGGGCCCGTGTTCCTCGTACAGATGGAGGATCACTTCGCTGTCGCTCTGCGACCGGAACGCGTGCCCCCTGGCCAGCAGCTCCTGCCTCAGCTCCGGGAAGTTGTAGATCTCGCCGTTCGCCACCAGGGCGACGCTGCCGTCCTCGTTCACCAGCGGCTGATTCGCCTCGGCGGAGAGGTCGATGATCGAGAGGCGGCGATGCCCGAGCGCGCACGGGCCATGCTGCCAGACACCCTCGGCATCCGGTCCGCGATGGCGGATTGCCTCGTTCATGCGCCGGACCGCCGGCACGTCGGCGGGGGCACCGGGATCGCGCGACAGGAAGCCGCTAATTCCGCACATGGGTCACCGGGAGCATGCCTCCAGTGTACTGGCTCCATGGACCGCCGCGAACCTCGGGCTCGTTTCCGCAGCGGGGCACGGGTGCCACCGGACCCGGCGCCGGCACTGACACCACGGAACCACTAGAATGCCTGTGCTGCCGGAAGGAACATGCCGTGACGCGGGTGGGTTTTCTCTTCAATCATTACGCGACGCACCAGGTGCCGCACGCGGCGCCGTATGCGTTCGAGCTGTCGCGCCGGCATCCCGAAGTCGAGGTGACGATCGCTGCGTCGAGCGACGCCGAGCTCGCCGTCGCCGCGACGATCGGAAAACTCTATCCGGGACAGCGCTGCATCCTGCGCCGGCTGCGCCCGGCGTGGTGGTACGGCCCGCTCGATCCCGTCATCTCGAAATTCGCGTTCGCGCGCAAGAATCGCATCCTGGCCGACAACCTCGATTTCTTCGCGGGCCTCGACGCTTTGGTCGCGCCGGAACGGCACTGCCGGCGGCTGCGCACGACGCATCGCCTGGCGAAACTCCGGCTCATCCACACGCGACACGGCGCCGGCGACCGCAAGGGCACGTCGGACGCCACCATGACGCTGTTCGACCTGGTGCTGCTTCCCGGCCGCAAGTACGCCGACCGGTTCAGCAAGCTGGGCTATGTGCGGCCCGGCCAGTACGTGATCACCGGCTGGCCGAAGTTCGAGGCGGTGCGGGCCCTCGCCCCGGTCCGGCGCCGCCTGTTCGACAACGACAACCCCGTCGTCGTCTACAACCCGCACTTCGATCAGCGCATCGGATCGTGGGCCCGCATGGGACGTTCCGTGCTGGACTTCTTCATCGAAAACCCGCAGTACAACCTCGTCTTCGCGCCGCATCTCGTTCTCTTCAAGCGACGCTGGCGGCATCGCGCCACGCTGCCGGACGCTTACCGCCGGGCGCCGAACATCCTGATCGACACCGACAGCGCCGCGCTGGCGGACATGACGTACCTCGACGCTGCCGACATCTATCTCGGCGACGTCAGCAGCCAGGTGTACGAATTCCTGCTCGAACCCCGGCCGTGCGTCTTTCTCGACGCGCACGGCATCGAGTGGAAGCACGATCCGCATTATGCGCACTGGTGCTTCGGACCGGTGGTCACCGACGTGGCACGCGATCTCGGTCTCGCGCTGGCTGGCGCCGTCGCGAGCCACGCGCAGTACCTGCCGACACAACAGGCAGGGTTTGCCGAGACCTTCCATCAGGATCCGGCGTCCACCGCGGCCCAGCGCGGCGCCGATGCCATTGCGGCCTTCTTGCGCGACTCGCGGACCCCCGCGCAACCCTGACCGCTGTCCGGCTGCCTACTTCGCCGCCGCCTTCGGCGCTTCCATCTCCCAGCTGCCCCCCAGAGCCTTGATCAGGTTCACGCTGGCGACGAAGCGGCGGCCGACGATGGCGAGTTCGGCGCGCTCGTTGATGAGCGCGGCGGCCTGCACGACGACGACCGCAAGGTAGGTGACGGTGCCCGCCCGATACTGATTGTTGGTGATCGTCACCGATTCGCGCGCCGCCTTCACCGCCGCGCCCTGCACGGCGGCTTCGCTCTCCAGGAGGCGCAGCGCCGCGAGGTTGTCTTCCACATCGCGGAGCGCGGAGAGAACCGTCTGCCGGTAATCGGCGACGGTCTCCGCGTAGGCGGCCGCATATTGCGCGCTCTGCGCGTCGCGCAATCCGCCGTCCAGCAAGGCCAGCGCGTACGCCACGCCGCCCGCGAAGGAAATGTCGAAACCACCACCCGCGAACAGCCTGGCCGAGGGGTAGAAGGCGGCTTCGGCCACGCCGATCTGGGCGTTGGCCGCGGCCATGCGGCGTTCCGCGGCGGCGATGTCCGGACGCCGGACGAGCAGTTCGGAAGGCAACGCCGGCGGTACTGTCGGAATGGCAACGTTCAAGGCGGTTGCGGCGATGCTGATGTCGGCTGGCGGCTTGCCGACCAGGACGGCGATGGCATGCTCGAGTTGTGCCCTGGCCACGGCCGCCTCGAAGGCCTGGGCCCGGGTCGAATTGAGCTGCGCTTCCGCCTGCACGACGTCGCCGCGGGAAGCGACGCCGACGGCATACTGGTTGCGCGTGAGCTGCAGCGACCGTTCGAACCGCGCGACGTTCTCCTGCAGCAGGCGGATTTCCGCGTCCTGCACGCGCAACAGGAAGTAATTCTGCGCGACCTGCGCCTGCAGCGAGAGACGCACCGCTGCGAGCTCATCGGCGCTGGATTCAGCGCCGGCGGTGGCCGCTTCGACGTTGCGCCGGATGCGGCCCCAGAGATCGAGCTCCCAGCCAGCGGCGAGGCCCAGCTTCTGGTTCGAGCCGCCGGCATTGAGCGTGAGGGAGCTCGGCGCACGGGCGATCTCGACCAGCGCCTGGGCCTGCCGCACGCGCGCCTCGGCGGCCCGGAGCGTCTGGTTGTCGACGTCGACCTGCGCCTCCAGCGCATTGAGGTCGGCGTCACCGAAATGCTCCCACCAGCGGCCGCGCGGCAGCTCGCGCACCGTCTCGGCTGCTCTCGGCGCCGCTGCCTCCTTGTAGGCAGCCGGCACCGCGACGGCCGGGCGCACGTAGTCCGGCCCGACCGTGCACGAGACACTGCCCGCCGCTACCGACGCGACGGCCAGGACGCGTGCGATACGGCAGCGGAGGTCGTCGGTCATCGTCCGCATTCCGCTGCGCCACTGGTGACGGTGGCGGCGCGATCGCCGCCGCGCTGCAGGCCGCGGACCCAAAGGCTGAAGCGGTCGAGGTAGAGGTACACGATCGGCGTGGTGTAGAGGGTCAGGACCTGGCTCAGGATCAGGCCGCCGCCGATCGCGATGCCGAGCGGCTGGCGGAGCTCCGCCCCGTCGCCTCTGCCGAGCGCAAGCGGAATCGACGCCAGCAGTGCCGCCAGTGTGGTCATCAGGATCGGGCGCAAACGCAGCAGGCAGGCCGCGAAGATGGCGTCGCGCGAGCTCGCCCCGGTGCGGCGTTCGGTCTCGAGCGCGAAGTCGATCATCATGATCGCATTCTTCTGGACGATGCCGATCAGCATGATGATACCGATCAGCGCGATGACGGAAAACTCCGTCCTGAACAGCATCAGCGCGGCCAGCGCCCCGACGCCCGCCGACGGCAGCGTCGACAGTATGGTGAGCGGATGGACGAAACTCTCGTAGAGCACGCCAAGGACGATGTACAAGGTGAGCAACGCGGCGAGAATGAGGAGCGGCTGGGTCTCGAGCACGGCCCGGAAGGCGCGCGCGGAGCCCTGGAAGCTGCCGCGCACCGTATTGGGCACTCCGATGCGGGCGAGGGCGTCGTCGATCGCCCGGGTCGCCTGCGACAGCGACACGCCTTCCGGCAGGTTGAAGGAGATCGTCGAGGCGACGAACTGCGAGTGGTGATTGACCACGAGCGACGTCTCGGTCTGCGCATGGCGGGCGAACAGCGAAAACGGCACCTGCGCGCCGCCGGGGACGCTGACGTGCAGCTGGTCGAGCGCTGCCGCCGACTGCAGGAATTCGGGTGCGGCCTCCATCACGACGTGGTACTGGTTGAGGGGCGCGTGGATGGTCGAGACCTGCCGTTGCGCGAACGCGTCGTTCAGCGTGGCGTCGATCAGCTTCGGCGTCACGCCGAGGCGCGCCGCGGCGTCGCGATCGATCACGATCGAGGTGGAGAGCCCCTTGTTCTGCTGATCGGTGTTGACGTCGGCAAGCTCGGGCAGGCGCGCGAGCGACTCGCGGATGCGCGGCTCCCAGACCCGCAGCTCCTCGAGGTCGTCGGCCTGGATCGTGTACTGGTACGTGGCGCGGCTCTGCCGGCCGCCGACGCGTATGTCCTGGACCGGGTTGAGGACGAGGTCGGCACCGGGCTCCTGGGCGAGCCGCGTGCGCAGCCGCGCCACGATCCGGTCGGCGCTCTCCCGGCGCTCGGCGAGCGGTTTCAGCGTGACGAACAGCGACCCGGTGTTGCGCTGGCTGCCGCCGGTGTAGCCGACGACGCTCTCGACGCTCGGGTCGGCACGCACGATGTCGATGAAGGCGGCGAGCTTGTCGCGCATCGCCTGGAACGAGATGCTCTGATCGGCCTGGATGCGGCCGGTGAGCTGGCCCGTGTCCTGCTGCGGGAAGAAGCCCTTGGGCACGATCACGTAGAGCAACACGTTGAGCGCCACCGTCGCCAGCAGGACCAGCGCCGTCAGCGGGCCGTGGTCCAGCGCCCAGGCCAGCGTGCGTTCGTAACCGCGCAGCACCGCGGCGAAGCCGCGCTCGCTCCATTGGTGAAACCGGCTCGCGCGGCGCTGCGCGGCCGGCACGAGCAACCGCGCGCACATCATCGGCGTGGTGGTGAGCGAGACCACCAGCGAAATCAGGACCGCCGCGGACAGCGTCACCGCGAACTCGCGGAAGAAGCGGCCCACGAATCCGCCCATGAGCAGCATCGGAATGAAGACGGCGATGAGCGACAGGGTCATCGCCAGCACCGTGAAGCCCACTTCCCGCGCCCCGACCCGCGCCGCTTCCCGCGGCGACATGCCGCCCTCGACGTGGCGCGACACGTTCTCCAGGACCACGATCGCGTCGTCGACCACGAAGCCGGTGGCGATCGTGAGTGCCATCAGCGACAGGTTGTCCAGGCTGTAGCCGGCAAGGTACATGACGCCGAAGGTCGCAGTGAGCGACACCGGCACGGCGACACTCGGAATGAGCGCCGCGCGGCCGTTGCGCAGGAACAGGAACACGACGAGGACGACCAGCGCCACGGACAGCGCCAGCGTCTGCCCGGCGTCCCGCAGGGACGCCCGGATGGTGGTGGTGCGCTCCATCACCACCCGGAGGTCGATCGCGCCCGGGATCGATGCGGAGAGCGTAGGCAGCAGCTCCGTGACACGGTCGACGGTCTCGATGATGTTGGCGTTGGGCTGGCGGCTGATGATCACCAGCACCGACGGCTTGCCGTTGGACGACCCTGCGTTGCGCAGGTCCTGCACGGAGTCGACGACTTCGGCTACCGCGGTGAGCTCAACCGGAGCGCCGTTGCGATAGGCCACGATCAGCGGGAGGTAGTCGGCTGCTGTCCTGGCCTGGTCGTTGGCGTCGATCTGCCAGTAGCGCGCGCCGTCTTCCACCGCGCCCTTGGGCCGGTTGGCGTTGGCCCCGGCGAGCGCGGCGCGCACGTCCTCGAAGCCGATGCCGTACTTGTGCAGGACCTGCGGATTGACTTCGACGCGCACCGCGGGCAGCGAGCTGCCCCCGATCTGGACCTGGCCCACGCCTGCGACCTGCGACAGCTTCTGCGCGATGACGGTCGAGGCCGCGTCGTACATCTGCCCCTGAGTCATGGTGTCCGACGTGAGCGCCAGGATCATCACCGGCGCGACGGCCGGATTGACCTTGCGGTACGTCGGATTGCCGTTGAGGCCGGAGGGCAGCGCGCTGCGGGCCGCGTTCAGCGCCGCCTGCACGTCGCGCGCCGCGCCGTTGATGTCGCGGTCGAGCTCGAACTGCAGCACGACGCGCGTCGAGCCGAGGGCGCTGGCCGAGGTCATCTCGGTGATGCCGGCGATGCGGCCGAGCGAGCGTTCGAGCGGCATCGCGACGGTCGCCGCCATCGTCTCGGGGCTCGCTCCGGGCAGCGATGCGGACACGGTAATGGTCGGGAGGTCGACCCGCGGCAGCGGCGATACCGGAAGCAGGAGGAAGGCAACCGCGCCGGCCAGCGTGATGCCGATGGTCAGCAGGGTGGTGGCGACCGGACGATCGATGAAGGGCGCAGAAATATTCATGCTGCCCCTTATTCGGCGCCGCCATCCGAGGCCGCGGCGCGCACGCGTTCACGCCGCGCGCTGAGCCGCGTCTCGAGCCGGCCAAAGGCGAGATAGATGACCGGCGTGGTGAACAGCGTGAGCGCCTGGCTGACGATCAGGCCGCCGACCATCGTGATGCCGAGCGGATGGCGCAGCTCCGAGCCCACGCCCCAGCCGAGCATCAGCGGCAGTGCGCCCAGCAGCGCGGCCATCGTGGTCATCATGATCGGACGGAAGCGCAGCAAACAGGCCTGGAAGATGGCATCCCGCGGCGCCATGCGCTGCTCGCGCTCGGCGTCGATTGCGAAGTCGATCATCAGGATGGCGTTCTTTTTCACAATCCCGATGAGCAGGATGAGGCCGATGATCGAAATCACGCCGAGATCGTTGCCGGAAAGCTGCAGCGCGAGGAGCGCGCCGACTCCGGCGGAGGGCAGCGTGGACAGGATGGTAATGGGGTGGATGTAGCTCTCGTAGAGCACGCCCAGGACGATGTAGACCGTGACGATGGCGGCCAGGATCAGCCAGAGCTGGTTCGTGAGCGAAGCGCTGAAGGCGAGCGCCGCACCCTGGAGCTTCACCTGCGTGCTGGCTGGCAGGCCGGTGTCACGCTGCGCGGCCTCGACGGCCTTGACCGCATCGCCCAGCGATGCACCGGGCGCCAGGTTGAACGAGATCGTGGCCGCCGGAAACTGGCCGATGCGGCTGACGACGAGCGGCGCCGCGCGCTCGCTCACCCGCGCCAGCGACGACAGCGGAATCTGCTGCGTCGTGCCCGGTCCCGCGGCGGCGACCGGCGCCGAACCCGGCGGCCGCGCGGCCGTCACGGGATTCGGCGCGGCGACATAGATGCCGTCGAGCGCGGCGACGCCCCGGCGGAACTCGGGCTGAACCTCGAGGACCACGCGGTACTGGTTGGTCTGCGTGAAGATGGTGGAGACGATGCGCTGGCCGAAAGCGTTGTAGAGGGCGTTGTCGATCATGGCCGGCGTGATGCCGTAGCGGCTGGCCGCGACGCGATCGATTTCCACGTACGCCTGCAGCCCCCCCTCCTGCTGATCCGTCGCGACGTTCGCGAGTCGCGGATCCCGGGCGAGCCGCGCGACGAGCTCCGGCACCCACGCACGAAGCACGGCGGCATCCGCGTCCTCCACGGAGAACTGGTACTGGGTGCGGCTGACCTTGTCCTCGATGGTGAGGTCCTGCACCGGTTGCATGTAGAGCACGATGCCCTCGACGGCGGCAAGCTTGTCCTGCAGGCGCCGGACGACGTCGGCGGCACTCGCGTCGCGTTGCGACAGTGGCTTGAGGTTGATCAGGAAGCGGCCGCTGTTCAGCGTGGGATTGCTGCCGTCGACGCCGATGAACGAGGACAGGCTCGTCACGGCCGGGTCCTGCAGAATCACCTTCGCCAATGCCTGCTGGCGCTCCGCCATCGCGGCGAACGATATCGTCGGCGAGGCCTGGGAAATGCCCTGGATCGCGCCGGTGTCCTGGACCGGGAAGAAGCCCTTGGGGATCAAAACATAGAGCACGATCGTCAGCGCCAGCGTCGCGATCGCCACGAGCAGCGTCGCGCCCTGGCGATCGAGCACCCACGTCAGCATGCGCGCGTAGCGGGCGATCACCCGGTCGAACCACTCGCCGCTCTTCCGGAACAGGCGTCCCTGCTCGCGTTCGGGCACGTGGCGCAGGAGTCGCGCGCACATCATCGGCGTCAGCGTCAGCGAGACCACGGCCGAGATGAGGATGGCAACGGCAAGCGTGATCGCGAACTCGCGGAACAGGCGCCCGACCACGTCGCCCATGAACAGCAGCGGGATCAGCACGGCGATGAGGGACAGCGTCAGGGAGATGATGGTGAAGCCGATCTGCTCCGCGCCCTTCAGCGCCGCGGCGAGCGGCGGCTCGCCCGCCTCGATGTGGCGCGTGATGTTCTCGATCATCACGATGGCGTCGTCGACCACGAAACCAGTGGCGATGGTGAGGGCCATCAGCGTCAGATTGTTGATGGAGAATCCGGCGAGGTACATCACGGCGAACGTGCCGACGAGCGACAGCGGCACCGCCACGCTCGGAATGATCGTGGCCGCAACGTTGCGCAGGAACAGGAAGATGATCATCACCACCAGCGCCACGGCGAGCAGCAGCTCGAACTGCACGTCGCGCACCGAGGCGCGGATCGTCTCGGTGCGGTCGGTCAGCAGCACGACGTCGACCGCGGCGGGCAGCGACGCGTTGAGCTGCGGCAGCAGTCGCTTGATGCGGTCGACCACTTCAATGACGTTGGCGCCCGGCTGCCGCTGGATGTTGACGATCACGGCGGCCGACTCGTTGGCCCACGCCGCGAGACGCGAATTCTCGGCGCCGTCGACGGCGTCGGCCACGTCGGCGAGCCGCACCGCCGCGCCGTTGCGATAGGCGACGATCATCGATTTGAATTCTTCCGCCGACTTCAGCTGGTCGTTGGCGTCGATCGTGGACGCGCGGCTTGGCCCGTCGAAGCTGCCCTTGGCCTGGTTCGAATTGGCGTTGCCGATCGCGATGCGCAGGTCGTCGAGCGAAAGGTTGTAGGCGGCCAGCGCCTTCGGGTTGGCCAGAATGCGAATGGCCGGCCGCTGGCCGCCGCTGATGCTCACGAGTCCGACGCCGGATACCTGCGAGAGCTTGGCTGCAAACCGCGTGTCTGCCAGGTACTGGATCTCCGGCAGCGGCAAGGTGCGCGAGGTGAGCGCCAGCGTGACGATCGGCGTGTCGGCCGGGTTGACCTTGTTGTAGATCGGCGGCTGCGGCAGATCCGCCGGCAGGAAGGTGCCCGCGGCGTTGATCGCGGCCTGCACCTCCTGCTCCGCCACGTCGAGCGGCAGGTCGAGGCCAAATTGCAGCGTGATGACCGAGGCGCCGCCCGAACTCGACGAGGACATCTGCTTCAAGCCCGGCATCTGCCCGAACTGGCGCTCCAGAGGCGCGGTGACGGAAGACGTCATGACTTCCGGGCTCGCGCCCGGATACAACGTCACCACCTGGATCGTCGGGTAATCGAACTTGGGCAGCGCCGACAACGGCAGCACGCGATACGCGACGATGCCCACCAGCAGGATGGCGAGCATCAGCAGTGACGTCGCCACCGGCCGGAGGATGAACGGACGGGAAGGGTTCACGGAGTACCTTCGCGCTGCGCGCTCCGGTATTCGCGCTTGGGGCGGCCCGGCGCGC